>NZ_SPPK01000005.1 GCF_004569505.1 Dysgonomonas mossii
TAAGATGTATTTCATCTGTTTATGTTAAAACTTATTGTACTTATTGAAAAATTTCCATAATTGTAAATTCACACTCTTTGGATTGATGTTTATTAATTAGGGGTACAAGCCTTCTGAAATGTTCTGTCTGGCAATGTCTGTCCAATGCCTCATGATCCGGCCATTCTTCTATGAAGATAAAGTGAGTTTTATCATCCTGATCTATATAAAGATTATATTCAATTCAATACAATCCTTTTCCAATTTAGTCTTAGCAATTAATTCTGTATAAAGAGGTTTTACAATATCTAAATATTCTTCCTTTATAAAATCCTCGGCTATAACTTTTATCATTGTCTGAACTACTATTTACAAATTCTAATTTTTTCCTACAAATATACAGCATGAGGCAGGCAAATGAGTAAATATATTCTTTGCTTTTATGTATAATAAAGTTGTTAGCTTTTTAGAAACAAAAAATCTTCAAGGGGGCCAGTTTGGATTGGCGAGATAGGGTCATTTTTAACTGTTTTCTTCATTTATCCCCTCATTTTTTTCATTTCCAATTCTATTTTCTGATTTGTAACATTTGCATAAATCATTGTAGTTCTGATGTTCGTGTGCCCAAGGATTTTACTTACAGACTCCAACGATACGCCTTTGTTCAGTGCCAGCGTGGCAAATGTGTGTCTTGAGCAATGAAAGCCGATGTTCTTCCGGATACCGCAGATATTTGTTATTTCTTTCAGGTATTCATTGACCCTCTGGTTACTCGATATTGAGAATATAGACTTGTCAGATGAATCCATATTGAAGTTCGGATGATATTTTTCTAATATTTTCAAAGGAACGTCTAATAATGGTATTTGTGATATGTTATGTGTTTTTTGTCTGGTGACTACAAGCCAATATTGCTTATTCCGACACTCAATATCCGATATTCTTAAGTTACAAACGTCCCTGTAAGATATGCCTGTCCAGCAACAAAATACGAAAATATCCTTCACTCTATTTAATCGCTCTGTCATAAAGGTCTTCCCGGCAATTAGGTCTACCTCATCTTCAGTAAGATAAACAGGATATTTCTTCTCTATATGGAATCGGAATAGTCCAAATGGGTTGATCTTTAATAATCCGATCTTTTCTGCAAAGTTTAAAATCGCTGCGAATCGTTTCATATATTTGATAGACGTATTATTACTACAGTTATGCTCCTCCCTCAGATAAGTATAAAAACATTCAAGAAATACCAAATCAATATCCTGAATCAGTATATCTTTTCTCTTGTATTTCTTAAGTAAAAACTCGTTGATACGCCTGTGCGTAAGTTTATAACAATCAGCAGTGACAGCCGATATATTTCTACCATTTTTAGAACGGAAGATCTTAATTTGTTCCTTAAACTGATAACTAAGCAGCATTTCATTATCATTTCCTAAATAGGCCTGTTTAAGTCTGGCTGGGGATACGGACTGATGTCTAGATAACAGGTTAAAGTAAAAGTCTTTTATCTTAGCTCTTATTTCTTGTAAGAGTTCATTGATATACAGAAAAGGCTCATGAATCGCTCTATTCTCTTTTTGAGACCAGGCTATTGGATCAATTTCTAATTTACTGCTAAACTCAATTTGCTTTCCGTTGATTGTGATACGGATCATGATAGTTGCTAGTCCATTGTCTTTTAATTGATTTTTTCTTATAAAAAACAAGGTTCTGAATGTCTCTTTCATTGTGAAGTTGTGTTATAGTAATTTACAAATAATAATCGTTCCTCCGGATAGTGTATTTTTAGGAATGATTTAACATCTTATTATAGGAATATTATAGAAACCTGGAGATAGTTGCACAGATAGAGCCATATCTAAGGTTTGCATATTCTTGTATACAATTTAAACAAAAAGTCAAACTTTTATAAAACAAACAGCTGTAAATAATGGAATTATATGTTGTAGTCTTTAAACTTTTACGAGTATCAATAATGAATATTGCTCTTTCGGAGTAGTATTTAGAAATAGGTTTCTATTTCTTGCACAGGGTGTATAGTCCCAGGCAGAACTAGGACTTTCAGTCCCTAAAAATGCCTACTTATCCCTATTTTAGGGCATTTCAAAATGTGTTAAATCGATGGCCTTTTTTTCTTATACTGAATAATATTGAAATCTTATGACTTTTAAGAGGAGCAAGGTATATTTTTACAACTAAAAAAATGCTGATATAGCTGATAGAAAAAAGTTTGATGCCTAGATGTAAAGTCAATGAATATAAGTTAAATATTAAAAAAAAACTATGAAGACAAATGAGGGAGGAGACTTTGTCTCAACTTTATAATCTCTTTTGGATATTAATATCATGGACATTATTGTCCTATTTTAAGGTTCATTCAAAAGATGAATCTATCTTTTCGATGGGTGGTATCCGGGATGTTTAGAAAAATCCCGAGACAAAAAACTGTTGTATTCATTTTTTTTAATAGCAGCTACCACAAATAGACTGACCATTGGATAACATAATGATGACAGGTTATCGCATAGGGCGCCTTTAATGAGGCTAGATAGAATGATGTTTATGCTGTCAGGAAAGATTTTGGAGAGAGAATTAAAATAGATGAGAAGTCAAGTTTGTTTTAAGAAAAAATATCCTGCTACTGGAACTTAGCAGGATATTTTATTATCGATTATAAACCATATACCGGAATCATACGAGAGCTAGATTGAGTATATTAATATTCACTTTCAATTGAGTCCAAGATTATTATCTTTTGGGAGAATAAGATGCATCTAAAATTTCCTGAATTTCAGATTCTTTATATAAGGTCTTACCGC
Source organism: Dysgonomonas mossii (assembly GCF_004569505.1). Classification (NCBI taxonomy): domain Bacteria; kingdom Pseudomonadati; phylum Bacteroidota; class Bacteroidia; order Bacteroidales; family Dysgonomonadaceae; genus Dysgonomonas; species Dysgonomonas mossii. Next base: position 2,802 of record NZ_SPPK01000005.1, read on the forward strand.
CAAAGTTAATATAAGACAATATCCCGTTTTTACGATAATCTGATAATGTGCGCCGATTCACTCTCAAATATTTTGACAATTCTTCATCGGTCATATAGCGATCACCATTCAATCCGAGTTTACAATCTTTAGAAAGAGTCCTGAGTTGATCCATTATGCGATCGATAGAGTTGAAAAAGTATGAAACTCTGGCATCGTTTTCGGTTATTTTTTTCATCGTTTATTATATTTATTCTTTACTTTAACTACTGTTTTTAGAAATACTTCTATATCACTTTTTAGATAAAAATTCTTTCTTCCAACTTGTGAGAATCCAATTTTACCTGCATCCCGATACTTTTGTAATGCTTTAGGGCCAATGCATAAAATGGAACAAACTTGTTGTGTGTCTAGCCATATCAATAAATCGGCTGGAGTATGCCTTAAACATAATATTCCAACATACTTTTCGAGGTGATTTATGCGATCCAGCATTTTATTAAAAACGTTTTTCTCTAGCATAATAAATTCTTTGTCCATATAGTTTTGATTTAAGTGATGAGACATAAATGCGAAATTAATATACAATTAATCAGTCATTTTTTTCGACGTCTGCTATACATATCTTTTTCGATTTCGACCCTGATTTCTTCGGCTGTTTTTCTTCTTCCTTTTGCAATCCATTCTATCAGTTCTTCTTCGAAAAAGAATAGCTTTTTGCCACGCTTATAACTTGGCAATAGACCTTTTCGGACTAATGCATAAACTGTCGGTTTGGCTTTTTGAATAATACAACAAGCCTCGTCAATTCCAATAGGAATCTTTCCTCTTGGTGAATCTAATCTTTTCCGATCTTCGATCATAGATTTTATTTCTGATACCGATTTGATTAGATAGGATAGTGCCTCTGGCAGTTTCTCAAAAGTAATTTCCGTACACATCATAATACAATCTGCTTGAATTAATGGTTAAAAAAAGGCGTTGCAACGTCCATGATTATAATTACAAGTGTAAAAATGAAAAGGATAAAAAGAAGAAAGGTTAACCTGTCGTAGTTTGTCGTTATTTGTCGTCGTGTCAGGACACATGTGTAAGCCTTGATTGTAGAATACATCCATTAAATCTTTCAGATATTCAAATACCGATCCTTAAAAGCCCGGTCAGCAAATACATTTTTATTCTATCCTTACTTATTAAAAGAATATCGCAACCGCTGGTTTGTATTTGGTCGCCGAAAAGGAAATATTATCAATCTGGCTTTGGATAGGATACATAATATAGAGATCGCAGAAAAAGAAAGGTTTGTTGAAAATAATTTATTCGATCCCCAGACCTTTTTTGGCGATTTGGTTGGCGTCACTAAAAATACAGGAATGAAAGCTGAAGTTGTCCGTTTTTTGGTAAATGAAGAAAATGCGCCCTATGTTCAGACCAAGCCTTTTCATAAAAGTCAAAAGTTGATCGAGACACAGGAAGACGGTTCTATGGTATTTGAAGTAAAGGTAGTTATCAATCAGGAGCTACAACGCTAATTCTTTGGATATGCAGATACTAAAAAATACTATCTCCACAATCTTTAGTTGACTTTATGGGATGGAAGTTTAGACTGGCTAAATATTTATATATAGATTAGGAGAATTTGTATGATTCTTCTAAAATCTTTATGATGTTTTACCCTTTAGCTCTTTGCATACTTTTCCCTTTCTGCATCGCTTTAAGAATATTCTTTCGGACACTGCATATTGCCGGACATAATTTCCCGTCCATCATCTCTAGAGTAGTTTTCAATTCCTGCGTTAATTCAGGAATAGTACGGCAGAGCTCGAAGCTATTTTCATACAGAGTGACTGCACTCCGGGTAATTCCTTAACTGAGAGTATTCGCTCCAGACAGAAATCCAGAAAATCAACCCTCGGAGGGTCTGCCAAAGGCTGTTTATAAAGCAAATTCAGGATAACCCTTCGTTTACCTCCATGCTCACATGTCATCACCTCGTCAATAAGCTCATCTTGCTTTCCCTGCAGCCATTTATTGTCCTCTGAAGAGACGTGTGTAAATATCCAAGCAGCATGGTATCCTATTTTTTTATCTTCTCCAATAACTAAATCATATAATTCTTGTTTTCGTTTGTCACTTTGCTGAGTTAAACGAAGTATTTCATGGATATCATCCATACCAATCCGCTCCGATAGTTTAGCTTTAAAATTCATTGCTATTCTTATTTCTTAATATAATCTTGGAACTTCTTCCCTTCTAAGGCAAGCAACTCTTTGTCTATTTTGAGCTTATTATCCCAAAAAGAAATATCAAAGTCAATCCCTTTCGCTTTCTTAATCTTTTTCCAATTACCTATACCATGCCCATTATACAGTATAATTGATTGAAATATTCCATAGTTATTAAAAGCTTTCGGATGGTGCTCTAAATCTAGCACATTTGTCCTATCCTTGTAACTGATAATATACTCATCATAAGCAGGCAGGAAATGAAGTATATCTGTATCCAAAGAAGCACACTCTTTATAGCCTTTATGAATATATAATTCGGTAGAACCGAAATGATCTTTTACCAATTCATTGTCTATTAGACCAAAGGCATGTCTGCAATCTTTGATTGTCAACCCCGACCACCAGACAAAATCCTGTAAGCTTGCAGGGGAATGACTCTGCATATACCTTTGGGCTAACATAGCCAGTGCTTCATCCTTATGTATGTCTTTGCTCTGAGGAACTCTTTCGTCCAGTAGAGCGTAGGTTTGCTTATTCCCCTTCAATGAGCCGCTGCATATAATACCATCAGCTTCTGCGAACATAGTAAAGAGGTATATGTGTCTATCGGTAGCCCCCAATCCTTCTTGCTCGAATATTTTTGTAATTTCTTCCTTAGTCTGATGGTTATTGTCCCTCAGTGTCCTTTCTAACAGTTTATAACATTTTGTAAGTTCTTGTTCATCAACCTTCAAATCTTTTACATATTTCCATGCACCTTTAATTCGCTCTCCTGTCAATTTCAGGAGCCACTTGATATCCTCTGCAGAAACAAAATGCCAGGTTGGGCGCATAATATGGGTTCTAAGAAAATCTCCTCGATTGAAAGCGTCTTCGATATCTTGTTCTGTACATTGTTTCGATCGGATAGCGATAGCCCATTTTGCCATAGTGAAATCCTGAGCTTGCATTGCTCCCATCCATGACACCACTTCTTTTGGGGTATCAAATAGCTGTTCTAATAGCTGTTGGCTCTGTAGACGTATGTTTTTTATAGTAATGTTCATATGTGGGATGTTGGTTTAAATTTATTTTGTTATCTGATTTTCAGTTTTGTTGTTACCCCTATCAATTATTCTGGTTTATCAGATTCACAATAACTTTTACCATAATATCTTTTTCTTCCGTCCGACTTTCCGCAATCATCAAAGTAAGTGCAACAAGTGTATTGTTTTCAATAAGTCTTGTGCTGTCACTTTTGTATAGAATACCATTTTTCTCCAAGAACCAAAGGAATAGGAATGCTGCAATTCGCTTATTTCCATCACTAAATGAATGATTTTTAGTTACTAAGTATAGTAACATCGCTGCTTTTTCTTCTATACTGGGATATAATTCTTCTCCTCCAAATGTTTGATAAATAGTACTAATTGAGCTTTTGAAAGACTGGTCTTTCTCATTTCCGAACAAACCGCCACTTCCAAACTTATCTCTCAATACATAAATAGCTTCCATTGCATTGTCATAATTCGTTTTAAAAGCTTCATCGACCGTCGTTTTCTCAATCTCAAGTTTTTGATAATCGTATCTATCTAAGGTATCTAAGGCATAGGTATAGTCTGTTATTACACGCAATAACCCGGTCGCTTCATCAGCAGACAAAGCTTTAGAAGCAATTACATTAGAAAGAAGCTTGACTGTTTTCTTCAAGTTTTCCAATTGCTCATTCTTGGCATTTTGATTTATAGCATAGCCTTTGATAAGATATTCTTTCAGAATATTATTCGCCCAAATACGAAACTGAGTACCTCGCTGTGATTTTACACGATAACCAACTGATATTATTACATCAAGATTGTAATACTCTATTTGTCTAAGAACTTCACGACCGTTCTCATTTTGAACTGTTGCATTTTTTGCAACAGTTGCTTTTTCTTCCAGCTCCTGTTCTCTATAGATATTGCGTATATGTCTTGATATTACAGATTTATCTCGTTCAAACAGTGTTGATATTTGATTTAGTGATAACCATACAGTCTCATCCTCTAATTGCACATCTAACTGGGTATTACCATCAGGTGTTTGATATATTATAACTTCCCCTTTATTCATTGTATTTTATTTTAAGCTTATTTTATTCGCCGATTCTCGTTTCTTCGAACTAACCAAATCTGCATATATCTGTGTTGTAGAGACATTTTTATGAGTAAGCATCTTACTCACAGTGTAAATATCTGTGCCTAAAGCGATTTGCAAGGTAGCAAAAGTATGCCGAAAGCAATGGAATGTAATGTGTTTTGTTATTCCGGCGCTAGCAACCCATGCTTTTAAAGGTTGTTGAGTCATGCTCCGTTGTAGACCTTTAAATACTTTCCCTTTTCCTCGTTTACCGCATAAATCCAAAGCCTCGTCGCTTATTGGCAAGGTTGTTTCTGTTTCAGTCTTTTCTGTTCGTAATCGCATGCAATAGCCTCCATCCGAAGCCGGCTCTATTTCTTTCCAATCGAGTTTTAATATATCACTGATTCGCAATCCGGTCATGCAAGAGAACAAAGAAGCAGTTTTCAATATCGGGTAATCATCGCATGGGGTGTTGGCTAGCAACTTGACTTCATCTAGAGTAAGATATTCTTTCTTTACGTCAGTTGTTTCTATTGAATCTAGAAAGTCATTCAAATTCTCTCTAAAAAACTTCTCTTTATACGCGACCTTCAATAAAGCTCTGAAAGTAGAGAAATATCCGGATGCTGAATTCTGTGATATCCAATAGTTCTGTTTTTCAATTGCCTTGCATCCTGTAGATAATCTCTAAACCGATTGCATATATCTACTGTTACTTCTCCGAAAGTACATTTGCCTTTGACGAAGTTAGAAAAATGTAGATACACTTTCATCCATTCCTGATCTTTCTTTTCCGCCTTAGTTTTGAAGTAGATAAGGAAGTCCGCTTTTGCTTTATTCTTATCCAGAAAACCAAATTCTTCATTGATGATAGCCTGCACCCTTATACTTCTGATAGCTTCGGCTTTCATTAACATTTCGTTATTGAATTCTTTCTCAAATTCATTTTTAGGCCTTGCATAAATGTAAATACCCAAATACTCACGCCGTGTCATCTTCATGGAATAGGGATCTCGAATTGCGGGATAGTAGTCTAAATAGAGGCTTATCCTTCCTCTTGTTACATCTCGTTGTCTGAGATGAACTCTTGTCAGTGTTGCCATATTATTATGTTATTTGAGGGTTAAACAATTTGTCAAGTTCGGGCTTCGATATCTTAATGTATCGACCATCCTTCACTTTGGGAATGTTGTGATACTTTATATAGTGGTATAGTGCATCACGAGTCAGGTTGTATTTTTCCATAGCCTCTTCTACAGAATAATATTCAGGCTCCTTGGGCTTTTCATATCCCTTTGCTACATTAAAATCATGTTTGGAGTATAAAACCATTCGCCCATCTTTCTTCTTGGGTATTTGATTCTCTGAGACGAAGCTGTATATTGCATTGAGAGTCAACCCATATTTTTCCATAATATCTGCAACTGTGTACCATTCTCTAATATCCTGATAATCATTGATCCCTTTCTTTTCAAAATATTTATCAATGTGCTTCTTGCTAAAATAGGATTTTCCTCGAATCAGAGTTTTGGGAATATCATTCTCCCTGGCTACTTTGAACAACCACGATTCTCTAATATTGAATTTTTCTTTAATTTCAGCTACTGTATAAAATTCGGTGAGAGGTTTTGCTTCGACACTCGGTCTGGCCTTTGATTCATATTTTTGGGCATTGTCAAACATCGCGTCGATATCCGAACGGCGGATAAAAGTTTTACCATCCATCCGAATCCCTTTTAATTGTCCGCGATGTAGATATCGATAAACAGTGGTCCTCTCAATACTTAATAGAAAAGCTGTTTCTACCACTGACAGAAACTCTTTATCCTGAATTTCTTCGAAGCGTTCACTGATCCGTTCTATCTCCTGCATAACGGCATAGTTAAGACCTACGACCTTTCTCTTCTTCTTATCTTCTTTATAAGCCCTCGAGTTACATTGATGAGAACAATAACGGGTCGTCGTTCTCTGTGCTACGAATCTTTTTCCGCAGTACTCACATTTTTTTATAATCTCTAATTTATTGCTCATAATTCTATCCTTTAACTTCGCTAAAAATCTGTTGCCTTGTGTTGCTCTTTGTGTCACATCGTTGCTATATGTTGCAAATATGTATAATCTATGTCATCAATCCAAACGAGAATGCAATTTTTCTGATGATCGGTACAAAAACGACATAAATACCATCAAAACAACTATAATTATTGATTAGCAAAGATAGAATAGAGAAAAAGAAAAGCCACCATAAAATGATGACTTTGTGATGATTGATAATTATTTTCTATTAATATTAATTAGTTATCATTTGCCGATACAAAACTTACTAAAAATATTACCCAATATCTCATCTGTAGAAATTTGACCTGTAATTTCACCCAGATAATACATACATTCACGAATATCCTGCGACAGAAAATCTCCCGATATTTTTAGGTCTAACCCTTCCGAAACACGTTTTATAGCAACCAATGCATTTTGGAGAGCCTCATAGTGACGAACATTTGTAACAATAATATCTTGCTCACTAATTTCAGGGATATTTGCCGTTTTTACTAATAAGTCTTCCAACTGATTAGTTCCTTGCTCATATTTAGCCGAGATGAAAACCCGTTCAGGAATTTTATCCAATAGAAGCTTTTCTTTTTCTGCTTTTCTTTCTGCTGAAATAATATCAACCTTATTGAATATAAGAATCAACTTCCTATCACCAACTACAGGCAGTATTTTTTGAGACAACTCCTCAATATGCTCATTTATGGTTTCGCAATCGGCTACCCACAAAACAATATTCGCCTGTTCTATCTTCTTAAATGTACGTTCAATGCCAAGGCTTTCTATCTCGTCATGAGTATCCCGTATTCCGGCAGTATCAATGAGTCTGAAAGTCAGTCCTTGTATATTAATCGTATCCTCAATAACATCTCTCGTTGTACCATGAATATCGGATACAATTGCTTTTTCTTCATGCAAAAGGAGGTTGAGTAAGGTAGACTTCCCGGCATTTGTTTCGCCTATAATTGCAACCTGAATACCGGATTTAACTGCGTTTCCTATGCTAAAAGAATCGGCCAGCTTTTTTATATGTGATTCTATCTGGTGTGCTGCTTCTTTGAGGTGGTCTCTATTTGCAAATTCAACATCTTCTTCGGAAAAGTCTAATTCGAGCTCTATCAAAGAAGTAAAATTCAACAGTTCAGTACGAAGCTCAATCAGTTTATTACTAAAACCTCCACGCATCTGATTCATTGCCAAGCGATGTGTAGCGGCTGAAGATGATGCGATTAAGTCTGCCACCGATTCAGCCTGAGACAAATCCATCTTTCCATTTAAGAAAGCGCGTTGGGTAAACTCCCCCGGTTGAGCCAAAGACGCTCCTTTTGATATAAGAAGCTGTAATATATTTTGTTGAATATAAATAGAACCATGACAGGATATCTCTATTATATCTTCACCGGTAAACGAATGCGGATTTCGGAATACACTCACCAGTACGTCATCTAAAACAACGTTCTCTTTGATGATAGATCCGAAATGAACTGTATATGCTTTTGCTTCTGCAAGTTTTTTCGCCTTAAAGGATTTAAAAACAGCGTCAACTAATTCTATACATCCATTTCCCGACAGACGTATAATGGCTATCCCTCCTATACCTGCAGGTGTAGATATAGCTGCTATTATATTGTTTTCTTTCATAATCAATTCTTAATACGAATCAGCAATATGTTAAGTCCTAAAAAGTGACAAAGGTGACAAAAGTGACATGTTTTTACATTCTTTTTACTGTCACCTTTCTGCTTGCAATGCTCGGTATTCAGTATCACCTTAAATAGATAAAATTATACAGATCAAATAACTATTGCAAATTAATAAAACAAAGATATTAAATTGTTGGTTGGTTCTGAAATTATCCGACTTTCAAGAACATAATAAATTGATTATGAAATATAGCTTCCTCAGTTTTTCGGGGTTTCCTCGTAATTCTTTACTTCATAGAAATATATATTCTCACCCATCTCATTATGCTCCAGGTTTTCTCCCACTACTCTTATTATCCGATATGGTTTTTCGGATTTTTCTTTGGGTAACTCTGTCTGGATAATATAAGCACCCATGCTGGGATTATCTTTCCCTACATATTCCTGCACACGCTGTACAGAGTTGACTGCAACCTCCTTATCATCAATAAATACCTTCACTCTGAAAAATTCAGTTTTAACTGATACATCCATTTCTTTTTCTGCCTTAGCTTTATTTAGCTGCAATTCTTTGGAGTATGTAAGTACTTTTCCCACACTCATAGGTCGTGTGTATATAAAGAGGCCATTATATCCTCCCTCGACTTTGAATGCGTTTGTGCCATAAAGCTCCAGACGGTGATAACGTGGATTTATCGTCAGATCTCGATCTGCTATTACATTCCATGCCCAAAACTCAAGACGTTTGTCGTCGTCCGCCACTGCATCTCTTCGAGGATACTCTTTGGGGCGAAGTGCATAAAAAGACTTGTATTTCCCTTTCTTTACATTCTCCAGAGAGTAATAACCGTCTTTATCTGAATACGTTTGATAAGCAGGCGAAAAATCCGAATAATCAAGGCCTATCCAGCAACTGTCGATAGGATTTCCGTCGAAATCTGTAACCCGTCCTGATATTGTTACAAATTCTTGAGAATAAATGTTGTTGATACCTACTACGAATAAAATTAACAGAAATAGCCGAGTCCTTTTCATATTATATATTTAATGGTTTACATCTTTTATAATAAGACTATTCTAAGAGGGACATGGTTACATGAAAAGTGAATAAAAAAAAGAGCTGATATAAAATCAGCTCTCTTATATATTTATTACCCTTAATAAGAGCGGTTGTTTTTTCCTTCTATATAATTCAAGAAAGCGGTGTTTACCATTCTGTTTCCACCCGGAGTCGGATAATTTCCTGAAAAATACCAGTCTCCCTTGTGATTAGGTGTCGCTTTATGAAGGTTTTCAATGCTTTGGAAAACAATTTCTATTTCGGCCTTTGTTCCTTTTGGTGTTAGCATTTCAGCCATCTTTTTCGAAATATCTTCGTCCGTAAAAGGAGCATAAATTTCTTTCACATAGTTTACTATTTCCTCTTTTGGCTTATCCTTCTGAGCCAAAGATTTACGATACACTTCATCTATCACCGATTGCATTCCTCTTTCTTTCAGCAATTCGATGGCAGCCCTGAATGCAGCAAATTCATTCATTCTCGACATATCGATACCATAACAGTCAGGATAACGTATCTGAGGAGAAGAAGATACGATAACGATTTTCTTCGGATGAATCCGATCGAGTATCTTTATTATACTTTGTTTCAGTGTAGTACCTCTCACTATACTATCATCGATAACAACCAGATTATCTTCATATGGCTTTACCGAATCATAAGTAACATCATATACGTGTGCAGCCAAATCGTCGCGGCTCTTATCTTGTGCAATAAAGGTTCTTAGCTTTATATCTTTTATCACAACTTTTTCGGTACGAACCCGCATAGATAGAATTTTTTGCAATTCCTCTTCGGTGATAGATGCCCCTTTTTCTTTTATCTTTCTAAGCTTAACATCATTCATATGTTTATTGAATGCGTCGGTCATCCCGAAGAAAGCAACTTCTGCTGTATTGGGAATAAAAGAAAATACCGTATGTTGAATATCTGAATCTATGGCTTTCAGAATTTGAGGCAAAAGAAGTTTCCCCAATTTTTTGCGTTCGTTATATATGTCAGAATCTGATCCACGCGAAAAGTAAATGCGTTCGAATGAGCACGGAGAAACATTTCTAGGCTCTTGTATCTGAGAAAACATAACTGTACCATCTTTCTTTACGATGATGGCCTGTCCCGGGTTTAACTCTTTTATATCGGCAACATCAAGTCCTAGAGCTGTCTGGATAACAGGTCTTTCTGATGCAACAATAACAATTTCGTCGTCATTGTAATAGAAAGCCGGACGAATACCCGAAGGATCTCTGTAAACAAATCCATCGCCACATCCGATAAGCCCTCCTATAGTATAACCTCCATCCCATTTCTCACTTGCCTTGTTGAGCATAAAATGGATATCAAGATTTTTCTCTATCAGTGTGTTCAGCTCCTCTCCTTTTGCACCGGTACTCTTGTTGTGTTTATCAAACTGATATTGAACTTCTCTGTCTAGATAATGACCAACCGATTCGAGAAGTACAAATGTATCTGTATAGTCGCGAGGATGTTGACCTTGTGCCAACAACTCCGCAAACAATTCATCTACATTTGTCATATTGAAATTGCCGGCTAAAGCCAAGTTTCTTGACCGCCAGTTGTTACGACGCATAAATGGATGGACGTATGAGATTCCGCTTTTTCCGGTAGTGCTATAACGCAAATGCCCTAAAAACAGTTCTCCGGCAAAGGGGAGATATTTACTGGCATACTCAGCATCATTGAGTTTATCTTCCGATATTTTTTCATAGTTCTGATAAACGTTTGTGAAAATCTCTGAGATGGCACTTGATCCCACAGCTCTTTCTCTGAATATAAATTCATTACCGGGAGGTGACTCTAACTTTACAACAGCCAAGCCTGCGCCCTCTTGACCTCGATTGTGTTGTTTTTCCATTAGCAGATAGAGTTTATTCAACCCATATTGCCATGTACCATATTTTTGTTGGTAATATTCGAGCGGTTTTAATAAGCGTATCATGACGATACCGCATTCATGCTTTAATGGCTCTGTCATAAAAAGATCTCCTTTGTTGGAATTGTGAGAATAATTTTTTTTGAGGCTACAAAGATAGCACGATTTTTCCTCTCGTCCTAGAAATATATTTATTTTAAACCTTCGAGGTTTTTATCTAAAATTTTTACTTTGTTCTACCTTCTCAATCTAACTCTTTTTGTGATTTTCTCATTATGATAACTCCAGGCCAAACTCATCTTTCAATCTTCGCAAACTTTCGTTTTCTTCCATCATCAGATTAAATTTCTCGGCAGGCGTGAAAGCCAATTTTTTCTCATTATTTTCACTTATCCTAACCTCCATCCTCAGATGAGTATTACGAAGTTGTGCTCGCAGCCTTGACAATATATCCATCTGATATTCAAGAAGACGTTGTTCCTGAACAGGATTATTTACAATTACCTCAAACACCGTATTGGCGATAAGATTAGGGAGGCAATTGAGCATTGTATTTCTCAGATGGAGCTCTTCGGTCAAATTCTCAGCATACGCTTTCCATTCGTTGATAAGTTGGAGTGGAGTAAATCTGTCGTTAAGAACTTCTATCGTTATATCAGCTTTTGTCGTTTCCTCATCTTTTTTCTTTCCGAACGCTGAGATAGAAACACCAAAACCTCCGGCATTCGGTGTTGTTTTAGCAGGCTCTACATTGACAGTCGGCTCTTTGGCTGCGACAGAAGGAGTTACCCTTTGCTGAACGGGAGATTGTTGAGCAGGCTGCGGACTCTGCGCCGCGGGCCTCTGATTTGTAGTCGGTGCAGCCGCTTGCACAGGTTGTTCCTGCTTGGAGAAGATCGGATCAATTACCTGCTTTTTTTTTTGATCTTCAATTCCTGCTTGAGGTGAAGATAATTGGCAAAGCCTAATTATTGTCAAGTCGGAGAGCAATCGCTTATTTCGGCTATATTTATAATTGAGGTCACTTTCGTTGACCAACTCGATGGCCTTATACAAAAATTCGTTGGTGCACTTCTTCGCTGTTTCTATGTAGCGATCTCTGATGGAAGCTCCTACTTCAAACAGTTCTGCGGTCTTTGCATCTTTGCAGAGCAATAAATCCCTAAAGTGCGAGGCAATACCTGTTATCACATTATTACCATCAAAACCTTTGCTAAGGATCTCATTCAGGATCAACAAACCCTCTACTACGTTGTTGGTTAAAATAGAATCTGTCAATCGGAAATAATATTCATAATCCAGAACATTCAGATTCTCGATAACAGCTTTGTACGTTACATTACCTCCTGTAAAACTTACTACCTGATCGAAGATAGACAAGGCATCACGCATTCCTCCGTCTGCCTTTTGAGCCAAAACGTTCAGGGCTTCGGGCTCTGCCTTCACATGCTCCTGATCGGCGACATATTGAAGGTGCTCTACTGTATCTTTGATTGTAATACGGCTGAAATCGTATATCTGGCAACGAGAAAGTATTGTTGGAAGTATTTTATGCTTTTCGGTTGTAGCCAAGATAAAAATAGCATGGTGAGGCGGCTCTTCCAATGTTTTCAGAAAGGCGTTGAATGCCGCTTGTGAAAGCATGTGCACCTCATCTATTATATATACCTTGTATTTTCCTATCTGCGGAGGGATACGCACTTGTTCGATCAAAGATCGTATATCGTCTACCGAGTTGTTGGACGCAGCATCCAATTCGTGTATATTGAAAGACCGCTGCTCATTAAAGGCGACACACGATTCGCATCGGTTACAAGTTTCGCCATCGGGAGTTGGAGACAGGCAATTTATGGTTTTCGCAAAAATACGGGCACATGTTGTTTTACCAACACCTCTAGGTCCACAAAAAAGATATGCATGAGCCAGCTTGCCCGACATTATTGCGTTCTTTAGTGTAGTAGTTAATGCCCTTTGCCCCACAACTGAGTTGAAAGTCATAGGACGGTATTTCCTTGCCGAAACTATATAATTATCCATTCTTGATTTTTCTTCTTTGGTATCACAAAGCTATGAAAAAAAATGGAAAGATAAAATGTAAAAGAAAGCAAGAGAGTGACCTTTTTAGCATCTAAAATGTTATATTAATATCAACGTTTTTAAAACTATCATCTATTATGGAAAAGAATGAAACACTATTGAAAATCAAAGTGATTCCTAATGCACCGCTATTGGTGGAAGGAACTGTAGAACTAATTTTAGCAGACGGAACCTCAGTTATCAAAGACAAACCACACCTTTGCCGTTGTGGCGGATCGCAAAACAAACCGTATTGTGACGGTACACATGCTAAAATTGGCTTTAAAGGCTAATTTATAGGAATTTATTTACTAGATAAGAGCATCTAAATTAAAATATTAGTTTAAATGCCCTTATTTTTTTATGATTAAGTGTTGGATAAAACACATTTTATTATATCTTTGTACCCGCTAACGCAAATTAGCCGCGGATGTGGCGTAATTGGTAGCCGCGCCAGACTTAGGATCTGGTGCCGAGAGGCGTGGGGGTTCGAGTCCCTTCATCCGCACTTAGCCGAAAGGCAAAACAAAGCAAATCCTTGAAAATCAATTGGTTTTCAAGGATTTTTTTTATTCCCTGAATTTTACGAAAACAGCAAAATAATGCATTTTTGAGCATTATTCCATAGCCAATTCGTAGCCAAGAATTATTTTTCAGTTCTGGCTACGAATTGGCTACGAGAATGACTTCAATTCATTGTTATACAATATTTTGCATAGAGTTAGTTTTTTGTTAAAAAAGTAATTTTACAACGACAAAAATCAATTTTATGGAAACAATTATGACTAAAAAAAGAAACACGTTCAATGTAGTCTGTTTAATCAGAAAAAACAGGGTGATGAAAAATGGGCAGGTCCCTCTGTTTATGCGCACTACTGTAAACAGTAATGTAGTCGATATTCCAATTGCCGGTAGTGTAAATCCTTCCCAGTGGAGCCAGGCACAAGGAAAAACAAGAGGCAATAGTAGGGAGGCACAAGAATTGAATTATAATATTCAATCCGTAAAATCCCGGATTCATCAAATCTTTTGTGACCTTGGGCTGGCTGGTAAGCCTATCACTGCACAGATTATAAAAGATATTTATTTAGGAAACCACAAAGACGAAGAAGAAGATGGTAAGACCTTAGTTGAGGTGCACTCCGAACATAATGAGAGATGCAGACAATTATTAAATATCGAATATTCGCAATCAACCATTTATAAGTTTGATACTTCCCTAAAATATCTGAAAGAGTTTATGGATAAGGAGTTGGACAGAAAAGATATTCCACTAAAGAATATCAATGAAGATTTTATTCGCAAATATGAACTGTACCTCAAAACAGAAAAAGGGTGTGCCAACAATTCTGCTATCAAACATTTGAAAATTTTCAAGAAGATCATCCGGATAGCATTACTTAATGATTGGCTGCATAAAGACCCGTTTGCCTCTATTAAATTTCGTCAGGATGAAGTACATGTAGAATTCTTAACCATGAATGAACTGCAAACTCTCATTAATAAAGAGATCTCCATAAAGCGACTATCTCAAATCAGGGATGTCTTTGTGTTTTGCTCGTTTACGGGATTAGCATTCGTAGATGTGAAGAATCTGAAAGAAGAGCATATTATAAAGAATAGCGACGAAGAAATATGGATTCGGAAGCCTCGTGAAAAGACGAATAATATGTGTAACATCCCTCTATTGAATATCCCGAAGATGTTATTGGAAAAATATAAAGATGATAGGGGATGCCAATTGAAGGGACAGCTACTACCGGTACCTACAAACCAGAAATACAATACATATTTGAAGGAAATAGCGAATTTGTGCGGCATAAACAAAAGGCTTACAGCTCACGTAGCTAGACACACATTTGCCACGGAAATTTGTCTCTCACAAGGAGTTCCGATTGAGAGTGTCAGCCGAATGCTTGGTCATCGGGATTTACGTTCTACTCGGATATATGCTAAAATAACCAATCATAAGATTGCCGAAGATATGGAAGCATTGGAAGAACGTATCAAAGATAAATTTCAAGTAGTAGTATAAATCCATCCTAAAATAATAGCATCATGAAACAAATATCGAAACGAAGTACATTCGCTGTACTTTTCTATATCAATAAATCCAAAGTAAAGAAAAACGGTCAATGTCCAATAATGGGGCGTATCACCATAGACTCAGAAATCACCCAATTTAGTGCCAAGATAGAGGTGAATCCCTCTCTTTGGGATGCCAAATCGGGCAGAGCAACAGGAAAAAGCAAAGAAACTACAAGTATTAATCGGAAGCTCGATAAATTGGATGCACAGATTAGGGAACATTACAATCGCATGGTATTGGAAGATGCATATGTTACTGCCGAGAGTGTGAAAAATGCTTTGAATGGCATTGGGGCAAAAGCAACCAATCTATTACAATTGTTTAGAGAGCATAACGAAGAATTTAAACTTCGGGTAGGTGTAAACCGTGTATATGATACTTATTATTTATACCTGCTAACCTATAGACATTTGGCAACCTTCATTCAACGACACTATCAAATGGATGATATACCCTTGTGCCAATTGAACCAACGTTTTATAGATGACTTTGATTTTTACTTACGTGTGGATAAACGAATGACAACATATACTGTGCTAAATCATATTATTCCTCTCCGAAAAATGATAAAGAGAGCAATTAGCCAAGATACACTTAAACGTGATCCTTTTATCAATTATGTACCAGAAATACCAATAAAGAAAAGACGACATTTGACAGCAGAGGAATTTCAAAAGATGCTGAATACTACTATTGAAAATAAATCGTTGAGTCGTACTCGTGATATGTTTCTCTTCTCCTGTTTCAGCGGATTATCGTATGCAGATATGAAGAATCTGTCAGAGAAGCATTTACTAACAGAAACTGATAGTTCTTTGTGGATTAAGATAGAACGGCAGAAAACCAAGACCGAATGTAATATCAGGCTATTGAGTGTTGCTGTTCAAATTATTGAGAAATACAAATCGGAACGAAAAAGCGATAAAATATTCAACATGATAGCTCTATCAAATATTGACCGAAACTTGAAAAAGATTGCAACTCTCTGTGGTATAGAATCTAATCTGAGCTACCACATGGGAAGACATACGTATGCAACCCAAGTCTGTATCTCACAAGGAGTTCCGATTGAAACACTTTCTAAAATGATGGGGCATCGTTCCATCCAAACGACACAAATCTATGCTAAAATCACGAACCAAAAGGTCAATGAGGATATGAAAATCCTCTCTGGTCGGATTGAGAATAAATATGAAATGCCGAAAGATGATATACCCGAATTTACCCACAATCAGTATTCTTTTGACAAAGAAGCTGGAAGGGTTGTCTATATCGAAAGGGGCGAAGGAAAAGATTATGAAAGACGAAAGAAGCAATTATAATCAAATAGCTCTTTTATCTACACTACAAATTTCCTTTTTGGTTGTTATTATTTCCAATATTAATAATGTTGTTGTTCCCGCTATTATTAATTATATTTTGAATTATACTGTTCGCTTCATCTCGCTTTTTTATCAATTCATTCAACTCTATTTCATATCCAAATTCATTTTCTAAACTTAGTATTAAATCTAGAGCAGTGTTTCGGATATTAGTAGTTATTTGTTTTATCTGATCTATTGTAACGCTTTTGTATACAGAATAGGCAGAAAAGTAAGGATTCCCTTTTTGTCTGTATAGATCATTTATTAGTTCAAGAACCTCTGTGGGAACAGCTATTTGTAAATTCTCATTTTTCAAAACAAATGATTCTAAAGCTCCAATACCATTGAAAAAGTCAACATGCTCTAATATGTCTTTAATCTTTGCATCTAGACCGAGTAAGGCGAAAGGATGATTCTTGCATTCTGTATTTCCATTCAAATTGTTACCCATCAGCAAACTTGTACAAATTCTATATTCAGGTATAGAATCTCCTTTATTATAGCCTGATAACTCTTTATTGACCCATTCTAACAATTGAGTACTTTGTAGCCTTGATGCCAGAACTTTAATTTGTAAAAAAGAAGATGTTAAAGGCTTACTATCATCAGATAATAGATTAATGATATTTGTTAATATATTCATTCTTTATTCATAGTTATAGTCCATAATATTTCATTAGTGAATCAGCAAGTAAAGTACCTGCTGCACCAATTCCTATTTGCCAAGTTCCATCTACAGCTTTCCCAACCATTTTTTTTATCCAATCATTAACTTTCGTGCCAAATTGATTATTAGAGTACACAGTCGGCTCTTCAACTAAAATACATTCTAGCTCTTCGATATCTTCATCTTGAATTCCATTATTCCGAAGGGTTTCTTTGAGATGTTCAATGTTAGACTTGGTAATTGTTACGGTATTTTCTATCTTATTCTTATTTCCTGTATTTATAAGATTACCATCTCCTGTATTTGTTATAATCGTTTGATTCATAATATTATTTATAGTTTTATTAGCAATGTCTTTTTTATTTATCAACTCATTCATTTCAA
Organism: Dysgonomonas mossii; assembly: GCF_004569505.1. Lineage (NCBI taxonomy): Bacteria > Pseudomonadati > Bacteroidota > Bacteroidia > Bacteroidales > Dysgonomonadaceae > Dysgonomonas > Dysgonomonas mossii. The sequence continues at coordinate 20,335 of NZ_SPPK01000005.1, forward strand.
TTTCATAACCTAAAGTTTCTTCCAATTTTAATACTAAATTTAAAGCATAAAAACGTACCCCTGCCAATAATTCTTTAACGGAAGTAATACTCGTTTCTGCCCATACAGAGTATGTTGAAAAATAATGGTTTCCTTGACCTATATAGTAATTATCAATATATTGTCCTATAGATGGTGGAACTGAGTAACGCATAGACTTTTCGTTAGAGACACTTTCTAATGATGCAATATCTTGAAAAAACTTAATTTCCTTCACAATATCTCTAATACTTTTAGGAAATACAGATAGAGGAACATTTTGATTGGTCATCTTCCAATTACCATTCATATAGTTACATTTTATAACGCAAGAGTGTTTACGGTATTCTGGAAGTTTGTCTCCATCAGCATAACCATTAATTTCTTTGTCAATCCATTTTGACAATTCACTATTATTCAGTCTAGATGATAATACTTTCAATTTTAAGAGAGCTGAGGATAAGGAGTTTTGTCCATCAGAAAGCAAATCTACTATTTCAGTTAATATGTTCATGTTATGAATGATTATTGATTTTGACAATTGCTAATCAATTTATAACAAATATAGTATTTTTGGCAACGACTTCATATATATTATAATACTAAGTGGCTTTCTCGGCAGAAGTTATTATCGGACAAGCGGTTATTCTGCGGGCTACCGCCCCTCAAAACGGCAGGGTAGCTATAAGCGGAAATAACCGAACTTGGACGGTAAATAACTTTTGAAGCAGTCGTACTAATATCCCTGCTTGGGGGGCTTTAGATACAAGGGTTGCTTCTTTTCTAATCTTCAGGAAGTTTTGAAATAAGGATAATTTGGTTTCCAAATTCTTTATCTAATCGTCCCAAAGACATATTTCTATTGTTTACTATAGAAAGTACATTCTCACCTTCGTTTAAAATAGTTAACGTTTGTTCTATTCTCACATCAAAGATCCCATAATCACTGAAATACAACTCATGGAGTGCTTGATTATGAAAGTCTTTAATAAATAAATCTGTTAATTTTTGGACAAACATTTGAGTATGCCCCTTATCTACATTCTCAGCGATAGTCGTTCCATTTGGTGACCGATAACGAGTCAAATCTTCATCAGGATGTATAGCATAGGCAAGAGCAGAGGGTGAATGTTTTATTAAAAAAAGACATTCTCTTCTTTGTTTTTCAGACACTTTTATCTTACACTGAATATCCAAAACTTTAGTAAATAATTCTTCATTAATTTTTTCTGAAAACCACTTTCTCCCGAGCAATCTTACAGGTAATATCTCTGAATATATATATTTGAAGAACTCAATTAAGCTATCTATATCAAACTCCTTCAAATAATATTTCTCTTCTGATTCAATCGCAAAACTATTATTTCTAAGTGCATTTCCTATTTCATCTTTGGTTGCTTTCTCATTTGACTTTTGTGTAGTTATATCTTCATATTGTGCAAAAACTTTATCTATACTTAGTGGTTTTGACGCATCCATAAGAATACTTAATGCCACTTTCTCAATATTGATACGTCTGTTACGTGCCTCATTCTCCTGTTCAATATCAATATAACCTGTATATTCTGTGTTTTTATCCAATAATTCTACAATGATCTCTAATTCTTTGCTATTTAGCTGGGTCGCATTTTTCTTCAATACGGTAAACCCTCCTTCAATGAAACCTACAATCCAGTATATAGCTTGATCATAATACGCCAAGCTTATGATAGAGATACTCTTGTCCGTAAATCTTTTTACATATGATTCTATAGATTGTGCAGAAGTTAGGTTGTATTCCTTTGTTAGAAATTCTATTATATCGTCACCGACCATCAGATTAACTAATCCTCTATCTTTTATTTCATTATAAGAACCTATAACATTGCCATTTGCCCCAGATAATGCTATCATTAACCCTGTAGTGTGATCATTTTTTAATTTTTCAACATAAACCTTTCCTATAAATTTCATCCAATCAGTAATATTTATAGGGTTACTATGTGCTTTACATTCACATATAACTTGATATTCAATATAATTTGTAGCAAGTGGCATCTTATATGAGGCAACAGCATCAAATTCACTTCCTCCTGAAACAATTACATTTCCAGCAATATTGCTGTACCCTTGTTTTTCAAGCATTTCCTTTGTAAGAATTTCTAATTGTGTCCCTTTATCGTCATTGGTGTTACCAAGGATATATAATTTCATAGCTATTACTCTTTTATAGAATCTAAAAGTAACCATATTTTTCATCCTTTTTATAGAATCTAAGACTATTCTTCTCGTTACATTTAAATTCTGATCAAATTTGATATTCCTCTTCAAAGCCCTCGTTTTGGATTCTGCTTTTTCTCTTTCTTCCGCTTTAAGTTTTCATCCTTGCCTACCTGCACATCTGCATTCAAGCTAATCTCCATATTCTCTTTTTCACGGGTAAGCATTTTTTCCTGTAAGGCTATCTGCTCATCTATACTGCCGTTCTTCATCGTGTTGTAATATTCAAAGGTTTCTGTCAAAGGTCTGTTATAGCTAAATAGCTTATCAAGCCCTTGTTCTGCTTGTTGAAAGAGATTCGTTCTATCAAAACCTCTCTTAACTGTTCCTTTCTTGGTATCCTTGTGATTAGTGAGCGGAGAAAGTTTTATCTTGTTAGATTGGTCTTTCCGACTGACAATCAAATGACAATGCATATTATTTTGGTTCTCTGACCGATCTCTATCAAAGTGTATCTTCCCATAGAACTTGATATCTTCTGCTGATAACCCTTTGTTGAAATTCTTAGCATATTCAGGAATAAAGACCTCCCGAATATATCTTCTCATGGCTTCTGCTTGCTCTTCTTCTGTACTTCCCATTGCTTGGAGTTCTTTAGCCGATGGACTAACATGAATAGCATAAAACTTAGCATCCGTTTTGAGTAACTGAGCTTTATTGCTATCTATATCTTTTACTACCTGTGATTTGTAAAGGTTATCTTCGGTCAGGTTGAAAAAGCCTTCTGTATAAATACCTTGCTCCATACGTTGCATATCCTCATGCTCGAGGTAACTGCATAGCCTTCTGCTACTACCTGCATTGTTGTATGTTCCTTTGGACGGTGGTGGGAAATCTATATTCATGGCTTACTTTTCGTTTATCAGGTCGATAATCTCACTTCTTAAATTTTCCTTCCGCTTACCATCCATTACTCCGCAGGCTGATAGTTCCGAGTAAAGTGAAATCAGTTTTAACAACTTCTTATTATCTCTTTGTCTTGCTTGAGATAAGGAGTTGATAACTTTGGAATGGCTTATTATTACCTCTGCAACTTTGCTAAACTGTTCATCTAATTTTCTCAATACATTAACAAGCGTGTTTTTTGAGTTGGCTATTTCTGAATCCAGTTTTTCGGATATAGTTTTAACAACTGTATCAAATTTTACGGCTATGGAATTGCTTGTGCGTATCATCGGATTGAGTTGTTCTTCTTCGTAGTGGCGGATAAAGCGGATAATATCATCCTGCCGTTTGTTAATCTTGGATAGCTCCGACTTAACAGATTCGGGAGCATCGGCAGGATTGATATGAGCTTTATCGATATACCGAAAAGCTAATTTTACAACTTCGCTCTTTTTCAGCGAATAGCGTTTGCCGATTTTATTTATTAACTGTCCTGTTTCCTTGTCTATGGAAACGGTGGTATATATTGTTTTTCTATCTTGATTTTGCATAGTAATTACTTTTTAATGGAAAATCACATTGTTAAACTATTGGTTATAAGAGTTTAACAAAATACACTTATTAGAAGTGTAATTACAGTGCTTGTTCTTAAAGTACTAAAGCCGAAGGCTTTGCCCCGAAGGGCAAGAGGAGAACAGGACGATAGTCCAGTTCCCTCTTGCTTAATTCAGCAAAAACAAAAAGAGCGGTAAGTGATGTTGTTTTAAGCTGAATGCGGAGTGGTAATGCAAGGCGGTTGACCAAACATAGCCTTCATTGATTTGCATCAAATTACACAGATGCATCATTTTGGGTCTTATCCTTTGGATGCTTCTTTTCGAAGCTTTTGAAAGTACCCAAATCCATATGTTCACGAACGAATTTCTGAACATCATTTATCCGATAATAGGTTTTATGACCTATTGAAAAATAGGGAAGTTTGCCACTTGTTCGATACCTTCGGAGTGTCCTATACGAGACTTTCAACAGGAATGCTAAATCCTGATTATCCATAATCTTCTCGTTTTCTTCCAGTACATCTTTGGTTTGGGTAAAAGATTTAAGGTCTTTGCCTATCTCGTTTAGCTTGGTGGATAATTTCTCCATCCAAGACACAAAATCATTATTGTCTAAATACATAATTCTCTGTTTTTGAAATTAATATTCTGATTAATTCCAATCGATTGGTAAAGCAAAGCTCGGACAATAGATGACACAAAAATAGGGGAATCCCTATTGACTCCCCTATAAGTTATTTGTAATGTATTAAATATCAGCATTCTGAAAACTCATCTTTTTTCATCTTGTTTTCCGTCCGCTCTAATGATAAGGTTTTTCAGATAATCTAACGCTCTAGTTAGGTTATAAGGCTTTCGGCTGAATACTCTCGCTTTGGATTTGTAGGCGTTTCCAAACTGAAAATTGAAAGCTATTTCTAAGGTTTGGGCAATGTGAATAAACGGAACAGGCTGTCCTTTCTCATTAACGAATTGACCAGAGTACTCAAAGGAGATAGCAAACTCTCCCATACTATCAATCCCCAAGCCTTCTTTAGACTTAGGGATAAAATAGATTTTGGATTTTAAAGATTTTGAAGCTCTAGGAATAGAGCTATGTGTCGATTTTAGCAAATCAATTTCGGATTCTAGATACCAAATTGCTTTCTGACAATATAGATTTTCAAGTGCATTTTCCCCCCTGCTCGCATAAAATATGTGTTTGTAATGTCTTAAACTCTATGCGAGTAATACTCAATTTCCGAAAGATTGTTTGATAATCTGTTTCGGATTGATTTAAGGTTTCTACTTTTTTTATAAAGGCTTCATAGGCTTGTTGCATTTCATGGTTTGTTACTGTTAGTCTACTCTTTTCTAATAAATAGAATAATTCTGGTTTTGCTAATTGATCCATAGTTATATATTTAAATGAATACTAAAAGTCTCTTCCTTATATAATTGGATAATTAGTGGTGGCTTTAGCTCTTATATTTAAGTTTTTCTTCGAAATCAGACAAATAGGGAGTTTGTATATTGTGATTTTTCCCACAATCAATTATATCATTCAACATCTTTTGCATTTCATCTGGTGAATGTTGGGTATGCCCATCGAACATCAGACAAAGGGCTTCATTACTATACACTTTCTTTGCAATAGCTGTCCCGATAAATAAAGGGAGATAATATAGTTTATTTGATTTCTCAGACTTTGAATCGAATCCGATCTTGGAGCAGATTTTCAATCCTTCCCGAATAGCTTTAAATGTATGGCGAAGTATTTCTGTATCACTCGAAAAAGCTTTTCCACCGCCTGCCATTATTATCCCTGCGGACAAACCTGCTGCAACGGCATAATGAGTGATAAGCCAGACTTTGATTTGTTTATATAACATCGGTTTCAAGTTGGATTTTTCTAAAGCATCAGCTATTTTCTGTACACGGGGAGTTATTGATCCATCTGTTTCTCCTAAAGGAGTATGAGAGTACTTTAAACCCGATATAGCACTGTGTATCACATTATTTTCTCTTCCTCCTCCTGCCATAAATGGAAACCCGAATAAATATTGATTGGGTGATAGATATTTTTCAATTTCACGAAAATCATCAATCCACATATTCAGGAAGAATAAGATATGTGCTTGTCCTGCTGATTCTTTTAGTATGGGGAGTATTTCTGTTAAGTGTAGATTATTGGTAGTAACGATGATATATTCAAAATCGTTATCTACCAAAAGACAATCTATTACTTTAGGGCGAAAGACAATCTCTTTGACAATCTTTGTCCCACTTCTAAAATCAGAATAATTGATTGTAATACCCTCTTGTTTTATGCTCTCTTTTTTGCCAGGTCGTACCAAAACAGTTATGTCGCACCCTGCTTCGGATAGTTGCCATCCGTATGTACATCCGACAATGCCTGCACCATAAATCAGTATCTTCATAAGAATTTATTTTGCGTTAATAAAAAACGATTGGAATAATGACATGGATGGAGAATATGGGTCACTTTGCTGTGTAAATTCGGCAGGAGTATATCCCGACAAAGCTTTGAAATCTTTTATCAAATGTGATTTATCATAGTATCCGCAACAATATGCCAAATCGTTCAATGTTGTATGAGGAGTAGCCTGTATAATATTTAAGGCTTTGGAAAAGCGGTGAATCTGAATATATTCCTTGGGATTCAAACCAATATTTTCGGTAAACAATCTTTTGAATTGCTTGTAGCCCAGACAGGTTACATCAGCTAATTTATTCAAATCTGTAGTATTCAATTCTATCAGATTGAGTGCAGGCAGTAGTCTGCAATATTTCTCATTGTCAAACCTACTTAATCGCTCTGATAAAAATAGCTCAATCCAATCAATACATTCCTGATTGTTAAAGCAACTAATCAATCTATCTCCCAATTCAAGAATATTAAGATCACTTAAATCTCGAATGTCTATATTCTGATCTTTAAAATCACTCATTGGCATATCAAAGAAGACCTTTGCTCCCAATGGCTGAAAAAGAACCATAATAATATCGAATGAATTGAAGTAAAAGCTATTCGGAATCGTAGATTGCCCGAATATGCAGGCATTGTGTAAAAATCTATTTTCAAAAACAGAGAAGATTCCACCACTCCGTTTAACCGAAAGGGCAATACATCCCGAGGGAATAGTTCTTTGACTACCATTTGCTAATCCTTCGGCAGAAAGAAACCAGTATTGTTTTACATACGGTTGTAAATGCTCAGAGGGTTGTATTGCTTGAAATTTCTCCATATCAATGCCAAAAATAAGTGTAATTCATTAGATATGAGGTGTAAAATTCGGACATTTATTCGAAATTCTACACAACATTATTCTTTATATAGATGCCTGCATAGGTGAAGCCACCACCAAATCCAACAAGCATAATTTTATCTCCCAACTTTAACTTCCCATCTTTGATAGCTCTATGCCACGCAAGAGGTATAGAGGCAGCCGAGGTATTTCCGAACAGCCTTACACTATCTAAACATTTTTCCATCGGAATATCCAATTCTTTAAAAACAGCTTCCAATAAGCGATAATTAGCACTGTGAGGAATGAAATAATCAATATCTTTAAGGGTTACATTATTTTTTCTTGCAAGTTCATATAGTCCACTTGTTAGTGTTTGAACAGCCCATTTATAGACAACCCTACCATTTTGATGTAATTTATTGTTTGCTATAACTTCTGAATTGCTGATTGGTGCATTTTGATGTGCCAAATACAAATCTTTACCATAATCGCCATTTGTGCCTGTTATGGTATTGAACAAGCTATTGTTATCGGATTCCTCTACAATTACTGCTCCTGCACCATCTCCAAATAAAATACAAGTTGTTCGGTCTGTAAAGTCTGTGATTTTGGAAAGGGTATCAGCTCCTATGACAAGAATCTTTTTGTGTGTACCTGATGCTATCAATCCTTTTGCAAGAATAATTCCATTAACAAATCCGGCACAAGCGGAAGATATATCTATTGCTCCTGCATGAGGTATGTTTAATCGAGACTGTACTTGACTGGCAACACTTGGCATTGGTTGGTCGGGAGTGCTTGTGGCAACTATGATATAGTCTATGTCGTGTAAGTCCTTATTATATTCTTTCGATAAATTCAAAGTGGCTTTCCACACATATCGCTTGTGTATTCGTTAGGGGCTGTATAAAAACGTCTTTCGATACCTGTTCGTTCTCTTATCCATGTGTCAGACGTATCAATAAAACTTTCGAAATACGAATTGTATATTTCTTTTTCGGGATGGTATATTCCAATAGATGTAATTGTTGCACTCATTGTATAATCGTGTTTAAAAATTAAGACCAATTAAATACTTATTAGTAAGTAAGTTTTGTGGACAAAAAAATTATATGTTTAATAATCCTTCTTGGATTGATTTATAAATATCATTTCTCAATACTTTATTCATTTGTAATGAAGATAATAAAGTGGAATGAGTCATATTTGCTCTTGTTCTTGGAGTTTCTTTAAAGTCAAAAACTTCGGTTTCTTTCCCTTGGGTTAATAACTCTGTAAGCCAATCTAATATTGTATTGACTAATTTTTGTAATTCTTTTTGCATATTTTCGGGAAGCGTGTCAAAAGAGGGAGCTAATGAGCCTACAATACAAGTCCAATGTGTTTTGACAAAACTGTCATGCATCGTAATGTATTTCTTATATTGCTGCTTGTAATTTAACTTGCTCCATGCTTCGGTCTTTTCTAAAAAAAGGACATGGCTTTCTTTGATAACGGCAATACCCAAATCAGATTTAGCAGGGAAATAGTAATGTATAGCTGCATTCTTAATATTAAGCTGTTTAGATATATCAGCATAACTAAATGCATTATAACCAACTGACCTTATCAGTTCGTTTGCCAATCGTATTATTTCAGATTGAGTATCGTTCATAATTACAAATATATAATTATTTGCTTAGTAGTAAGTATAATTATGTAAAATAATGCAATTGAATATAATTTTTTCTTTTCAACTGATAAACCACCCATTAAAAAAAAGAATAATAAAAGCATCTTAATTGCCAAATATGATAGATTCTATTAGCGTAGAGATCTCCTTAATTTCTTTTACAGAGTGACCCATTTCTAGCATTAATTTGTTCATATATGAATAATGGTTAATCAAAAAGCTGGCTAAAGAATCATTATTGATTTGAATAGAATTGTCTCCAATTTTTTCCCATTCACAAATCGCAGTTATCATTAGACTGAAAAGACTGGCATTTCGTGGGATATCTTTTCTAGCATAATAAAACCAATGAGGGAATGAATAATCTAAGAAACGTAAATAATCTCTTACCTCTTCTATTTGGTATAACTCTCGAATATCACTCTCATAACCATATATTGAAATCATAATTTTATTAAAATATGCATGAGGAGCTCGATGTAGTTTATTTAGAGCACCTAGTATATTATCAAATTCAAAATTATCTATATCTTCTTTGGTTATAACAAAATGATATAAGTCGAATTGATCTTCTTGCATATCAAAGTAGTTTGTCAAATTCTTCAAAAGTCAATATTTGGTATTTATCTTCAATTAAGCCAATTGTGCTATTAAAGCTCGTTACAAAATACGGAACAATTCTAATTGAACAGGGAATATCGACATTAAACCTGCTTTTAAATAACAATTTAATTGACTCTATTTCTTCATTTACCCATTTTATTTTTCTTAAAAATTTCTTGTGGTATTTTTTTTGCTCATAATGGTCATTTATTAGTTGTCCTAATCCTCTGTAGTCAACCACATTTGTTAGAGCTTTACATTCAATCACAAACAACTCTTTCCTTTCTTCTGAATAAGCTAATATATCAATTTCACCACATTCTATTTTCTTACCATTTAATTTATCTAGATTAAGTCCCACAAATTTTTTATCTTCTAATAATTTCAAGACTTCTACCTCAAATACTTTGATTCTATAATAAGATTCAATACTTGCAATTTCATTTTTCATCTCAGAAGATTGTTTTAAATCTTCACGTTGCCCCAATACTAGAGAGGTTTGAAAAACTTTGAGCCATTCATCAAAAGACATGGGGCTGATAATTATATGTGCTTTTGAATTATGAATCAGTGATCTGTTAAGAGTTTCTTCATCATAGATTGATTCAAAGTTTGAATCTAAACTTATTATTATACCTAAGTAATAATACATTCTATGTCGTTGACTTTTTCTCAAAAAATCACGTTCTCCTGTCTCTCTCAAAACATTTGTTGAGAAACAGGTTAAATTTAGAAATGACTCTATTTTAGATCTAGATAAACCAGAATACAGACCTATTTGACAAATAAAATCTTCGCGTGGTTGTACTAAAATAAGCATCGCTTCTTTAATCGAAATTTGCTCTATCCAATACATTATAGATTCTATTTCAACAAGTGTAATGGAGAAATGATTGAGAAGGAAGTCATCTACCTTTTGTGATAACACATAATTCAAAGGAGAGAATTGCTCGTAATTCTCCCAGTTAGGGGCTATGTCTAATGTTTGCTTGATTCTCTCTAAGAATAGTGTATCCTCTTTTGATAAAGGAGGGAAACCTCTGAAAAGTTCAGGAGAGAAAATAAGGGTATTCAAATTGAGTCTATCCCCAATGAAGTGAAAGAAATTTGATATTTCAGAACTATTACACATTCCTGCTAGAGCTGTGAAAACTATATCTTTTTCTTTTTGTGTGGGTCTAGCTCCATTTTTCATTGATGTTTTAGACAAATTCTGAACTGATATATCAATAATATACCTCCAGCCATATCTTCCAATAGGGGCTAACTTTTCATTTCCAGTTATAAAATTATCATTAGACCCTTCAAAAAACAAAACAGACCAAAGTTGTAACTGTATATATGCCTCTAGTATCCAACTTGCTGGATGGTATTTATTTAATTGTTCTTTTAGTATTTCTTCAAAGTTTTTATATCCATTATTATAGAAACATTTGATCTCATCAAAGTAATTGATGCTGTGAAAACAATTTGGATTCCACGATTTGAGGATGACTCTATTAATAATTCCATCAATTATATTTTGATGTGGACTAAAAGTTTCATTTTTTATTTTTGTATTCATTCATCCTTCTTTTTATGATTTTGAAATCGGAAAAATTAAGATTAAACCATTCTCCTCTCATCCTTTTTCCTTTAAATAAATTGTGAAATTCTTTTTCAACATAAGGAGGAGCTACCCAACTAGCTATCAATTCAATATCAGGTTCTTGAGCCTGCAATGTTTTTTCTCTAAATACAGGCTTTTTACTTTTACCTATTTTTATATAATTGTTATGTTTATTCAACATTAGATATATAGACACTTCATTTTCAGCTAACCCTTCCAAATGTAAATTGTCAAAATAATCCTTATAATATCGAGGTCTATCAATCATCGGAATTATGCAAGCACCTACAATCGAAGGATTAGGGTCACCGAATAAATCAATAGATTCTTGTATTTCAATAGACGAAATTGTAAGATGTCCTAGATTTTCTAATAAACTTCGAAGATATTGTTGAAATGTATTGAATGAGGAAATCGTATCTAAATGTTTATATCTATGGGATAAAAAATCCGAAAAATAGAATGTTAGCCTATCTCTTTTAGAATCAAAAAAATCGGATTCTAAAATAACTCCTTCTATCTCATTTGCTCCATTAAAATAGCACAACTGATACCTTATGTTTTGAGCATCTAATAAGAAAATACCAAAACATTCTTTATTTAATCCACTAATGACATTAGTAAGTTCTGCCGACTTCCAATAGTTGTTAAAATCAAGAATTACATCCTTATCTAAAGTTGCACATTGTTCGAGGAAAGTATCATGCATAATATTTTTCTTTTATTCAATACGACCTTTTTACCGTTCTCTCCCAAAGATATACAAAATAGATATAACACTCTATAATCAAATTACAAATAGACAATGAGTAATTTATATATAAATCATTATCTTTATTTTCGAGTTATTTGAAACAATGGAAATACAAAGCAGAGCAGAGAACTTCGCTCGTTTCTAAGTCATTACCTATTGAGGTTTGTGTTCTTTTCAATCGTTTGTTTTATAGATAGATAGTTTAAAAAGTCACTGTAGTGGCATAGGTATGTCTTCCGCAATGGTAGACCAGATGACGCTCAATATTACATAATTTAGCAATTACTTTCAGATTCTTGTTGAGCCTGCCACAACTCAACATTGGTAACAATTTTCCACCTTTGGCAAGTCCTCTATATTTTTCAATAATCTGTTTGGGTAAATTCAATAGCGGAATATCACAAGGTGTACCGGTCTTTTGACGACTTGTTCTAATCCATAAGATACCATCACTCGCTTTTACAATATGTTGGTGAGTGAGATTACAGATGTCTCGATATGCCAAACCTGTGAAGGCCGAAAACAAAAACATATCTCTGGTTATATATCGGGACGGATGGTCTAGTTGAGTGGTCATGATTTTGTCTAACTCTTCTCTTGTCAGATACTTTTGCTTCGGAGTCGGTCTTTCGGGTGTATAACCTTCAAATGGATCACGACTGATGATACCTTCATTGATAGCCAATTTTATCATTTTACGTGTGTGTCTCATAATTCCGAGAATCGTATTGGGCATACGTTGGAGTTCTACACGCAAGTAGAAATCAAAGGCTTCGATGAAATCAAAATCAAGTTTGGAGAAAGGGATATCCGATATCTTACATTTTTTGCTGAGAAAATTGGTAAGGTGCTTTAGCGAAATTTCGTATTGTTCGGCAGTGGATAATTCCCGATTAACTCCGACACGTTTACGAAATTCTTGATTGTGGCGATTGAAATAACGCACAAGCGTTTCTTGTGTAGATGCTATTCCTTGAAAGGTGTTCTTGACTTCGGTTGCCGAAATACCATTACCTTTCAAACCTACGAGCCGAGAATACTGTTTGTTGATTGACAGTGTGATTTTGTCTAATGCTCTGTTAACTTCAACGGCTTGTTTGCTTTTTCCCGATACTCGGTTTGCTCTGGTATCCCAAAGGGATACCGATACAGTTAATTTCGTGCTGAACTGTGCCATCGTTCTGCCGATAGAAATACGCCCCATAATTGGACAAGTTCCATTCTGTTTTACTTCGCTTCGTTTGAGGTAAAAGAGAAGTTTTAATTCTGTATTCATACTCTGTTACTTTAAGTGATAAAATTACTTCTAACAGAGTTATTTGAGGGTAGAGAAACCTAAGACAGACAAGGAACAGAGAAGCCTAATAAAGTCAGCTAAAATCAAATCCCGAACGTCAAACCCTAAATTGGTTCAACTGCTTTGTTTTACAGACTTTTGCTTAATCAAAAACAGGTAATGGATAAGTAACTGAACTGTTTCTTACATCTGCCCTTTACTGTATTTTAGCTCTAAGTCAACAAAAGACAGTTTGAGACTCAATATTCTGATATATTGTCAATTACTCTCATTTGTTATGCTTTGCTTTTTAGGTTCACAGTTTTGCCACGCTGGCACTGAACAAAGGCGTATCGTTGGAGTCTGTAAGTAAAATACTTGGACACACGAGCATCAGAACTACAATGATTTATGCAAATGTTACAAATCAGAAAATAGAATCGGAAATGAATAGGATGAGGAATTGACTAAAAATAGTATTTAAATACAATTTAAAAGCCTCTATTATATTATATATGTTGGAATGACATAACCCCAATAATAATTAGTTAAGTATTATATTCCATAACAGCTCAGCAAACATAGTTAAGAAACTTTATCAGAAACCGACAATATCATAAAAATCAGAATCGAAATTTCATTATTAATATGTAGATTTGTAATAGAAGTCCCTTATTTCTTTATGCTTATATGAAAACAACACGCTTTATTATACTCTGTATTTTTTTGCTGCAACATCTTTTTTCTTTTGCACAATCTAACTTGTCAGATAGCCCACGCTCTTCATCTGAAGTACATATTTATAAAATAAGTAAAGATGATTTACGAAAAATACATCTTAAAGAAGATGGTTTTGATGAAGATATGCTAAACACTTTTGTGTCGAAATATAATGTAGGTGACGATATTCCCTCTTTACCAAAAGGGAACTATGTATTAGTAAAAGTCATAGATAACCAGCTAAATTATACAGAACATACAGTAGATAATCTTTATGCTAAAATAGTACCTTCAGAAAAATTTGTCGTGTGTTTATACGACTCCTTGGGCAACATAATAAATGATGCTGAAGTGAGAAAAGGTTCATCAATGTTAAAGTATGATAGAAATACGCAGACATATAGCACCAATAAAGCAAAAGATGAAGATATAATCGAAATAGCTCATAATGGAGTTTACCATTACTTGGAAATAGAAGATAACCAATATCGTGATAATTATAATTTTTTTGAATCAATCTGGTCGAAAATGAAATGGAGATGGATCGGACTTAAAAATAGAATAAAATACACCTTTAATCCATCTGAGCGACCTGAAAAACAGAAATATACCGGATTTGTCGTTTTTAACAAGCCTAAATACAAACCAGGAGAAACAGTAAAGCTAAAAGCCTATTTGTCTGAATATAATGGGAAAAGATTTGAGAAGTCTATTGACCTCAGACTACATGAGGATTATTCTCGATCGAATATTGATACAATCTTAACCAAATTAGAGCCCTATCGACCAGGTATGTACAGCTATGAATTTAAGCTGACCGATGAATTAGACTTAACGTTAGACCGAGGATATTCCGTATCACTGATTACTGATGATAATAATGCAAATGTCGTGAGAGATTATTTCAGATATGAAGATTATGAACTTAAAGGCATAAACTTTTCGTTAAAATCAGATAAGAAAGAATTTGCGATGGGAGATTCTATCAAATTAGATATGAAGGTGACAGATGAAAATGATATGGCTGTTTATGATGGGAAAATTGAAGTTCTGGTAACTCCGGATCGTTTTGACCTGAATAAAATAAAAATAATGGAACCGGTTTTTATTCCCGATACACTATGGAATCACACTGTTGACCTATTCGGTTCATCCGAAAAAGGATTGATTATTCCTGATTCTGTTTTCCCGCCAAATATTGATTTAAAATTTAAAGTAAGATGTGCTTATCTAAGTGCCGATAATGAAAAACATGTCGAATCATTATCTCTGGAAAGAATAAATAAAAAGTATGCGTTAGATTTTTCATTAGATAAAGGTATGCTTTCTATTAAAGAACTTTATCAGGGGAAATCACAACAAGCATTGGCAAAAATTATAATCAGTGGGGAGAATGATGAATACATATATCGAGATTCTGTTATGCTACCACATATCATGGCTATACCTTGGTGGGCCGGAAACATTTTGGTTCAAACTCAAAATTCAAAAGAATATTTCGAAACCGACGATACGAAGGCAGAGCAGTTAGGTTATAAATTTTATAGGAATAATGATTCTATTTATCTGAAGGTTGATAATCCAGCGAATATCCCTTTTTGGTATACTATCCGTAAAATGAAAAAAGAAATAGACAGGGGTTATGCAACACAGTTAAACTACGTGATTAAAGACACAGGAGAGGACGGTTATAGCATGCAGCTCTCTTATTTATTTGGAGGAGACGGGAAATCAATAGAAGGTTTATTGCCTTTTGCCAAGAAAAATATTACTTTAGATGTAACGACTCCTACGACTGTATATCCGGGACAAAAAGCAAATGTTCAAATTTCGGTAACAGATAAAAAAGGAAAACCTGTAAAAGACGCTGATATTACAGCCTATTCTTTTACATCCAAGTTTAAGAACTATTCGATGCCTAATATTCCTATTGGAGGTAAAGCCCGTTATGCCAAGCAGTTTTATAATACCCGTTATGAAATGGATGACGACTCTTATTATAATAGTAAATCAAGCCTGACATGGAAAAGGTGGGCAAGCGCCATAGCTCTGGATACGGTTGAATACTATAAATTTTTGTACCCGGAAACCTACTATATACATAAAGAACGGTCTTCCAACGGAAAAACACAGATATCCCCTTTTGTCGTTATTGACGGAGAAGTACAAGGAGTGCATATGTTATGGATAGACGAAAGGCTTTATTATACCAATCAGTCCCAACATCAGGATATTTATACTTTTGAAATTGATCCGGGAAAACACAGTTTGCGTTTTCGTACTCATAACAGGGAGATATTAGCCTTAAATTTTTATATCGAAGAAGGCAAGAAAAATATTCTGTCCTTCAATGCCGGGAAACCATATACAAAGATTCCGTATGAGAATTCTATGCAAGTACCTTTCGTTTTAACTTCCAGATTATTGGAAAAGAAAGAACAAGGATATTTATCGGATAAAGAGGTTTCAGAGCTTAGCTCTCAATTAATCACCATAGATAATAACTTCGGAGAAACAGAATTGCCCAATGTTCGCCAGAGAATTGAAATTCCGGGTTTTATTAATACAGGTAATACTCTCTATTATTTAAATTATACAAACAGAAGTACTTATGACCGTATTTTAAACGCACAAGTTAAAGTTCCTGTTCTGGCAGGCCCTTTTCCTAAGAGGAATATGCTGGGAAGCCTCTCAAATATAGCCTCAGTTTATGCGGGAAACAGGCTTTTAGCTAATGTTGAAATTGAAGGAGGAAACCATTATACCTTATACCCGAATTATCAGAAAATAAAACAATGGGATAGCCCCATAATAAACAGACGTATATCAGCATTTAAACCAGTATTGGATTTTAAGGAGCAACCTCTGACAACAGACGATATCGAGAATCGGATAAAGACAGAGATTGCAAATGTTATGTGCTCTACAAGTGGTTTTGTCAATATCAGACAATATAATAAAAGTTTTAGAGGTATTAATTATAAATTGGAGATGGTTCTTGGTAAAGATAAAACAGGGACATACATAAGACCTGCTCTCATTTTAGTTGAACCAAGCAAAGAGGAAGACCGGAAAGATTTCCAACTTTATTATGGAGGAACCAGAGACTTTAACAACTTACCATCTGAAGGACTAACACTTCATCTTATTTTTAAAGATTCGACGTCATACAGCTATTCTATACAGTTACACAAAGGAGGAAAGAATTATCTGAAGTTGGATTCTATTGCCGATTATAAAAAAGATTCTGAAATATCGAGAGTTGCATACAATCTATTCAACAAAGGCGTTATAACTCACTCTGTAGAAAATCCATATATTTCAAAACCAATAAGAGATACTCTCTCTTTGTCTCCTATATTTGATGAGAGGAAATTTAGTAGAGAAAATAAAAATAAACGGGTTGTGACCGGTATAGTGAGGGATAATGAAGATGTTGTTATCGGGGCTATGGTAAAAATAAAAGGCACTGATAAAGGAGTTTTCACCGATTTTGATGGTCGGTTTGAAATAGATATAGACGGAAATGTTATCTTAGAGGTGATGTATATAGGGTATAAGACCAAAGAAGTCAGTGTATCAACAGGTCACGATTATAATATTAGCTTACAAGCAGATGAACAGCGATTGGAAGAGGTGGTCGTTATTGGTTATGGCGTACAGAAAAAGGCAAATCTTACAGGGTCTGTTGTTACTATCAATCCTTTAGATGGCTATTTTGACAATCAAGTTTTACAAGGCAGAGTAGCAGGCTTAATGATTAGAGGAGCATCTAGTACGGATGCTAAAGCAAACCCTTTAATAATTATAAATGGACTTCCTTTTGATGGTACTCTCGAAGATATTGATGCATCTTCAATCTTATCGCTAAATGTTTTGAAAGATGCTGCAGCAACTTCTATTTATGGTGCACGAGCAGCGAATGGAGTAATTATGATTGAGACCAGTGCATTATCGTCTTCTAAAATTGCAGAATCTGAGAATATCCCCAATGAAGAGCCGGGTAATACTATTAGGCGTAATTTCCATGACGATGCATTCTGGCAACCAAAACTTAAAACCGATGAAAAAGGAGAAGCAAATTTCGAAGTAACTTATCCTGATGATATAACCAACTGGAATGCTTATTTCGTTGCTTTGGGTGGAAAGAATCAGTCAGATACGAAACAGATGAGTGTCAAATCGTTCAAGGCTTTATCTGCACGTCTATCGACACCTCGATTCGCTATCAGGGGAGATAGCCTGAATGCCGTAGGCAAAGTAGCTAATCATTTTGGAGATAGTTTAGTATTAACTCGAACTATTGATTTAGATAATAATAAGCAAGTTGAAAAAATAAAAATAGGTAATTCTCACGTAGACTATATACCCGTGAATGCAATTAATGGGGATAGCCTTACTCTGACTTATTCTTTACAAATGGAGAATGGTTATTTTGATGGAGAAGAGCGTTCATTCCCTATTTTTGAGCAAGGTTTGCTGCAAACCTATGGAGATTTTAAAGTAATCAATGATTCGTCAACTTATACATTAAAGACGGATCCTGAAATTGGAGAAGTAACCCTTTATGCTGAAGCTTCAAGTTTAGACCTTTTCTTGCGTGAAATAGAGAATATTGACCAGTATCCATACATGTGTAATGAACAGATGGCATCCAAAATTAAAGCTCTATTGGCCAAAAAGTATATTTGTAAAATACAGGGAAAAGAATTTAAAGAAGACAAGAAAATTAATAGTCTTATCAGAGACCTGAACAAAAATAAAAACAACGAAGGGCTCTGGGGTTGGTGGAACAAAAGTGAATCTGTGATGTGGATATCGAAACACGTCATAAATGCACTGCTTGATGCAGATGAAGCGGGATACAAAACAGAACTAGATAAACATACGCTGGCATTAGCTTTTGAACAAGAATTAAAGAACAGTTTATCTAGTCTTCCTTTAACTGTGGATAAAAAACTGCCATATGCTAAAGGTGAATTGCTAGACAGGCTTATTTTCTTAAAGAGGTTGAATGCTGCTGTTGATTATAAGACATATCTATATCAAGTGGATTCCCAGTTGGAGAATTCAACAGCTAGGGACAACTTAAAAACAATGCTAGTTATGTCTTCTATCGGACTTCAAGATTCGATAAGAATAGATTCATTAATGCATTATTCCGATAAAACGATTCTTGGCTCTCTCTATTGGGGTGAAAAGAAAAAAGGAAAATCTCAACTGCGATACTTTTATAGCCCGGATGAAACAAATACAGAAAACACTCTGTTGGCATATCAAATATTGAAAAATCTGGGAGGACACGAACAAAAATTGGAAAGTATTCGAAACTACTTCTTTGAACAAAGACAAAATAATACATGGAATAATATTTACGAATCATCACGTATTGTACAGACAATAATGCCTGATATGTTGAAGAGTGCAGAGAAATATACCAATGTCGTGATGAATATGAATGGAACCAAAATTTCAGAATTTCCGTATACAGCTAAATTCGATTCAAAAGAAAAAATTCAAATAAGCAAAACGGGGACTATGCCTTTATTTGTCACAGCCTATCAAAGGGAATGGAATAAAAATCCGATAAAGGAAAAATCGAAAGGGTTTGAAATATCGACAACATTCAAGGTAAATAATGATAGTGTAGCAGATTTGAAAGAGGGTAAAACTACGATATTACAGGCAACTCTTAACCTCTCAGGAGATGGTGAATATATACAAATTGAGATTCCTATTCCGGCAGGCTGTTCTTACGAGTCAAAGACTATGGGTAATTATTGGAAAGAGGCGCATCGGGAACACTATAAAGAAAAGGTAGTAATATTCTGTAACAAACTATCGAAAGGTCAAAATGTATTTGACGTTGAATTGTTACCAAGATATACCGGTCGTTATACACTCAATCCTGCAAAAGCAGAGTTGATGTACTTCCCTACTTTCTATGGAAATGAAGAGATTAAAATAACTTTGATAAAATAATAGGATTTTCACTTTATACGACAGTTATATCGAGTCAGAAGTAGATCAATATATAAAAAAGTATGTCTGATATGTTGTATTCGGTTCTGATATTCTCAATTGTGTATAAATGTTCAATTAATATATAATGCTCAATTTAATTATGGATAAAAACATAATTGAACTTTTATCTCCAAATATCCTTATACAAGGAATCTCATAAAGATTCAGAGATGGAAGATTGGAATTAAATTAGGCTCAGAAGGTTTTTGCCAAGCGTGGTGGTGTCGGGTATGATACGTATCGTAGGTTAGAGAATACGGGGAAAATTATTCTTTTTTATTTAATTTTATGTGCTGTTTTTCTATAAACACATATAGACCGATAGAAAAAACAATTTAGCGTAGTTAATTGAGTAGTCTGTTTTGGGTAGTACTACCCAATAAAATTAAAAAATAATACTTTCAGAACTTTCCATCAAATATTTCGTTTTTTCACCAATGTCACGTATATTAGCGTAAGTGATTGGTACAAAACAGAATGCATACAGAACCTATTTATTAGTTTGTACCGAAAAAATCGCTATTTTATTGATTAATAAATATCTATGCATTCTGTATCGGAAAGTAACCTGTCAAAACAATATCAAATTAAACGAATATAAATGCACTGTACACTCGAATATTAAAAAAGCTTTATGTTGATGTTCGTTTTGGCAATCATGCCAAAAATAAAGGAGAAAGCTCGTGCAGCCAGTTTAAAATCAGAACTATAGTAGGTCGATTGGTAAGAGAATTAGAAAGAAAACTATCCAATAAGGACAATTACAGCAATTCATTGGATTTATCCACACCTGATATCACCAACTGGCTCTAGCGACTTGAAATAATGGACAAAGATATCGTTTTAAGTCTAAAAAAAGCGGCGAGATTTTATTCTCGCCGCTTTTACGATATAGAAAAGAGTCTTTATTTTATATTTATAATCGCTTCTGTCGGTTTTAGCCAAGGAGATGTGAATCTTACTTTTACTTCACCTTGTTTGCCTGTAGGCTGTATATAAGCCAGTATGCGACCATGATAAGTGCGATGCCTGTTATCTGTATAGTCAGACATATCTTCATTGTTGCTTGCTTCCAATCCTAGTAATTTAGCCGGGCCTTGTATTTGGCAAGTTATTTCATTATCGGACAGCATAACAGGAGTACCATTCTCGTCCACTACTTGTATTACAATCTGTGCCAAGCCATCTTTACTGACTTCTTTATCTGCTGCTTGTATGTCCAATGCATATGGTTGTTTTGAAGACTGTATTGCATAGCGAGCTGTTTCATTCCCGTTTTTATCCATTCCTATCACTTCAAGCTTTCCATCATGATAAGGAATATCCCAAAAGATAATCCCTGTATTGTCATCATAATCTTTTACTTGTCCTACTTCTTTTCCGTCTAGCAGCAATCGGGCTTTTTCTGTGTTTGTATAACATACTACCCGTATGGACTGCCCTTCTTGGTAATTCCAGATAGACCATGCGTCCATAGATGGTATTTTTTCTTCATAGTTACTACCTTCATTTTCTGCGTCCAGTTGTGACCAAACATCCTTTACTTGACTTTTGCTACCTCTGCCAGGAGTAGGATAGGTTCCCAAATAAGCCATCGGCTTGTCAGACCAGAGCGATTGACGGAAATAGCCTCTCGGCTTGATGAAGCCTCCGAAGTCTAATAGTCCTGAATAAAACCCTCTGGAAGGCCATCTGCCCGATTCTCCCAGATAGTCTATCCCTGTCCAGAGAAACTGCCCGAATATATTTTCATTGTCTTTTACGGCTTTCCATGCTGCAAGTTCATGGCGGTTTTCACTGCCAAATATAACACGATTAGGATATTTCTTATGATCAAGCTCATATCTATTTTCGGTATAATTATATCCCGCAATATCCAATGCTCCCGGATATGCTGTTTCATTTGACATGGCAACACCGGCTAAGCCTGCTGTTGTAGGTCGTGATTCGTCGTATTTCTTAACAACGCCAACTAGACGTTTTGCTATATCTCCCAAACGCATTGCATCGGGTGCATCTTTTTTATATCCGCCAAATGTAGCCTGAGTAAAACCTGTGTTTTTTCCTCCATCCAATATAGGGTGAGAGTATGGGTCGTTCGGATAGTCTACTTCATTTCCGATGCTCCATGCAAATATAGAGAGGTGATTTCTGTCTCGGCGAACCAAATCGGCAAGGTCTTTCTCTCCCCATTCTTCAAAGAAAGAATAGTTGCCCTGAAATCCCGGAGTACCTACATTCCAGCCTTCGAGCCATTTTCGTTTAGGATACTCCCACTCATCGTACGCTTCGTTGAGAACTAATAATCCCAGTTCATCGCATAAGCTGTATAAGTCCGGAGCTTGTGGATTATGGCTGGTGCGGATAGCATTCACTCCAATCTCTTTAAGGGTTAGTAACCTACGTTTCCATACATCATGAGGCACAGCAGAACCTAATACCCCAGCATCATGATGGATGCATACACCTTTTACTTTCATCCATTTGCCATTCAAAGCAAATCCTTTATTCGGATCGAAAGTGAATGATCTGAACCCAGTCTTGGTTATTGTTGCATCTATTTCTTTTCCGTCTTTAATTACAGATGTTTTGAGGCTATATAGATTCGGATTATTTAGATTCCATAATGCGGGATTCTTTACTTTCAGATTTGTCGTAATTTTTCCGTTCTGATTTCCTGCAACTGATAATTTCTGAGTGTTTTTTACGATTACTTTATTATCAGGGCTAACAAGTTCATTAACTATAGTCAGATTGGATTTGTCTGTTGTGTTGTTTTCTAGTTCTACTTCGATATTTAGTATTCCTGTACTCTTATCCATTTCGGGATATGCATATACACCCCATTGAGCTATATGTATCGGATTTGCATAAATGAGCCATACATCACGGTAGATACCGGAGCCCGTATACCATCTGGAGTCTGCCGATTGGCTATGATCTACACGAACAGCTATTGTATTATTTTTTCCATATTCGATATACGGAGTAATGTCATACATAAAAGAGATATAACCATTCGGGCGCTTTCCTAACAGATGCCCATTAATGAACACTTCACTATAGTTATACACACCTTCGAAATAAATATATGTTTTTTCGTCTTGCTTTTCTTTTGGGATATTTATTGTTTTTCTGTACCATCCTATGCCTCCGGGTAGATAACCTGTTGCACTGGCCAAAGTTGGGCTTAGTTGTTCTTTTACACTCCAGTCATGTGGAATCTCTACTGACTTCCACTTCGAGTCGTCATAAGCTTTCGCCTTCGCTTCAGGGATATCCGATAGATAGAACTTCCAAGAAGAATTAATTTTTTCGGACTGACCGAAAGAAACCTGTCCCATTATAGAAATGGAAGTTATGGATAGTATCGCAGTCAGAAATAGCGTAGTAATTTTCATGATATAATAATTTGCATTTATTTAATGACAAAAATAGACTATGTGGCAGAATATGGAGGGGCTTGTTTCATGCAAGTTTGATTAGTAAACTCGTCATTTCACCATTTAGTCATTTCTTATTCATTATTTGCTTTATATATTCTGATGGTACCATACCAAATTCTTCTTTAAAACACTGCCTGAAATACGTGATACTGTTTATTCCTACCATGTAGGATATTTCAGATATTGTATATTTACCTGTTAAAAGTAATTGTTCTGCGTTGCGTATTCTTACTTTTCTTATAAACTCATTGGCAGATATACCGGAAAGAGCTTTAATTTTTCGGTAAAGTGTAGAATGGCTCATATTCATTTTGTCTGCAATAAAAGTTACATCCACTTTATCTGAATCCAAGTTGTCTTCGATAATCGTGGTTACTTTTTCGATAAATTCGTTATCTATTTTACTTAAAGATTCTGTTATAATGACGTTTTTATTTGTAGTATTATTGTTTATCAGTTCGGCAATTTTCTTTCTGGCTTCCAGTAAATTTACAATACGGCTTTGCAATAGTGTGGCACTGAAAGGTTTGGTGATATAAGATTCGACACCGATGTTATAACCTTCGGTACGGTCTTGTATTGAATCTTTAGCTGTAAGAAGTACAATAGGAATATGGCTGGTTCTTACGTCTTCTTTTAAAATCTTGCTTAATTCAAAACCATCCATTTCAGGCATCATGATATCACTTATGATAATGTCAGGAATGTGTTTATAAGCTGCTTTTAGACCTTGTTTTCCATTATTAGCCGTGTATACTTTGTATTGTTCCGATAAGGAGCTGTAAATGTAGTCCCTGATATCTTCATTATCTTCTATAATGAGTATGATTTGTTTGGAATCAGAATTTTCAGTGTCTTTGGTTTCAATGCCGTTTTCAATAATATCATTGTTAGTATCATTGATATGTAAGGCGTCGGGATAAGTATTGTCAGACAGTATTCTGAAACGAAATATAGAGCCTTCTCCGGGTTTGCTCTCTACTGATATGCTTCCTTGATGTATTGATACCAGATTTTGCACAAGAGCTAATCCGATACCTGTTCCTGATAGTTGTTGATCTCTTTCAGCCTGATAGTATCTGTCGAATATTTTGGATATCGATTCTGTAGGAATACCCTTTCCTGTATCGCTTACTTCTATTTCCGTATAATTTATATTGTTTTCAGTTACATCTCTTAGAGTGAGTGTTATATTTCCTTTTTGTGTGTATTTGAATGCATTGGATAATAGATTTTCTAGGATTGTAATTACTGCATCGGGGTCAAAATATAGATTAATATTTTGAGTATCTATTATAGTATTAACAGAAATGCGCTTGTTGGTGTTGAGTTCTCTGTATCTTAATCCTATTTCTTGAACTAATTGGGATATATCACTTTTGTATACACAAAGTTTCTTGTTCTGTGTCTCAGTTTTTCTGAATTCCAATATCTGATTGATGAGGTTCAATAAGCGTGTTGCGCTTCTGTATATGACCGATATTTTAGACGCATGTTTTTCATGTAGATTTGTATCTGCTTGTAAATCTTCTAATGGGCCAAGTATCAGCGTTAAGGGAGTGCGTAGCTCGTGAGTTATATTCGTAAAGAACCGAAGTCTCTCATTATTCAATTCTTGTTCCTGTATATGGTTCTTCTTTTCTAAAGTGAGAGTATTTTCCAAATCCAGCTTTCGTTTATAAAAGCGAAGTATAAGAAAAACAATGCCTAAGACAGTCAGTATATACAGGGTCTTTGCCCACCAAGTAAGCCATATCGGCGGATTTACAATAATTTTTAATGATGTTATAGAGTCTGACCATTCCTGATTTTTTACTCTCGATTTTATCTGCAACTCGTATGTTCCGGGAGGTACATTGCGGAAAGTAATTGCATTTTCATCCTGTGTGTTATACCATAAATCTTCTAACCCCTTTAACATGTATGCATAGTCTACTAAATGATTGAGTGAATAATCAAGGACATTGAATGACACATTAAATGTGTTTTGGTTGTATTTTAATTCGATAATGGATGTTATGGGTTTATAGATCTCATTTTCAAATGTATTTGTTTGGTTTCCATAAATTCTGAATCCGGTGATAATAGTCTCAGGTAGCTCTATTGTTGTTGGGATTGATTCAGGATTGAAGTAGCATAGTCCATTTTGAGATCCGAAGTAGATTGTACCTTTAGAATCTTTTGTGACAGACCCACTCATAAAGTCACCCAAAGGGATTCCATTATAATGATTGTAATTATAAACTTTATTTAGAGATGGAATAAATCTGTTTATGCCTCTATTGGTGCTAAACCATATATTTCCTTGCTTGTCTTCTGTTATAGCTCTGATGTGGCTGTTTGTAATTCCATTCTGTGTATTGAGGACAATATATTCATCAGTTTTTCCGGGGGAGGTAAAGCATACTAAGCCTTCTCCAGTGGCAACCCACATTTGCCCTCTGTTATCTTTGTATATGTTGTCTACGGTGTTGGACGGGAACCCTTTGTCTGTTTTGAATGTCTTTATGATTTTGAGATTCTTGTCAAAGACGGCAAGCCCCTCACCGAAAAAACCAATCCATATTTGATCTTTGTCATCTTTTGATATAGCACGAACAAGATTATCCGATAAATCGGAATTGTCGGTAGAATAGAGTTGGCCTTGTTTTGTTATAATGTTATATTTGTATAAACCGTTATTGCACCCGATCCACATATTTTTCTCCTTATCCTCAAAGAAACACCTTATATCTCTGCTCCTGTCATCTATCAGGCATTTTTGTATGTCGTTTCTTTTTTGATCATAAATGTTTACTCCACCGTTGAATGTCCCAAACCATAGATTATCTTCAGAATCTTTAATTGCCGCCAATATGGCGTCATCAGTAATTTTATTTGTTTTTTTATCAAATATCTGTACCCTTTCTCCATTTGCAAAAAGATTGATGCCTCCACCATCCGTACCCACCCAGATGCGATCATATTTGTCTACACATATGCCCCATGCTGTAGGGTTATTCAATGTATTTTTTAATCCGGGTATAGGAGAATAGATCCATGTATTAAAGTCTGTGGGGTGATGACTGATAAAGTTAATTCCACCTCCATATGTGCCAATCCACATATTGTTGAAAGAATCTTGGTATATACTGCGTATTGTCGGATTAGAAAGGCCCCTGTAACCATCATCGTATGAGATATTCTCAAAGGGAATACTTTGAGGGGTAAGAAACATATTCTGTTTCAAATCCAGAACACTTATTCCTCCTTTTTCTGTACCAACCCATAGTTTACCATCGCTTACCTGATTTATTGTATATATATAATTGGATATGAGCGATTGTTTATTTTGAGGGTTATGTCTGAATGTCGTAAATGATTCTTTATCACTGTTGAAAAGAGCTAAACCATTGTTTGTTCCTATCCATATATTGTCATTCTTATCTACATATATTGTTTTTACTTCATCTCCTGGCAAGCTTTCTTTATTGTTGGCATCATGCCTGAAATTCTTTATTTTCTTATCCTTTAGAGACAAAATACTCAAACCGGATGACACATGCCCTATATATACAAATCCTTTATTGTCCTCCATTACAGACCATACATTGTTACTAACCATATTCGGAATGGTAGTACGATTGTAATGTGTAAATGTTTCGGTTTTCTTATCAAAATAATCCACCCCTCTATGGTATGTAGAAAGCCATAAATTGCCATCTTTAGATGAGGTAATGTCAGTTATGTCGTTCGTTATAATGCCTGTTTTACTTTCCGTTGTGTGTTTGTAGTGTTTGAATGTTTCAGTTTTGCAATCAAACATATTTAATCCTTCCCGCTGGGTTGCGATCCATATTTTATCTTCATATTTGTCAGCATATACTTTATTCAGTTCATTTCCGCTAATATTGTTTGATTCTGATGTCCCATTTTTTTTGTAAACCTTGAACTTATTACCATCAAATCTGTTTAACCCTGATTCGGTGGCAAACCATAAAAAACCTCTTTTATCTTGAGTGACGCTTACAACATAATTACTAGAAAGACCCTGTTCCAAGCCTAGCTGTTTTATGTTATACTGTTGAGCCTGAATTGGCATAAAAGCTATTAGGGTAAAGAGAAAGAGAAGCTTTATTTTCATGGGATCTGTATTAGTATATCAAAAGTAATTATATTTTGAGAATATAGACCCTCAAACTAGCTATTGACTGATTTGAATCCTATTAATGATTGTTTTATATCCCTGCCTGTTGTTAAGCAATACATATATTTGTTCTGGTTATTTAACTCGAAGCATATCTGCCGTAAAGTATATTTTAATTATGTGTTTCTGAGTTATATATATATGATAAACTAAAATCTAATTTCATGAAAACAAGAAAGTATTTAAGCTTTTTGATGGTTCTTTTATTTTTCTTCACCGCATGTAGTGATGATTATAAGTATTCGGATGTAGACGGATTACCTCCTACTATTGTCCTTAGTACATCTAATATCAAGACTGAACCCGGGCGCGAATTTGTAATTAAAGCTAAGGTAGAAGATAAAGATGGTCTTCGGTCAATCAATCTGAAAAACACAAGTTTCAATTTGGATAAAACAATAGATCTTACCTTAGATAGTATTGTTTATTCTTTCGATTTAGACTATAAATACAAAACGATAAAAGGTCTTGAAGGAGATAGCTTTTCGGTGGAAGTAACAGTTACAGACTTAGGTGGTCGTACAGTAAATGAAACTGTATTGGTAACAATGGATGGTGATTTTACCAATCCTGTATTCACTGTCTCTCCTGATGAAGCCATTA
Source organism: Dysgonomonas mossii (assembly GCF_004569505.1). Classification (NCBI taxonomy): domain Bacteria; kingdom Pseudomonadati; phylum Bacteroidota; class Bacteroidia; order Bacteroidales; family Dysgonomonadaceae; genus Dysgonomonas; species Dysgonomonas mossii. The sequence goes on from NZ_SPPK01000005.1 coordinate 48,198, forward strand.
CTGTTCTTCTTAAAAACCAGACCAGACTGAATGTTAAGTTTACTGTAGAAGACGATAAAGCATTGGGTCTTGTTGTAATTAATATCCCTGAACTCAATTATTCAAAAGAAATAACAGAATTTACAAACTCAAGTAAGACTCTGGTATTTAATGATCCTGTAACATTACCTTCTACTGTTGCAACATATAATTTGATATTGCGTGCGATAGACAAATCCGGTTTGGAAACATCCAAGACTAGTGTGATAACTGTTTCTGAAATGCCTGATTTTCCTAAAATGTATCTGGCGGATGTCGCAACGGTAAACGAGCTGAACAGTGATGTGTTTGGCGTGCCTATGCGTATAGAACGTACCGGAGCTTATCAATATAAAGCTAATTACTATTGTCGGAAGGCAGGTACAGAGATATTCTTCCTCCCTCAAAAAAGTGACTTCACTCCAATCTGTTTCGGTATTGATCCCGTAGATAATACAAAATTGACAGATGATCCAGATGTTGCAAAACCAATTGTGTTGAATCAAGCCAATGTATATTACGAAATTACATTTAATGTGAAAACTGCGGTTTATGATATTAAGACTTATTCTATCCCTGAGGCAATTGACCCTATTCCTCATAAATTTGGTTCTGTGAGTCTGGATACTTGGGGAGATGGAGGTAGCTGGCTTCAGGAGTTCTATTTTGGCTATATGACTTCTAATCCAAAAGAAGTAACACGGTTTGTACAAGATGCGACCAATCCTCACCTTTTTTATTTAGATAAAGCTCTAACCTTAGAAGCGGGTGAAAATATGAATTTCGTTATTCATAATTGGCATTCTGATGGTTGGTGGAATTATTGTACTTGGCGTGTAGATGACTCTCAGGAGCCGGAAATATTTGGTTACTACGGTAATTATAAAAATCTGGCTTGGACCAAGCCTAATACAACTCTTGATAATTGGGCAAAACCGCTTGTCAAGCAGACTGGTAGCTACAAATTATACTTTGATGCTCACTTAGGTAGAGGAAAACTAGTTCGTGAGTAGAATAAATTTGAGTAATAATATAACATATATCTAACATGAAAAAATATCTAATATTCCTATTGTTAACCTTGCCTCTCTATCTTTTTGCTCAGAATAAGGTGGCTGTAACAGGAAAGGTTACATCAGCAGTTGATAATGAACCGCTTATCGGAGTTACAGTTGTAGAGAAAGGTTCGTCGAATGGTGTTCTGACCGATTTAGATGGTAATTATAGTTTGCCGAATGTTTCGCAAGGCGGTACTGTCGTTTTCTCAATGATAGGTTTTGTTTCGCAAGAGATAAAAGTCGGTCAGGGAGGAGTAAGGAATATATCTATGGCAGATGATACAAAGATACTGGATGATGTTGTAGTCATTGGCTATGGTGTAGTAAAGAAAAGTGACCTTACAAGTTCCATTACTACAGTAAAAGGCGATGATCTGAAAAGTATAACATCAGGAAATGCGCTATACTCGCTCCAAGGTAAGGCTAATGGAGTACAGATTACGGGAGAAGGTGGTCCGGGTAGTTCACCTCAGGTTATTATACGTGGGGTTACTACTATTAATGGTTCTAGTCCGCTCTATGTTGTAGATGGCGTACCGATTGGGACTAACATTAATTTTCTCAATCAGGATGATATAGAAAGTATAGAAGTGTTGAAAGATGCTTCAGCATCAGCAATCTACGGTACAAGAGGTTCAAATGGTGTCATTATGGTGACTACTAAAAAGGGTAGTGCAGGTAAAACCAGATTTCAGGCAAATGCATCTTTTGGCTTTCAGACATTGAATAAGCCTAAAATGGCAAATGCTACAACTTACGAAAAAGTATTTAAAGAAAGATATACCAATGATGGTAGCGTTCCTGTGTGGAATACGCCTGAAGGTTCGGGAAATACAGATTGGTGGGATCAGACAATAAATGATTTTGCATATACACAAAACTATAATATCAGTTTTCAGGGAGGTGTAGACAAATTTACATATAGTGGTAGCCTTGGTTATTTTCGTCAGAACTCACAATATGATGTCGGTTACTGGGAGCGTATAACAGGACGTTTCAATACTGAATATAAATTTTCAGAAAAAGTAAAAGCCGGGATTGATTTTGCCCCTCGTTACGAAAGTTGGGATGATACTCCAAATTTGTTTGGAGCAGCAATGAAAATGGATCCCACTACACCTGTATATAGAGCTAAAGAAGATTGGACTTCAAATTCGTTAAATAACTATGCGCGTTCCTATAATAATCAGGAATGGAATCCGGTAGCTACTCTTGCCCGTCAGAACAAGCATAGCAATGAGTACGGTTTAATGATGAATCCATATGTGAGTGTAGAGCCAATAAAAGGATTGACTTTTCGTACTCAGTTCAGTGTAAATGCTCGTTTTAGAATGACAGATGAATTTACGCCAAAATTCTTTATCGACAATCTGGAACAGAATGCAGAGTCTAAAGCTGAACGTAAATCATATAACTGGGTAGACTGGAACTGGACAAATACCCTTAACTATATGAAAACTATTGAAGAGAAGCATAACTTCAATTTTATGGCTGGTTATACAATGGAAAGATTCGCTGAATATAATCTGGTAGGTTCTCGTGAAGGTATCCCGAGCAACATCTCCGAACTGCAATATGTGAATGCCGGAACAATAAATCCGAAAGCAGAAGGAACTAATATTTACAGTTCATTGCTATCTTATCTTGGACGTGTAATGTATAATTATGATAACCGCTATTATGTGACAGGATCTGTTCGTGTAGATGGTTCATCTAAATTCCCGTCAGGAAGTAAATATGCTACATTTCCGGCAGTGTCAGTTGCTTGGAGAATTTCAGAAGAAGCATTTATGAAGAACCAGAGCGTTGTTTCTAATCTTAAGTTGAGAGCCGGATGGGGACGTGTCGGAAATCAAAGTATTGATCCCAATGCTTACCTGAATCTGATAGGAGCAGGAGATTATGTTTTCGGAGCTAACGGAGATCGTTATGTAGGAACTGCAATCAGTTCAGTTGGAAATAATAAACTGAAATGGGAAACAGTAGAGGATTATAATCTGGGGATTGATGCCAGCTTTTTAGATAGCCGTCTTGAAATCACTGCAGATCTCTTTTCTAAGAAGTCAAAGGATATGCTTATGAAAAGACAAAATCTTCTAATCTTGGGTTATCCGATGTGGAATGGTGAGATGTGGACAAACATAGGTAGTATGGAAGCTAAAGGTTGGGAGTTATCTATTAACTGGAGAGATAAAATAAGTGATTTTACCTATGAAGCGGGAATCAATCTTTCAGGAGTGAAAAATAAGGCTAAGACCCTGGTAGATAATACACCTGTACTTAGAGGAGGCTTTTTTAATGACTATATTATCCGAAATGAAGAGGGTGGCGAAATCAGCCGTTTCTATGGCTATATTGCTGATGGAATATTCCAGAATCAGACAGAAATAAATAGTCATACAAGTAATAATGGAACACTTCTTCAGCCAAATGCACAACCGGGAGACATTCGTTTCAAAGATTTAAATAATGACGGAGTATTGGACGAAAGCGATAAAACCTATATTGGTAAAGCTTTTCCGGATGTTATGGTCGGATTAAATATCCGTTTGGGTTATAAAGATTTCGATTTAGTGTCTAACTTCTATGGAACAATCGGGAATGATATATACAATAGCGCAATGGGAGGTCTGTATGCAGGAACCGATGGGCAAAACGTTTTTGCAGATGCATACGACAAAGCTTGGAGAGGCGAAGGAACAAGCAATTTTTATCCACGTCTTTCTGTTAATGACAAGAACTTAAACTATCGCCGTGTTTCTTCTTTCTTTGTTGAGGATGGTTCATATTTCCGCTGCAAACTATTACAGTTGGGATATACATTACCAAGGAAGATGACAAAAGGTATCGGAGTTCGTATTTCTGCTTCGGCTCAGAATCTATTCACAATTACTAGCTACTCGGGTATGGATCCGGAAAGAGCGTCAATGGGAGCAAACGTGAATGGTACTTACAGTGTGTTGGAAGCCGGAATCGATAATCTGGGTTACCCTAATCCTCGTACATTCCTGCTAGGTGTTAACATTAACTTTTAATCAGAAATAAAATGAAAAATATATTCAAAATATTCATATTTGGAGCATTTGCGCTATTGTCGAGTAGTTGCTCCTCCTTCTTGGATGAACCTGTTTTAGGTCAGGAAAATCTCGATACATATTTTCAAAGTGAAGAGGAGTGTTTAAAGCAGCTGGCAGGATGTTACCAAGGTATATTCTGGGATGGCTGGTGGCAGATAGCAGCACCAAATGTAGGCTTTGATATGGCTACAGATGACTTATGGATGGGCAATACAACTCAGTCTCAGAGTGACTGGCTAAGAATGGCTCATTATGGAAACCCGAAGCAAGATGGGCCTTTAAGCAATTATTGGCAATATCGCTATAAGTCAATATTGAGATGTAATATTGTTATTGAAAAAGTAGCTACAGCGCCTATTTCAAATGAGGATTTACGGAAGAGAATTATAGCAGAGGCTAAGTTTTTACGCGCATTTAATTATTTTGAGCTGGTTAAGAATTACGGCGGAGTTCCTGTTATTACCGGAATGAAGTTACCAAGTGAAATTCAGGGTATACAGAGAGAAACAGTCGAGGGTACATACGCTGTAATAGAACAAGACCTGAAAGATGCAATTACTGATTTACCTCTTAAAAGTGAGTATTCTTCAGCTGATTTGGGACGTGCGACACAAGGTGCAGCAATGGGATATTTAGGAAAAGCTTATCTGTATCAGGGAAAATACAAAGAGGCATTTAAAATACTGGGAGACTTGATTAATACTCAGGAGTACGACTTATGTACCAATTTTAAAGATGTATGGTCTATTGCGAATAACAATAGTATAGAATCTTTATTCGAAGTACAATACAGTTCTGATATAAGCTATAGCCTTGGAGGTCGATTGCCTGTATTTACCGGTTCTCGTGACGATTCGGGATGGTCGTGGGGATTACCTACCAGCAATCTGGAGAAGGCTTTTATTGATGCAGGTGACACAGAGCGTCTTCGCTGGACAATCGTGAAAAATGGAGACGACGTTCCCGGAGACGATACCGATGAGGGTAAGGATTATGTTATATCTCCGGATAAACACAAATCAGCTCGCATCAACAGAAAATTTTATGTACCACATGATTTGCGTCCCAGCCCTTATGATTCGGATCATAATAATTTGAATCATCGCTTACTTCGTTATGCGGATGTACTGCTTATGTATGCAGAGGCTGCGAATGAAGAAGGAAATGACAGCGAGGCTCGTAAAGCTTTGAAGAGAGTGAGAGACAGGGTAAGCCTGCCGGAAGTAACGGCATCCGGGAAAACATTGCGTGATGCGATCAGGTTGGAGAGAAGGCTTGAGTTAGCACTTGAGTTTCAACGTTTATATGATATTCGCAGATGGACAGATGACAACGGAAAGAAAGCGATATGCAATATTATGGGTGAAAATGGGACATTTGTCAGGTATAATATGGTTGAATCGACAGATGAATATGAAATAACAAACCAGAAAGAGAACAGTAATAAAGGTATAACATTTCAGGAAAACAGAGACTTGTTATTCCCTATACCTAACACTGAAGTTCTTCTTTCGGGTGGAAGCATCGCTCAAAATCCTAATTTTTAATTGGGATAAGAGGTATTTAGGCTCGGATAGTGTACTCAGAGGTGGGTACACTATCTATATTAATTAAACATGATACTTATGAAGAAAATACGATGTATATTATCCGCATGGCTGCTTTTGGCTGCTTTTTCCTGTAATGATGGACCTGATCCGACAATAGCCCCTGATAAAGGTTCCGGCAATGAAACTCCGGAAGGTTCAGAGAACGTGGTTATCAATCTCAGTCAGACATATCAGACAATAGAAAATTTTTCGGCATCCGATTGCTGGGCACCTAACTATATTGGTACCTATTGGGCTGACGAAGAGAAAGAAGCGATTGCTAAGCTTTTATTTTCAGCCAAGGTTGCTGATGGACAACCCGAAGGTATAGGTTTATCGGGATGGCGTTTTAATCTAGGTGGTGGTACAGCTCAGCAAGGTGCTGCCAGCGGAATAGAAGATCCAGCCAGACGTGCCGAATCATTTATGAGCCCTGTTGATGGTACATTAGACTGGACAAAGCAAGCCGGGCAACAGTACTTCCTGGAAAAGGCAAAGCAATATGGTTGTGAACAGTTCGTCATGTTTAGTAACACTCCTCCTGTATATCTAACCCGTAATGGTAAGGGATATTCGGATATGGGAGCTTATTCAAATCTGAAGGATGACAGTTACGATGATTTTGCTAAATATATAGCAACTGTTTTAGATTACTTCAAATCGAATAAAGCAATAAACTTTACCTATATCAGCCCGGTTAACGAACCTCAGTACAATTGGGAAAGCGGACAAGAAGGTTCGGGTTGGCAGAATAGTGAAATAAAAAGGCTTACCGTAGAAATAGATAAGGCAATAGAGGCAAAAGGATTAAATACTAAGATATTGTTAGGTGAATCCGGTGCATGGAATTATTTATATGAAACGGATGGCGATGCCGGAAGGAAAAATGTTATCTATAACTTGTTTGATAATACTTCGTCTAACTATGTGGGAGATCTGACTCATGTGGCTCCAGTTATTGCCGGTCATAGCTATTGGACAGACGGAAGTTGGCAAACAATGGTAGATGTAAGGTCACAAGTGGCATCGAAGGCATCAGCAGCAGGATTGAAGGTTTATCAAACCGAATGGAGTATGCTCGGCGATGGCTATGGGAATGAATTTATTGGCTTCGACAATGCCTCGTATATGGACATTGCCTTATATATGTCGAAAGTAATACATTGCGATCTCGTGTATGCCAATGTCTCATCATGGTCTTACTGGACAAGTCTTGATCTGGAGCGTTGGAGTCATAAAAACAGATTCTTGCTGATAAAAGTAACTCCTGCAGGAGGTGATTACGGAGATATTACACAAAGTGGTACACACGAAGCGACTAAGACTTTGTGGGTTTTAGGTAATTATAGTTTGTTTGTCCGTCCTGACTATAAACGAGTAGAACTTAAAATGGAAAACACATCCAAAAATCTCTTTGGTAGCGCATATCTATCACCCGATGGTAAAAAACTTGTTGCTGTTTACACCAATTTATCTTCAACCCGCTATGATGTGAGTGCTGATATTGGTAGTGCGGAGGTGAATTCAATAAAAACATATACAACAAGTCAGACTCAAGATTTGGCAGAGGCGGTTGTTCAGAATGTAGGGAACTCTATATTTGTTAATCCAGCTTCTGTATTGACGGTTGTATATGATTTAAAATAAGAAATATAGTGTGCTTTTATGGAATAAATAAAATCCGGGAAATTTATCTATTTATAGAATTATAAACATGAAATAAGAAACAAAAGTGACAGGAATAAACTCTGTGAAAACTGTCACTTTTGTTACTTTTTTCTGATAGATGTGCTGATAACTAATTTATTATGAAAATTGTGAGATTTATATTATTTGTTACTTTTTTGTCTGTTATACCCCATGTGATTTTTTCTCAGGAATATCGGACGGGTATTCAAGAAAAAGACTACGTAGCTTATCTGTTTACCTATTTTACCGGGAATCAGGTAGAGGAAGAAGCTATTCATTATGCAATCAGTGCAGACGGTTATAACTATTTTTCTTTGAATAACAATAAGCCTGTTGTTGATTCCAAGATTATAAGTTCGACCGGAGGTGTCCGTGATCCTCATTTGTTGAGATCAGAAGATGGTAAAAGCTTCTATATGGTAGTTACCGATATGACTTCGTCTGAGGGATGGGATTCAAATAGGGCGATGATCTTGATGAAATCTGATGATTTAATAAATTGGACATCAAGTATAATTAATATTCAGAAAAAATACTCCGGTCAGGATGATCTGAAAAGAGTATGGGCTCCACAAACAGTTTATGATCCGGAGGTCGGTAAATATATGGTATACTGGTCTATGAAACATGGAGAAGGAGAGGATGTTATATATTATGCATATGCAAATAATGATTTCTCTGACTTGGTAGGTGAGCCAAAGCAATTGTTTTTTCCATCCAATGGTAAATCGTGTATAGATGCGGATATTGTTTTGAAAGGTGGTGTCTTCTATATGTTTTATAAAACAGAAGGACATGGAAATGGTATCAAGCTGGCAACAACGACTTCTCTTACGTCTGGAAGATGGACAGAACATGAAGGGTATAAGCAGCAAACATCTGATGCTGTTGAAGGATCTAGTGTGTTCAGAATGATAAATACCGATACGTATATTTTGATGTACGATGTATATATGAAAGGGAAATATCAGTTTTGTGAGAGTACCGATTTGGAGAGTTTTAAAGTTATAGATCATGAAATATCAATGGATTTTCATCCTCGTCATGGTTCTGTTATTCCTATTACAAAAAAAGAATTAGAGTCACTTATTGATAAATGGGGAAAACCCGAGAGCTATCCTCTGCTACCGAATAATCCAGTATTAGCAGGTTATTATGCCGATCCCGATGTTCTTTATTCCAATAAGACTCAGAAATATTATATTTATCCTACCAGCGATGGATTTGACGGATGGGGTGGCTATTACTTTAAAACCTTTTCTTCTGATAATCTGAAAGATTGGAAAGATGAGGGTGTTATTCTAAACTTGAAAAACAATGTTTCGTGGGCAAATGGAAATGCATGGGCTCCTTCTATTATAGAAAAGAAAGTTGGGAATGACTATAAGTATTATTATTACTTTAGTGGAGGTAAAGATGGAGGTTCTAAGAAAATTGGAGTTGCAGTAGCCGATGATCCTTCAGGGCCGTTTTTAGATTCGGGAAGTCCGCTTATTGATTTCAAGCCTAAAGGTGTAGATGGAGGACAAGAGATTGATCCGGATGTGTTTTGTGACCCAAAGACCGGAAAGAACTATATCTATTGGGGTAATGGCTATATGGCCGGAGCAGAGCTAAATGCTGATATGATCTCTCTAAAAAAGAAAACTATTAAGGTAATGACTCCTGATAATACTTTTAGAGAGGCTGTTTATGTATTCTATCGCAAGGGTTTGTATTATTTTTTGTGGTCAGAGGATGATACTGGTAGTGCCAACTATAAAGTACGCTATGCTACAGCGAAATCACCGTTAGGTCAATTGACAATTCCTTCGGATAATATAGTGATAATGAAAGATGATTCCAAAGCAATTTTTGGAACAGGGCATAACTCTGTTTTACAGATTCCCGGCAAAGATGAGTGGTATATTGTTTACCACCGTATATCTCGTCCTGATGGTATTAAGAAAGTTTACCCGGGGACTTCACGTGAAGTGTGTATGGATCGACTTGAATTTGAAAAAGATGGAAGTATAAGGAGAGTGATGCCTTCGTTATAGATTATAGTCCAGATTGATATAAATAAGAAAATCCAGTGAATTTTCACTGGATTTTTTCTTTATCATCATTTGTCTGATTAGATCCAAAATAGATATGTTTCCATATCCGTCTCGGGGGAAAAATACTCCGCGAAAACCTTTAATGTTTGGAAATACATTCTGAGGAAAATAGCATTCAGGGATTTCGTTATATTTAGCCCATCGGCCTACTGATACAAGGCTAATGAGGTCGATCCCATATGATGACAATTTGAAAATGACTTCCTTCTTTAGATTTGCTCCTGTTCGTTTTCCTGCCATTTGGTTACCAACCTTTTACGGCACCACCTTTAAATACTTCGGTAGCTACTTTATCTACTTCGTCTGACTGATATGCCTGAACGAATTTTTTTACTTTCGCCTCTTCTTTCTTTTCTTCTCTTGTAACAATAAGATTGACATAAGGAGAGTCTTTATCTTCGACAAACACACCATCTTTGAGTAGTAGTCCAGCTTGCCCTGCAAAGTTATTGTTGATAATAGACAAAGCTACTTTTGCATCATCTAAGACTCTAGGTAATTGAGGGGCTTCGAGTTCCAGTATCTCCAGATTTTTAGGATTTTCTACTATATCAACTAGCCTTGGAGCTGTTACTCCTTCTTTAAGTTTTAGCAACCCTACTTTTTGTAATAGCAACAAAGCTCTGCTATTGTTAGCTGCATCATTGGGGATGACTACTGTACTTCCGTCTTTTAATTCATCCAAGCTTTTGATTTTCTTTGAATATGCTGCCATAGGATATATAAATGTATTTCCAGCAATAGCAAATTTATATCCGCGACGTACTATTTGTTCGTCTAAGAACGGCTTCGTCTGAAAAACATTAGCATCAATATCACCCTGATCTAATGCTGTGTTTGGCATTATGTAATCATTAAATTGAACTAGTTCTACATCGAGTCCGTATTTCTCTTTTGCTACTTTTTTTGCCGCTTCAGCTATAACATATTCAGGTCCCGAGGCTACACCGACTTTAATATAGTTAGGGTCGTTGTTCTTTTTACCTCCGCAAGAAGTGAGTAGCATTATAAGCGCAGATACAATAATAAATCCGTTTATAATTTTCATATTGATTTTCTGTTATATTAATTAGTAAATAATTGGAGAGGCCATTAATAATCGTTGTCTCCAATAATAAATTAATAGCCTCAACTTTTTATCTTTACAAAAGCAACTAATCTAACTATAATTTAAAAAACTTAAGGTCTGTATCGTCCCGGAGAAGAAAGATTGCTTCCAAAAAAGATAGCGTTAGTCAATATTCGTCCGCTACTTAACCAATACCCTCTAAAAGTAGGCGATTCCGCAAACAGAACAACAGTTCCTTTACCTTTGTTTTCGAAGACTACTAAAGGAGCATTCTTTAGTTCCTGTTGATTCTTCTTTGTCAAAAATCCGCTTATTTGAGGTTTATCTGTCAATTGTAGAACTGTAGCGTAATTACTTTTAGGTCTTGGTAATTTGTAATTACTGGTTTTGATTGCATATGTTTCTCTCGATACTATTCCGAAGGCAAGAGGATTGGTTATATCCAAATCTGCATTGAATATAGCGCCGCCAATTCTCTGAGGACCTTCGTTTTCTCGTTGTGAAATATAGTCTAATCGTTTATATTCGTTTTTGCTTCTCGGAACGCTATCAGGAACGAAACCTATTACTATTTTATTATCAATAGCCCATTTAGAAGCACCTTCTGATGTGATAAGTGTTCCTCCGTTAGCGACCCATTGTTGCAGCTTTCCGATAAAGTTAGGAGACAATGAGTTGTAATTGCCATCTGATAAGATTATTGATGTATAACGATTGAGGTCTGCCCAATCAGCTGAAGCTACATTGATTTTGGTTAAAGGTATATTTAATCTGTTGCCTAACAAAAACCAGGTTTCACCGACATCTGTCCAATTTATTCCACTTCCGACCAATGTCGCTACAATAGGTTTTTCTACTCTTCTGATATTATTGCTACCTAAGTCTATACCAGTGGTGCTGAAACCAGTTGTTACTCCTAATATTTTTATATCTGTCAGCTCGGCTGCCTCTTTTACTATATTATACAATTGGTCGGAAGATATGTTTTGATATTCAACAGGGATGACTATTGCTCCTTTGTTAAACTTATATTCTGTTCCTGCTACAGAAGCAGAGAAGTCTTTGTATGCGGCTTTTACAACAACACCTTTGTCTAGTAGATAGTACAGAGACTTAGATGCTAGGTAGTCAGTATAATTAAATATGTACGCATAGTCAGATTTTTGACTGACTCCTCCTTTCTTTATCTGAGGGATATCTGTTACTTTTTGTCCTTGTCTTACTGCTCCTTTTACTTTCACAAATGGTATTCCATATCCATGTACAGTGCTCCATGCTGTAATGTCCATAAATATACTATCTACAAATGTTGTGTTTTCTTCGAATACAGCATTTAAAATACGATATTGAGGTTGAGAGAATGGCACAACATAAGCATTCCCCGGTTCAAAATCTTTTCCATTTTGAGAAAACTTGTCAGGGAGTTCATACACATCTATTTTATGGCTAAGTAAATGATCGAGAAATAATTTTGTCAGATTGTTATCATTTTTGTCTCCGAATACAATATACTTGTCAGCTCTTTTATTCGCTAAAGAAAGTGCACTGGAGAAGAAATCTTTCTGATGTTTGAATAATACGTCTTTCTCTGCTACTGCGGCTTTTATTGCTGCTATGCTGGTAATAACATTGTCTTTGATGTTTCGGGAGAATTTTCTTACCCCCACTTCGGTTTCTATTTCTATTCCGGCTGAGCTTCCTACTTCGAGGGTAGTGCCAACACCTCCTTGAAAATCGGGATAAGTAGATCCATAAATTGGTGAAATATTGTCAAAATCTTCTTTTGTATAGTAAAGAGATCCTATTTTATCCAAAGATTCCGAATAGTATTTCGCTAATATAGGATTTAACACATTGTATGTTTCTTCGGGGATTGTTGGGTTCCATGTGCTGCGTGGTGGCGACGGCTCGAAGTAATAGGCACTGTTGCTTCCCATTTCGTGATAGTCGGCATATATATTAGGATACCATTTGTGGTAAAAATCAACTCTTGCTTTACTTTCAACGTGTACCAGTGGAAACCAGTCACGATTAAGATCTGTCCAAAAGTGATTTCCTCTATGTGGTGTAAATCCTCCGGCATGCTCTATATCATTCGGATCGGATACAGGAGGAAAGGATTTGAATGTATTAAAATATGAGGCAGCTCTGTCTCTTCCATCAGGATTTAATGCCGGGTCGATCAAAACAACTGCTTGTTCCAGATTTTTGATTGTTTCATTGTTTGTAGAAGCTACAAAGTAATATGCGGCAAGTATTGCAGCTTCTGTTCCGGCTATTTCTCCTCCATGGACATTATAACCTAAGTGCACTATGACTTTTTGATCATTATTTGAAGAGGAACTCTTAGGATCTATAAGTTTTAAGTGATTTTGACGTATAGATTCCAGATTCTTTTGGTTGTCAGGACTTGTGACAATGAGTACAACCTGCTCTCTGTTTTCGTAAGTTTTCCCTATAACTTCGAGTTGCGCCCTATCGGATAAATTATCCAGTAACTTGTAATATTCAACAACTTTGTCATATCTGGCTAATGACGAACCAATGGGAAATCCAAAAAACTGTTCGGGGGTAGGTATTTTAGGATCGAACTGATTATCCCTCCCGAAATAATAGTCGTTTTGAGCAAAGGAATATAGCCCTGCTATAAATAGCAGGATAATAATAGCAAGTTTTTTCATATTCTATTTTGATTAAAAACCTCCAATACCAATTTGCCGTCGGAGAAAGAGGTGAGTTATTTGTCTGAGATGTTTTAGCTGTTTTTTTACTATTTGTTGAGCGTAAGATACTTAGATTCTATTTGCCGGATTTGGGCTAATTGAATATCCCGGCTTAGACGAAGAAATCCATAGTCATGATTATATTGCTGTCCTTCAGTTAAAACCCATTTTATAAAATCTTTAACTTCGGGTTTGGTTGCTGCGGAGTTGTTAATCACAAAACCTATTTTTTGTATTGGGATTAGGTCTACATCTTCATTCTCAACGAGGGTTAACACATCGTCTATTGTTGACGATTCCAATACTTCTCGATACTCCTTTTTTATATCTAGTGGCAATAGCTTTATATCTGATTTTAGTTGACGGGTAGACAGATCATATAAATAAGATAGGCTATTGAATGTTACGCCTGTATTATCTTTATTTATCGCGTTTAGTAGAAATATATCATCTCCTGCTATTTTTGTACCTCTTAAGGTATTTGCCGGATAACCAAAATGTGCAGCAAAAACACTGGCTACAGATTCTTTTTTATTGCCTGAGTATACTGTAAATCGTTCTGCTAGTTTTGATGGTTTACTATCGTCTTCATCCAAAAGATCTTTTTCGAAAAATATTTCTCTTAATTTTTTCTTGTTATACTTTTCTTTTTCGAGATTCTCTGTATAGATATAATTTTTGGAGACAATTGGCAGTAATGCATATTTCACTACATAAAAAACATCTTTGCCATATAGTAAACTATCGGGTTGATCAGTTATAATTAATTCTATATCTGCGTTTGAATTATTTTTATGAGCATCTTCTATTTTTAGACCTGAATTAACATTTTTATATTCAGATACCCACTTACTCACTAATGGCGAAACCAGTTTTTGGCTTTTGATGGATATTGTATTTTGGGCATTAAGCGATAATGCTAAAATGAATAATATTATTGTTGTAAGAACTTGCTTTATAGCTTTCATAATTTTGAAATTTTATATATAAAATGAGCCAATATTGCTAGAGGCGCAATATCAAATGAAAATAAATAGTAAAATATTGAGTGGGGGAGTTGGAATCAACAACAATGCATTCGCATTGAGAAAAAGAGGAAGGAAGGTAATAGTAAAGAACGAGCAGGAACAGAGATAATTCCTGCAACATAATCATCACTTTTTTCGTGTTGTGATGCTTGTTGGTTTGGCTTTTTCAACTTAGCAATGCTGTTTCGAATGATTTTCATTTTTTTCAATATTCTATAAGATATATTTATAAAACTATCTGATACAAAAATAAAAATATGAATGGCTTTATAAAATACCACAATCATGGTATTTTGCATGCAACGATCTATATAAATTGCGTAAGATAGAACCAAATGGCACTATCCTACGCAATATGAATTTAGAGATAAGTATCCAATGCCTTTTTAAGATCAGTAATAAGATCTTCTATATTTTCTATACCTACAGACAAGCGTATCAGGGTATCTGTTATACCTATAGCTTCACGTTCTTCTTTTGAAACAGAAGCATGAGTCATTAATGCCGGCAGTTCGATAAGAGATTCTACACCTCCAAGACTTTCGGCCAGTGCAAATAGATGAAGAGATTCTAGAAAGTGTTTCGAATTATCTATATTTCCTTTTAGTTCAAATGAGATAATTCCACCAGAACCTATTGTTTGTTTTCTTGCCAAATCGTATTGAGGGTGGCTCTTAAGACCCGGATAAATAACCTTCGTAACATTCGGATGTTCTTCTAAAAAAGCTCCAATTAATAAAGCATTTTCTTCGTGCTTTTGCATTCTTAGGCCTAATGTTTTAATTCCTCTTAAGGTGAGGTAAGAATCGAATGGGGATAAAACTGCGCCTACTGCATTTTGATAGTACTGTATTTTGTGATATAAATTATCATCAGACAGCATAACAGATCCGCCCAAAACATCACTGTGACCTCCAATATATTTCGTAGAACTATATAGGACAATATCAGCTCCTAGACTAAGTGGTCTTTGAAAATATGGAGAGAGAAAAGTATTGTCTACTACCAAAATTAATCCTTCCTTTTTCGTGATGGTTGATACTGCGGCTATATCCGATAATTTAAGTAAAGGATTAGTTGGTGATTCCAGCCACACTAAACGGGTATTAGGACGTACGCTTTTTTCTAAATTCAGGATGTCTATAGTATCAATATAGGATACCTCGATCTTATACTCATTGAATATTTTGTTGAATAGCCGCTTCGTTCCGCCATACAGATCGTCAGAGGCAATGATATGATCTCCTGCTTTTAATAAGGCTAATATTACACTTGTTTCAGCAGCTAATCCGGAACTGAAGGCAAATGCGTATTTTGCATTTTCAAGAGCAGCTAGTTTTTCTTCCAGAGCTTTCCTGGTTGGATTCAACGACCGCGTATATTCGTATCCGGCAGTAGGTTCCTCAACTTTCTCTCTGGCGAAAGTGGTAGACAAATGTATTGGGACTACAACATCTCCGGTTGCTCCATCTCTGAAATCAGGTGTTTCTCCTGCATGAATTGCTTTGGTGTCAAATCCATATTGACTATATTTATTTCTCATATCGTTTTAATTATTTTATTTTTATTAAATTAACTTTAAGATCGGCATCCAGCTCAGGAACAATACTAAAGCGAGATTTTAGAAATTCAGCATTACCTGTATCTAAAATGGATACATTTCTCATGAAATTCGTCTTTTAGTTATGCTTGTACAATGCGATTATTATTGATTTTAGTAAGAATGTCTATTTTCGTGACTAATCCCACAAAGAGTCCTGCATCACCTTCTAATATAGCTACGTAACCGTCGTTGAGTATATCAAGGAGTTGTTCGTAACTGGCAGTATATGGTATAGTGACTAGATTTTTAGCCATTATCTGAGATACCGGTGTCTTGTTTGTATATCCCTCTATATATGCCTTTAATAAGTCTGAGTCATCTATAATCCCTACTGCTTTATTATTTTTGAGTATAGGTAATTGAGAGATATCGTAAAGCTTCATTTTTTTATATACAGTCAGTAATGTGTCAGAAGGTTGCGCATATATTATGGCTTTATCTTCTATATTACGTTGTGCAAAATCTCTAAGATCGTTGTGTACTTTTTTATTTTCTAGCCCATTGTCTTGTAGCCAGTAATTATTGTACATCTTCGATAAATACTTGTTTCCACTGTCGCAAACGAGAGTCACTACGCGTTTCGGTTCTGTTTGTTCCTGACAATATTTAATGGCAGCCGAAAGAAGTGTTCCTGAAGATGATCCGGCAAGAATGCCTTCTTTATTAAGGAGTTCGTATACTGCATCAAAACTCTCTTTGTCTGATATGGAATAAGCCTTTTTAGTAAGGGAGAAATCGGCTATTGATGGGATGAAGTCTTCACCTATACCTTCTACCAACCACGATCCTGAGTCGGATCGTATAATTCCTTTATTTACATAATCGGCTAATATTGATCCATTGGGATCGGCTAATACAAATTCTGTTTTATCAGAAACCTTCTTAAAAAAGTGAGTTAGTCCCGTCAATGTACCTGAAGATCCAACTCCCACAACGACAGCATCAACATCTTTATTCATTTGCTGCCATATCTCGGGACCTGTGGTAGTTTCGTGGGCTAGGGGGTTAGCCGGGTTTTCGAACTGGTTAATGTAATAAGCTCCTGTGTCTTTTGCTATTTGCTGTGCTAAATCCTGATAGTATTCGGAGTGTCCTTTTATTACATCAGAACGTGTGATTATTACTTCGACGCCTAAGGCTCTGAGGTGATTGATTTTTTCCTGACTCATTTTGTCGGGAATCACCAGTTTCAATTTATAGTTCTTCATCTTAGCAATGAGGGCTAACCCTAAACCCGTATTGCCTGCTGTTGCTTCTATTATTGTATCTCCGGGTTTCAACTTTCCTTCTTGTTCGGCAATGGTTATCATCGATAATCCTATACGATCTTTTATCGAGCCCCCCGGATTTTGGTTTTCGAGCTTGACAAACAATCTACATTTGCCTGTATTTATTTTTGTAATTTCTATCATAGGCGTGTTGCCCACCATATCTAATACACTATTTGTAACATTATACTCTTTCATCGTTATAATATTTACTTGTTGATATAATAACTTTGGCTGATATCACAAACCTGTAATATCAGCCAAAGGCAAAATATTTATCAATAGCCTGGATTTTGTTCAACATCAGGATCCGATAATATATCTGAAGCGGGGAATGGAAACAACCAATAGTCGGTATTTGTCAGACCGAGGACTGAACCTGTCCTTTTTGTTCTAACCAGATCAAACCAACGATGAGGTTCGAAAGCAAATTCTATACTATTCTCATCTTCAATAGCTTGAATTATTACATCCTTGTCAGAGCTGTCAAAATCGGGTATATCTGCCCTGCCACGAACCTTATTTAAGTCTGATAAAGCACCTGATATATCCGGAGTTGCTTTTTTTATCCTGGCCTCAGCCCGTATTAAGTATAGCTCTGCAATGCGAATAACATAAGCCGGGTCGGTACTTGTTGATACGGTATTATACAATACTCCGTATACTGAGTTTCCGCTACCTTTTATAATTTCTTTTCTTGTTCCCCCTACATCCGAATCGTTCAGTTTGGCAACTAATGCATCCGACGGCTTTAAGGTATATTGCCCTCCTACAGTACTTGGATACCAAAGATTCCAGTAACTATTTTTGTCATTTGATGTAAAAGTTAATTCAAATACAGATTCCGGAGACAGAAATGGTGAAGTAAAAAAGGTTTTAAAAGGTTTCACCAGAGAATATTTGGTACTGTTGATTACCGATGTAGCATATGTTTCCGCCTCTGCCCATTGTTCTCTATAAAGATGGAGTCTTGCTCTTAAAGCTCTAGCCGCATTTTTTTGAGCTCTGTTGCGTGTTGTCGAATCGTCTTCAGGAAGTAACTCTTCGGCTTTTGTCAGATCGGCAAGTACCTGATCGTAAGTCTGAGCGAGAGTACTTCTTTTTATCCCTGATAATGCTCCCAAATCTGTTGTTGGGTTCAATTGAAGTTGTACTCCGCCCCATCCGCGAGCGAGGTCGAAATAGCCAAGGGCTCTTATGAAGTATGCTTCGCCTAGAATCTTATTCTTCTCAGCTTCAGTAAATAATGGATCATTTACATTCCCGATAGCTGCGATTATAGAATTTGCAGAGTTGATGCCCGCATAAATAGTTTGATAAACATAAACAGTACCGGCATTATCAGGAGAAACCGAATTCTGATCGAGTTGTAAGTATTGGCTCAATGTCCCATTGTAGGAAACATTGTCTGCCGTTATTGTTCCTAATGTTATGTAATAATTAGAATAATAATTCTGAACTGAATTATACGCTCCGATAATAGCAGCATTTGCTGTTCCTTTATTCGTTATTGCAACCGTAGAAGGTATAGAATTTGTGGGAGACAAATCTAGAAAATCCTCACAAGCAGTGAACAATAAGAGTGTTGAGAGAGCTGCTATGATAATTAAGTTTTTATATAACTTTTTCATTGTTTTTGTTTTTGTGGAACTTAAATATGAATTCTTTTTTTAGAATGTAGCATTCAATGTGAGCTGAATAGTGCGTGGTTGTGGCACTGTTGCCCAATCGTATCCATAAGTATTCTGGCTACTACTTTGTGCATTTACTTCCGGGTCGAGCCCTTTATATTTTGTAATGGTAAACAGATTGGTAACCGAGACTGTCGCTCTGAGTCTACTTAGTTGCAAATTTCTTATAATAGATTTAGGCAGATTGTAGCTTAGAGCCAGATTTTTGAGCCTGATAAACGAGCCGTCACTCAAATATCGGCTACTCATATTTGCAACATTCCCTCCATAGTTGTTTGCCGAACCTCCGTTGATAGTAGGGTCGCCACTATATGTGGTCAGACGAGGAATATCAGTTATATCTCCGGCTTTTTGCCATCTTTCTAGTTGTCTCGGAATAAAGCCTATATTGTTTTGAGTACCACCATGTACTAAGAAGAAATCGTGCATACTAAGTATTTTATTTCCTTGCTGAAAATAAAAGAATAGATTCAGTGAAAAATCTTTATAGGTAATATCATTTGTAAAGCCTCCGGTATAGTTAGGTAAGGCATTACCTACAATTTGTCTGTCCGCTGAAGTGATAAAACCATCCTTATTAACATCTTCATAAACAGCATTTCCTGTTTCAGGGTCTACATATAGCTGTTTGTACAAATAAAAAGAGTTTACTGAATAGCCTTCGCGTAATATGGATGCATTACGTCCCGAAGCTCCAAGGGTAATATCAGAAGCTAATTTCTCTATTTTATTTTTGTTCCATGATATATTAAATTCAGTAGTCCATTTGAAGTCTTTTTTATTGATATTAGTAGATTGTATTCCTAATTCAACCCCACTGTTTCTTACAGCACCATAGTTTTGAAGAAAAGATGTAAACCCTGAACGATAAGGAACAGGAACATTCAATAATAAATCGTATGTGTATTTATTATAATAGTCGAAACTAAAGCTTATTGCATTTTTCAGGATTGCAAAATCAAAGCCGAGGTCTAACTGACGAGTGGTTTCCCATGTCAGGTCTGGATTTGCCAGTTGAGAAGGGGCAGTGCCGGCAGTCTCTAAATAGTTCGATCCTGCTGACCATAAACCCAAAGCAGCGTATGACCCTATTCCATTTTGATTTCCCGAATATCCAAAACTGCCCCTAAATTTGAGCGCATCAAAGAAATTTATGTTTTTTATAAAACTCTCCTGACTTGCATCCCATGTAAGCCCAACAGACGGAAAGTAGCCCCAACGCTTGTTCTTCCCGAACTTAGATGAGGCATCAGCCCTTATGCTTCCATCTATTGTATATTTATTATTATACGTATAACTAGCTTTTCCAAAGAATGAAAGTAATCTACTTTCAGACTTGGATGCTGAACCCGATTTAGTTGCTGCTACAGAAATATCTTTTAGATCATTGGTTGCAAAACCTTGTCCCGATGCACTGGTGTACTCCTCTTGTACAGCATTGACCGTATTTCCAAGTAAAACATTAAGCGCATGTTTATCTTTAAAGACTTTATTATAGGTGAGTAATTGTTCTGCTGTATAAACAATATTTTTAGCTTTGTATGAGGTAGCAGAACCATTAGTTGCTATCCCGGCACTGATAAATGTGTCAGCATAATTGCTTTCAGTCAGATCAGTATTATCTAAGCTCCAGCTTGAACGAAATTTAAGTTCTTTGAGAAGGTTATATTCCAAGAACAAGTTTCCGATAGTTCGCCATGTAGTAGCATTATTATCAAGATGTTCTATCAGAGCCAGATGGTTATCAAAACTTCCATATCTGGCATAACTTCCATCTTCATTGTAAATAGGTAAATATGAACGAACGAATATAGCTGAATTGATTACTCCTTTTGGATTGTTGTCATTGCTACTTATATTACGATATACTTTACTTAGGTTAATGCTTGTGCCTATTTTCAATTTGCTTGTTAAATTATTGTCATAGTTGAGTCGTCCCGAATAGCGCTCGAAATCAGAAGGTTTAACAACAGACTCTTGCTTGGTGTATCCGAGGCCGACATAGTAGGTACTGTTGGAATTACCTCCCTGCGCTGAGATTTCATAATTTGATAAGGCTGCCGTTCTAAATAAATCACTATTGCGATCGTATGTGGGCATAACGGAGGGATCAGCAAAAGGTAACTTTATGTCAGATGGAGACAATCCTCTATCGATACCTGTATTGTAGGCTGCTTCGTTAGCGAGTATAGCCGTTTCAGGGCCTGTTATAGATCGGAATTTTTTAATAGCATTTGCCCATCCATGAGACAGGGATACCGATATTTTCGCTTTTGTATCTTGTTTACCTCTCTTAGTTGTTATTATAACTACTCCATTTGCTCCTAATGATCCGTATATTGCGGTCGCATTAGCGTCTTTAAGTACAGTAATGTTCTCGATGTCTGATGGATTAATATCCGATAATGGATTTGACTGAGTTTGTCCTCCCATACCGGTAGATATGAGATTGCTGTTGCTAATAAATACACCATCAATAATGTATAATGGGTCTACTCCTGCATTAATAGAGTTACTACCTCTTACACGAAAGATAACACCACCTCCGGGAACTCCGGTATTTGATGATATCTGTACGCCGGGAGCTTTTCCTTGTAATAGCTGGTCAAATCCGGAAGCCGCAGTTTCTTTTATTCCATCTGAAAGATTAATGGAAGTTATAGCTCCACTTACTGATCTTCGTTGTTGGGATGTATAACCTGTTACAACAACTTCGTCAAGAAAGTTAAAGTCTTCTTTTAATGATAGGATGATGGGTTCTTCTGCATCGTAAACATCAATATCTTGAGATTTATATCCTACCAGACTTATAGATAAAGTAGCGGGTAGAGCTTTGGTTACTTGTAACGAAAATCCGCCATGAGCATCAGTAAGAGTGCCATTTGTCGTTCCTTTTAAGGCGACGGAAGCTCCGATAATAGGCTCTTTGGTTTTATCGTCTATAACGTTCCCTCTTATAATGGTTTGGGAATAAAGCCCAAACGTAGATAGCATCAATAATACTAAAAATACATAAATATGCTTTTTAACACATGAGGGTTGATACTTTTTTTCCCAAAAAATAAATATATTTGTCATATTCTATTTTAGATTGAACACTTCCAATACCAATTGCCGTCGGAGGAGGAAGTGTTTATTTTTATAATTAAAACTTCTCTTTTTTATATACGATTGTAACACATCTTGCTTATTTGTATAACTCAAGAATATTATAAAAATTCTTGATGCAAAATTCAATCAGTTAACTTTTGTTTACTAATGAACTATAATAAGTCAAAATAAAGAATGTAAGGGGAAAGTATTATCTACAACAACACATTCGTGCTGAAAAGGAAGGGGCTGTATTAAGTAGGCTAGGAGATAGAAGGTAGTTGATTTTACAAAAGCGAAAGAGTAAATTCAGCTTTTTGTATTTGATTGATGAATGGTTTATTCGCCGAGACGGTAAATAAACCTCTAGTAGTTTTTCCATAATCATTTTCATATTTTTTGTTTAACTTATATAACAATTGCAAAAATATAAGACTTTCGTTTAATCATAAATACCATAAATGAGGTATTTATTGTTGAGCCATTAACTCATTTAAAACAATAAGTTATGATGTGCAATGAAATTATTTTTGACAAGTAATCCGAAACAGTAGATTATCTCATCGAGAGACGGATTTCGCTTACGGTACAACAAAACTTTATAGCGAACAACGATACCTATCTGTACTTAAGGTAAACATTCACCTATCTCACATTGATTATATCTATTAAATCTTCACTTATATCAGTAAATCATATTATATATTTGTACTCGTATCGAAACTTATAATCTGTTCAACTATTTTAATTAATATATAAAATGCAATTATATAATACATTAAGTAACGAAGAAAGAGAAAAATTAATAGACCAAGCCGGTGTTAACAGGCTTACTTTATCATTCTACACTTATGCCCACATCGACAATCCGCAACAGTTCAGAGACGAACTCTTTGTCAGATGGAGCGAGCTCGATGTGCTGGGACGTATATATGTAGCCAAAGAAGGGATCAATGCCCAATTATCATTACCCGCTCATAATATGAGTGCCTTTAAAGATTTTTTGGACACTTATAACTTTATGAAAGACATCAGGTTGAACATAGCAGTAGAGCATGACAATAAATCTTTCCTTAAATTGAAGATAAAGGTAAGAGACAAAATTGTAGCCGATGGGCTTAACGATAACACCTTTGACGTTACAGACATAGGCATTCATCTGAAAGCACAAGACTTTAACAATATGATGGACGATCCCGATACCATTGTCATTGATATGCGTAACCATTACGAAAGTGAGATAGGGCATTTTGACGGGGCTATCACTCCCGATGTTACTACATTCAGAGAATCGCTTCCGATTATAAATGAGCAATTGAAGGACTACAAAGAGTCTAAAAAACTACTGATGTACTGCACCGGTGGTATCCGTTGCGAAAAAGCGAGTGCATATTTCAAGCACCAAGGCTTCAAAAACGTCTATCAGCTAGAAGGAGGCATTATTGAATATACCCGCCAAATAAAGTCAGAAGGACTGAAGTCGAGATTTATAGGCAAAAACTTTGTTTTCGACAATCGCCTTGGAGAACGAATCACCGATGATGTTATAGCTCATTGCCATCAATGTGGAGAGCCTTGCGATACGCATACTAATTGTGCAAACGAAGGTTGTCATCTTTTGTTTATACAATGCTCCAAATGTGCCCAAAAGATGCATAATTGCTGTTCCGATGCTTGCAAAAATATCGTTATACTACCTCAAGAGCAAAGAAAGATATTGCGCAAGGGCATTAAAAATGATGCGATGATTTTTAGAAAAGGGAAAGCTAAGCATCTTATCTCAAAAAACGAATAAAGAGAACACATTTTATTCGTAACTTGTCCGGTATCTACTATTGTTCAGACCAGATCAAAGGGTACTCCTTTTTATTTATAAAACATATAAGAGCCTGTTTAAATAAAATCTAAACAGGCTCTTACAATAATATTATCTTATTGTCAACCCCTCCTTATTACCCACCACTCTAAAAGCCATCTTAAATCTTAGAGAAACTTTCCGTGGATGTATACTTGGATATATAGGTACTTACATCAAATATTTTTTCATAAATATAAATATTACAGTCGATTAGTTGTTGTGTGATGGACTTTTGATGAAACAAATCTTAACGTAAACGTAACAAAATAGAAAAGAGGCTGTAACAACAGTGTAATAATTTTGTTGCTGTAAAAACAAGGGAATAAAATATCACTAAAAATAAAAAGATTATGAAAAAAACAATTTTGGTTTCTATAGCATTACTATCATTAAGTATTGGTGTTAGTGCTCAAAAGATTAAAGGTTCGGACACAGTATTGCCTTTATCGCAGAAAGAAGCAGAAAGTTTTATGAAGGCAAATCCATCCAGAACTGTTACAGTAACAGGCGGAGGAAGTGGAGTTGGTATATCTTCGCTTTTGGCAGGAACTACTGATATCGCACAAGCCTCAAGAAAAATTAAATTCTCGGAGAGACAACAGCTGAAAGATAAAGGGAAAGAGGCGAAAGAGGTAATTATCGCCTATGATGCACTTGCGGTAGTAGTACATCCTTCGAACAAAGTATCGAACTTAACTCGCGAACAACTGGAAGGTATTTTTACAGGAAAGATAACTAACTGGAAACAGGTAGGTGGAGCAGACTTAAAAATAGTTCCTTATTCTCGCGAAACATCATCGGGTACTTACGAGTTTTTTAGAGAGCATGTGCTGGCAAATAAAAACTATGTAAACGGAATAATGAGTTTGCCGGCAACAGGGGCTATTATCCAGTCGGTAGGACAAACGAAGGGAGCTATAGGCTATGTAGGGCTTGCTTATCTTAATAAATCAGTGAAAGCAGTGCATGTATCGTATGATGGAGGAAAGAAATTTATAGAGCCATCAGTAGCCAATGCCAAGAATAAGACTTATCCTGTTGTACGTCCTCTATACTTCTATTACGAAGCAAAATCAGAGAAAACAGTAAAACCTTTTGTTGATTATGTATTGTCAGCTAAAGGACAGAAAATAGTATCGGACGTTGGATTTATCCCTGTAAAATAACGATTTCAGAAACAAAAGGAATAACATGAAACAACTAAAACGAATATTAGAGCGGATAGTTGAAAGCATACTAACAGTTAGCGGTGCTGTTACAAGCATCGCTATACTCCTTATCGTAATATTCTTATTCAAAGAAGGATTCGGATTGTTTAATTCTCCTTCTGTCGAACATGGCTATACACTTGTTGTAAACTCTAAGAATGCAGTTAACAAATTAAATGTTCTTGAAATAAAAGAGATATTTGATTCAGAAATAACGAATTGGGCAGAGCTTGGCGGAGCAGATGAAGAAATAAAGATTTTCAGAATAGATGATATTTTTAATATGTATTCTGAAGAAGAATTTGGAGAAGATTATGCTCTACTACCGCAAAAGCTAGGTGAAGTGATTGCACAGAACCCGAATATCATAGCATTTTTACCCGAAAAATATGCTCCAACAAATATGCCCGGAGTGAAGGTGATTACAACAGGAAACATTAATGTTGAGGATTTTTTTGGAGGAAAGCAATGGATGCCCACAGCAACACCTGCTCCTTTATTCGGGGTATTACCTTTGATACTAGGAACTCTACTTGTGAGTATAGTTGCTATTCTGATTGCACTTCCTTTGGGGCTCGGAGTCGCTATCTATATATCAGAGCTGGCTAATGAACGAACACGCAAGCTTATGAAGCCAACTATTGAGTTATTGGCGGGAATTCCGTCTGTAGTGTATGGTTTCTTCGGCTTAGTGGTTTTGGTTCCGATTGTGCAAAAGGCTTTTCACTTACCTGTCGGCGAAACTGCATTTACAGGTAGCCTTATCCTTGCTATTATGGCATTACCTACCATTATAACTGTTGCCGAAGATGCAATGCGTAATACGCCTCGTGCTATGCGCGAAGCAAGTCTGGCATTGGGTGCTACCCATTGGCAAACTGTTTACAAAGTAGTTATTCCTTATTCGATATCGGGTATATCAGCCGCAGTTGTATTAGGTATAGGCAGGGCTATAGGTGAAACTATGGCAGTGTTGATGGTTACGGGGAACGCAGCTATAATACCACACTCTGTGTTCCAATCGGTGCGGACAATTCCTGCAACTATAGCAGCTGAATTAGGTGAAGCTCCGGCAGGAGGAGCTCATTATCAGGCTTTGTTTTTGCTCGGGTGTATTCTGTTTGTGATAACTATGATTATCAGTATTACAGCTGAGGCAATTTCTAAAAAGCAATATAATAAAGGATTATAGTTATGGATAAGAAATTAAGTCAGCGCATTGCATTTATTATATTTCGTATACTGGGTATAGCTGTAGTAGGTATCCTTTTCTGGATATTAGGATTTATTATCTACAACGGTATAAGTGTTATCAATTGGGAGTTTTTAACTTCAGCTCCAACAGAAGGTATGACCTCGGGTGGAATATTTCCGGCTATCGTAGGAACCATGTATCTGATTATAGGCAGTATGATATTTGCTTTTCCATTGGGAGTAATGTCTGCTATTTATACAAATGAATATGCCGGTAACAGCTGGATTGTAAAATTCATACGTGTAATGACCAATAATCTGGGGAGTATTCCTTCCATTGTTTTTGGACTTTTTGGTATGGCTTTATTTGTGAATACGCTCGGTTTTGGAGATTCTATTATTGCCGGTTCATTAACACTTGGCTTGCTTGTTCTTCCTCTTATTATTCGTACTACCGAAGAAGCACTCAAAGCTGTACCGGATTCGTACCGTACAGGAAGTCTGGCACTGGGAGCAACTAAATTACAAACCATTCGTAGGGTTGTTTTGCCTGCTGCTCTTCCCAATATAACTACAGGTTTAATTCTGTCTATAGGGCGTGTATCAGGAGAAACTGCTCCGATTCTATTTACGGTTGCAGCCTATTTCTTGCCTAAGTTGCCCGAAAGTATGTATGATCAGGTCATGGCATTGCCATATCATCTATATGTAATTGCCACTAGTGGTACCGATATAGAAGCCTCTCGTCCTATTGCTTACGGAACGGCATTGGTATTGATTGTCATTGTATTGTTTATGAATATTTTAGCTACTGTTTTAAGACGTTACTTCGGCAAAAAAGTAAAGACTAATTAATTAGAATAAGAAAATGATTGAAGCAAAAAATATAGATTTTTATTACGGAGACTTTCATGCATTGAAGGGTATAAATATGAAAATGGAGGCCAATACTATTACGGCTTTCATCGGACCTTCAGGATGCGGAAAGTCTACATTCCTACGCCTTTTTAATAGGATGAATGACCTTATCGACGGAACAAGACTTACCGGAGAGTGTTTAATTGAAAATGAAAATATATACGATAAGACAGTTCAGGTAGATGAATTGAGGAAAAGAGTGGGGATGGTTTTTCAGAAACCTAATCCTTTTCCCAAATCGATATTTGAAAACGTAGCCTATGGCTTGCGCGTGAATGACATGGCTGGTAAAAAAGATTTGGAGCAGCGAGTTGAAGAGTCTCTCAAGGCAGCAGCCTTATGGGATGAGGTGAAAGATAAACTAAAGAAATCGGCATTCGAATTATCGGGAGGACAACAGCAACGTCTTTGTATTGCGAGGGCATTAGCCGTTTCTCCCTCTATCTTGTTGATGGATGAGCCGGCATCGGCTCTCGACCCGATCTCTACTTCAAAAATAGAGGAATTGATCCACAATCTTAAGAAAGACTATACAATTGTTATTGTTACTCACAATATGCAACAAGCGGCTCGGGTAAGTGATAAAACCGGATTCTTCATGTTAGGAGAATTGGTTGAATTCAGCGAGACAAAAAAGATGTTCTTGAACCCGCAAAAGCAAGAAACTCAAAATTATATAACCGGAAGATTCGGTTAAGAAGGAGGTTGAATTAAAATTAGTTTCTTAAAATTACTATTAAAAGAAGAAAGAGATGAATATGATGAAACATACAGAACGGGAAATGTTAGCTCTGAGAGAAGAGGTAAACCAGATGTGGAAGTTGGTTATATCTCAGTTAGAAAAAGCAAAACAATCTTTTCTTAATGGAGATGTAGAGCTTGCCCGTGAGATTGTAAGCCGTGAGAAGCGCGTGAATGCATTCGAGCTGAAAATAGATAGCGATTGTGAAAACTATATTGCTCTCTACAGTCCTGTGGCTGTAGACCTAAGGCTGATCTTATCACTCATAAAGATTAGTAGCACGTTGGAACGTATTGGTGATTTCTGTGATGGAATAGCCCGATATGTGATCGATGATGACTGCAATAAGCCGGGCTCACAATTGTTGGAAGAGTTGCAATTAGAAAGAGTATTCGATGTACTGATAGGAATGCTTTCGGATGTATTTGTAGCTCTCGAGTCGGAAAATACAAAAATAGCCGGTAAAATATTAGCCAAAGATGAAGAGGTAGACAATATCTATCGCAATGCCATAGATGTATTGACAGTCTATCTGGAAAATAACCCTACTTTTATATATTGCGGCTTGAAGCTTTTACTGCTTATTCGCAAGTTGGAGCGCATTGGAGATCATTGTAGCAATATCGTAGAAGAGATTGTCTTTTATGTTGATGCCAAAGTTCTTAAACACTCGGGTAAAATAGGAAAAATCGAAAAAAAAGATGAGTAATTTCTTGAATAGCTTATCTTTGTAAAGAGTAAATACAGAATGTATGGGAAATAAGATTCTGATCGTTGATGACGAGAAAGACATTTGCGAGATATTAGAATTCAATTTAAGCAACGAAGGCTTTGACGTTGAATTAGCTTATTCGGCAGAAGAAGCCCTTAAGAAATTGAACCCCGATTTTTCTCTTATCCTCCTTGATGTGATGATGGGCGGAATGTCCGGCTACAAAATGGCGGAAAAGCTGAGGAAAGAAGGCAATAATATTCCTATTGTTTTCTTAACGGCCAAAGATACCGAGAATGATATGCTTACTGGTTTCTCGGTGGGAGGAGATGATTATATTTCGAAGCCATTCTCTATAAAGGAAGTCATTGCTCGTATCAAGGCAGTGGTAAAAAGACTGGAAGTCAAAAAAAATACAAAAGAGTCAACTACTGAGTTAACCTTTGCCGGTATTGTGATCAATATGGACAAAAAAGAATTAACTGTGGATGGAGAAAAAGTAGCACTTACAAAAACCGAGTTTGAGATACTTGCCTTATTGGCAACAAATGTAGATAAGGTGTTTTCTCGTGAAGATATTATCCAGACTGTATGGCGTGAAACCCCTTATATTACAGAGCGGACTGTGGATGTGCATATTGCCCGCCTGAGAAAAAAAATGGGAGAATACTCCTCACTTATCGCCAATCGTTCGGGTTATGGTTATAGATTTAATATAGGAGAATAATGAAGCTGACTTATAAGCAACGATTGTTTTTATACTTTGCTATTATTTTCACTCTATTTACTGCCGGAATCTTTGTGTTCGAGCAGTCGAGGGAGCGGAGGTTGAGAACTGAAGCATTGGAAGAAAAATTGGATGCTTATGCCGAAATCATTAACTCTAGTCATGGCTTCCTGTCTCTGGATAGCCTCGAACAGCTTCTTCCCTCAAATATACGCCTTACCTTAATCGATAATGACGGGAATGTATTGTACGACAACTCTGTAAAAGATGTGCATACTCTCGAAAATCATACAATGCGCCCCGAAGTACAAGCTGCAATAGCAAAAGGACGAGGAAGTAATATAAGAATGTCTGCTTCTCTCAACAAGGAATATCTATATTATGCAAAGAAAATAGGCAACGGTTATGTTCGGGTAGCCCTTCCGTATGATATCCAAACACGTCGTTTTTTGGAGCCTGATAATTTATTTTTGTATTTCATCCTTGCATTTTTCTTTATTATACTCATTCTGCTCAATGCCATAACAAACCGTTTTGGAAAATCCATCAGGCAGCTTCGAGATTTTGTAATGACTTCAGATAGTGATAAGCTTCCGAAGCTTGATTTTCCGAATGATGAATTGGGGCAAATAAGTACCAAACTTGTAGAAAATTACAAACAGCTAAGAAGAAGCCAAAAGCGAATAGCTCTCGAACGAGAGAAGTTATTGCAACACGTTCATTCATCCGAAGAGGGAAT
Source organism: Dysgonomonas mossii (assembly GCF_004569505.1). NCBI lineage: Bacteria > Pseudomonadati > Bacteroidota > Bacteroidia > Bacteroidales > Dysgonomonadaceae > Dysgonomonas > Dysgonomonas mossii. The sequence continues at coordinate 78,298 of NZ_SPPK01000005.1, forward strand.
TTGTTTCTTTTCGGCAGATAGAAATGTTGAATTTTATAATGGGCTATTTATTCAATATCTCAACACAATTTCGAGTGAACCGAACAGCAACCCCAAAGAAATATTCTCAGACAGTGCTTTTGATGAACTCAATGATTTTCTGTCGCGTGAAGATAAGGAAGAAAATTATTTTGAGATACATATCAGAAAGCATGGAAGACTATTTATTCTGCGGTTGAATATATTCGAAGACCGTAGTTTTGAGATCGTACTGAATGACATGACAGAGGAAGAAAAAACCCGACTACTGAAACAGGAAATGACAAGCAATATAGCACACGAATTGCGCACACCTGTAACAAGCATACGGGGATATCTTGAAACAGTCCTTGTACAATCGGCTTTAGACGAAAATAAGAAGCAGCACTTTATAAGCAAGGCTTACAATCAGACGATCATCCTCTCTGAATTGATCGGAGATATGAGCCTTATAACTAAAATAGAAGAGGCACCCACTTCTTTCCGAAAAGAAGAAGTGAACATTTATCAGTTGCTTAATGAATTGAATGACGATCTTGCGACAGCTTTGCAGAGCAAAAATATAGTAATGACAACCAATAATATTCCTGAAAGTTTGGCGATAAATGGGAATAGGAGTTTGTTATATTCCATCTTTCGTAATTTGGTGGATAATACCATTCGCTATGCAGGAGAAGATGTAACGATATGTGTAAGTGTATACAACGAAGACAAAGACTATTATTACTTCTCATTCTACGATACAGGGGTAGGAATCTCTGATGAAAAACACCTGAAACGCTTATTCGAACGCTTCTATAGAGTCAACGAAGGCCGTACACGTGATACAGGGGGCTCCGGCTTAGGGCTCTCTATCGTTAAGAATGCCATCGCGTTTCACAATGGTTCTATTATTGCTAAAAATAGAAAAGAAGGGGGCTTGGAATTCTTATTCAAGCTAAAGAAGTAGAATCCTGATTTTATATTAAACCATCACTTACAATCTCTTTGTCATCCTGAGGGAAACGAAGCATCTTTATAGCCAGACTCAAAATAGATTCTTCACTTCACTCAGAACAACAAAAGATATTTTAGTTTTATCCATTTACTTTTTTATAATCGGCGAGGAATGTGGCTAATCCGCTATCTGTAAGAGGATGTTTCAGTAATCCTTTGATTGCAGACAACGGGCAAGTAGCAACATCAGCCCCGACTTCGATACACTGTATAATATGTTGAGTACTGCGGATAGATGCAGCCAACACCTGAGTAGACATATCATAAGTAGTGTACATATCTACAATCTTGCTTACCAACTCGATGCCATCACTTGAAATATCATCAAGGCGCCCAACAAATGGAGATACATAGGTAGCCCCAGCTTTTGCTGCTAATAAAGCCTGACCAACTGAAAATACCAATGTGCAGTTAGTGCGGATTCCTTTCTTCGTGAAATATTTAATCGCCTTGATTCCATCCTCTATACAAGGGACTTTCACGACAATGTTTTTGTGTAAAGCCGCAAGCTCTTCACCCTCACGTATCATCCCTTCATAATCCGTTGAAATCACTTCTGCGCTGACATCTCCATCTACAATTTTGCAGATTTCCAAATAATGATTCCGTTGATTTTCTACTCCTTTTATTCCTTCCTTTGCCATAAGGGACGGATTGGTAGTTACTCCGTCTAATACTCCTAAATTGTTAGCTTCGCGGATTTGATCCAAATTCGCTGTGTCGATAAAGAATTTCATGATATGTTATTATATTTATGAATACTATCCTCTAATATCCGAATATATTTTAATTAAAACAAATCAGATAGTCTGTTTGTTTCCACTCTCCATATGCTTTATACCATCTTAATATATAGACAGATATAATTCTTTTGCACGCTGTTCTGAAGATTGTTTAGCAGATCGTTGCCATATGAGATAATACCTATTACTTTTGCAATCTCATTCAGGTTTATCTCAACAAAACGCTATGGCTATATCTAAACACTACTGGTATCATACTATTGCTATTCTCACAGTAATTGTTTGGGGTACTACCTTTGTTTCCACAAAGGTTCTTATAGGGTATGGATTATCTCCTTCCGAAATTCTGATTTATCGCTTCCTGTTGGCATATATAGGTATTTGGTTTGTCTGCCCGAAAAGGCTTTTTGCTAAATCTGTTAAAGATGAGCTTTTGTTTGTTGCCGCCGGACTATGCGGTGGTTCCCTCTATTTTGTATTCGAAAATACGGCATTGCAAATAACGCTGGCATCCAATGTATCTCTTATTATATGTACCTCTCCTATATTTACTGCCTTCCTTTCTTACTTGATGTACAGAAAGGAAAAATTGAAAGCATCCCTTATATTTGGTTCTCTCACAGCTCTGCTTGGGGTTGGCTTGGTTGTTTTCAATGGTAGCTTTATATTGCAGATCAATCCTCTAGGTGATATTCTGACAATACTGTCTGCCCTGTCGTGGGCTTTTTATGGGATTGTATTGCGCAAGGTCAACGGGCGTTATTCAACACTTTTTATTACCCGTAAGGTATTTATTTATGGTATAATTACCATGCTTCCTTTTCTTGCTTTTAGCCCTTCATCCCTTCATCCTGAACTGCTTGTGCAGCCTGTTATTATTGCTAACCTGTTGTTCTTAGGGCTGATTGCTTCATTGCTTTGTTTTATAGCATGGAACACAGCTGTAAAAGAACTTGGTATTGTACAGACATCCAACTATATCTACTTCGTACCGCTGGTAACATTGCTTACTTCTGCCATTGTAATAGATGAACATATTACATTGGTTGCTCTTCTAGGGTCTGTGTTTATTCTATTTGGTGTATATGTTGCCGAGAAAGGATTCAGATTTGGTTTGAAGAAAAAGGTCGTATAAGGAAGTATATTTTCAGCCTTTGAGTATTCTCTTCAAGTAGGATATATCTAACAGATTCACTGTCTCAAAAGTTCCTTTATAAAACACTCCCCAGTTGTTGAAAACACAAGGCAGCTCTTTTGCCTTTTGCAGCGTATCCACTTGAATTAATGACACCGGGACGTTGTTCGTTTCGCAATACTCTTTTGTCATCTCAATACTCTGATAGACATAAGGACATTGCATATCATAATATATTGTAAGCTCTTTGTTTTCTATTTTCAGGCTCTTGGCGTTTTGTGCAAACTGAGGTGTTGTTCCGTCAAGAGAAAGTGCCAGTAATTCATATCCATTGTCGGTCGTATCAACAACCTCGAACCCAAACCTTTTTGCAAATGATTGGTCAGAGAGCCACGATTTTTGTTTTTGTGCTCCGAGCATGCAGATGCCCGATTTGCCCTTTTTCTTTGCATCAGCCAAGCAATACTCTATCAACGATCTTCCATACCCTTTTCCTTTGTAATTGCCTAAAACCCACAAGCAATATACATAGTAATAGTTGTCGCCGATTATGGGAACCCAAGCCGTTTCCAAAGGGGCATATTCAATAAAAACTGTAGCTTTTGCATTTAGTTTTCTAAAGACATGGCCCTCAGTCAGTCTGTCTGAGAGCCATTGTCTTTTTGCTTCAATACCTTGATGAGTCTTTTTACTACGGATAATGCAGCATAAGTGCTCATCGGTAAGGTTTTCTGTTGTTAAGTTTACAAAATCATCAATCATCTGCTTTTGTTTCAAACTAACATATATCTCGTCTTATTTCAGTCCGTCTTTTTTAGCCTTCATTGATGAATAGCCCAGATAGAATATGATTACCGCATACATGAACAATGCGAGCCATTGTGAACCGGCAGAGTCTAGCCACTCTTTGTCAACAAGATCAACTCCTCCGAAACGTAAGGTTGCGCTAACAACTCCCATCAAAGCACCTCCGGCAATGAATCCTGATGCCAATAATGTTCCTTTGTCCAATCGTGCCGAATTTAATGCTTTATCTTTGCTACGACTGCCTACATACCAGTTTACTGCACCACCAACCAATAGCGGCACATTCAGTTGAAGCGGGATAAACATTCCTAAAGCAAAGGCAAGAGCCGGCACTCTAAAGAATGTAAGCAATAGAGCGATCAATGCACCAATGCCATATAGTATCCATGGCGCACCTGTACCCGACATCAACGGGTCTATAACGGCAGCCATTGCATTAGCCTGTGGAGCTACAAGAGCACCCTCTCCGGTAAAGCCGTACGTATCGTTCAATATGATCATTACTCCTCCTACTGTTGCAGCAGAAACGAGTGTTCCTAGAAACTTCCACGATTGTTGTTTAGCCGGAGTCGTTCCCAGCCAATAACCGATCTTTAGGTCGGTTATAAATCCTCCCGCCATAGACAGGGCCGTACATACCACCCCTCCCATAATCAGGGCTGCTACCATACCCGAAGTCCCTTTCAGTCCTACTGCCACCATGATAACTGAGGCAAGGATAAGGGTCATCAGTGTCATCCCCGAAACAGGGTTTGTTCCTACTATGGCAATCGCATTGGCAGCTACGGTGGTGAATAAGAACGCAATTATAGCTACCACCAGAATAGCTATGACAGCGTAGAACAGATTGTGCATTACACCCAGATAGAAGAAAATGAATGTTGCAAGCAAAGCGACTATTACTCCGATAGAAATTATTTTCATGGGGAGATCAAGCTGAGTGCGCTTATCTATTTTCGATGCATCTTTATTACCTCCTTTAAACTCTTTAGAAGCAAGTCCTACAGCACTTTTGATAATAGGCCATGACCGAATGATACCGATTATACCTGCCATTGCAATACCTCCGATACCAATATGGCGTGCCATAGATGAGAATATCACTTCAGGGCTGGCAGATGCTATTCCGTCAATAAGCCCTCCTCCCGGCAAATAAGGTGCAGGATTTAACATTTGCAGTGTCGTATCTCCTAATAATGGCAGAAGAGGAACAAGAACAAACCAAACCAATGCAGAGCCGGCACAGATGATAGCGGCGTATCTTAGTCCTACGATATATCCCAAGCCGAGAACTGCTGCTCCAACATTAACGCTGAATAGCATCTTCACTTTATTGGCTAAGGTCTCACCATAAGGTATCACACGTGATGTGAAGGTTTCGCCCCATGTACCGAATGTGGCTATAACAAAGTCATAAAGTCCTCCGATCAGCCCGGCTATAATAAGGGGCTTGGCCTGATCTCCTCCTTTTTCGCCCGATACCAGTACTTGTGTAGTGGCGGTAGCCTCGGGGAAAGGATATTTTCCGTGCATATCGGAAACAAAGTATTTACGGAAAGGAATAAGGAACAAGATTCCTAAAATACCTCCCAGCAACGAACTAAGAAACACCTGAAAGAAATCGACCGAAATATCCGGATATTTAGCTTGCAGGATGTAAAGTGCGGGCAGGGTGAATATAGCTCCGGCTACAATAACCCCGCTACTTGCCCCAATGGATTGTATTATGACATTTTCTCCAAGTGCGTTTTTGCGCTTGGTAGCACTTGATAGCCCTACGGCAATAATAGCGATAGGAATAGCGGCTTCGAATACTTGTCCTACTTTCAGACCCAGATAGGCTGCTGCAGCACTAAACAAAACGGCCATCAGCAGTCCCCACATAACCGACCATGGCGTAACTTCTTTGTATTGCTTATTGGGAGACATTATGGGGTTGTACTCTTCTCCCTCTTTGAGCTCATGAAAAGCGTTTTCAGGTAATCCGCTTATCTTGTCTTCATTTTCTGTTTTCACGGGCTAACTATTTTTTTGTTACAAATTTCTTCTGAAAGTATTACAGATACAAATCTACATTATTTTTTACAGTTATGAAAAAGAACTTATTCCAACATCTTTTTTATTTCCAACATCATAAAGTTTAAAAAGTGACAAAATGCGATTTTTATAAGATAATTTCATATTCTTATTAAGGCTCACATTGTGAGTTTATTACTGGATGTTTTGAGAATAAAAGGTGACAAAAGTGACACTTTTTAGCCTGTTTTTATCTGTCACTTTTTTGTCCTGATCAGTAACTGATATAAGATAAATTATGGATTATAAAACACAGTCTGTTTTGTTTGCAAGAGGTTCTTCATGTCGTTTAGGATGACAGCGTAACAAGTGATTTCTTCTCAACTGCAGACTTAAAATCCCATACCAAGCTCAAACATTAGCCTGTTGGCATCGCTCGAACCAAAATAAGAGAATTTACCTGTGAACTTGCGGAGTAATGTTAACCAGAATCCTCCTCCATAAGAAGAATGCCACTTTTGTGAAACATCGTCAGGATACCATACACGTCCATGATCTACTCCAACAAACACTCCATAGTTAAGCGGAGTGAGGGGATTGTTGAGCCGTCCCATATCAAGCCGTATATCGGAGTACTGATAGAATGAATGACGACCGATGAAGCGGTTACTCCGATATCCTCTCAGTTCGGTTGTTGCTGCCTGAAAGAAATCATATTTGTCAGAGAACAGGCTCTTTCCTTTAAGTAGAGTTGCAAAAGTAATTCTGTCTGTTAGTTTAAGATTCAAACCGAATTCTCCTGTTGTATAGGCAAAATTGTTCTGAGGTTTGGTTACGTTCACAGTCCATCCTGATGAAACGGAGAACTTGACAGACGAAACAAAAGATTGCATTTTCTTATTGAACTCATACGCCGCGCCAAGATCAACAAAGTATTTGGTAGAGAATATCGAGTTGCCATCATCGTAAAATGTATTGATGAAGCGATCACGATTTTTAGGGTTTTTCACTTGATACGATTCTATGGAAGCATAGATGTTGAATGTCTGGTCTTTGTTGATATTGTAATACAAAGACGGCTTTAGCATATACTTTTTGATATTAACACGATTGTAATTCTTGTTCTTATTTTTATAACCATCCGTGTTGTTTCCGAACCCGAAGAAGTTGCTAAAATAAGAAGGGCTACCCACTAGAGCCAATACGTGCAGGCTTTTTTTCTCATCATAGCTTGGAAAAATTCCCTGATATATAAACCCATTGTTTAAATCGTAGCTTATCTGATGTCTTCGAGTATAAGGAGCTCGCCTAAAGCCGTATACCGTGTACGAAAAGGATGTCCCGAGATTCAAACCCAAATCGGAGTCATAGATTCCTATCGGAGTCACAGAAAGTGATGTATGTCTCAATCGCTGATAGTCATACTCCAACGCACTTTCGTCGTTAGGGATAATTACTTTTGCGTTGTTGATGGCTTTTAGCTGTTCTTTTTCTGACTTCGATTCGTAAATAAATACGTTATTCCCCTGTTTTACATCATAGTCGTTATTATCGTTACCCCCAATAAGTAAGATCGCAATATTTCTTCTCCGTTTATTTACTTCGAAGCTGTCTTCACCTCCTAGTCCGTATAGCCATATTTCTTTTGTCCGTTTTGGTGAATATTTTTTGTCGAAAGTTAGCTTATTGGTGTTTTTATCAAAGATGCGTATGTGCAATTCCTTTCCATTCTGATCTATTACAAACTTCTCGTTTCTATCTGTACCCGTTATAACCGGATTCTTTTGTAGAGTAGTATAATATTTCAAAGCGATATCCTCCAGATTTTTTCTTCTGGCTTTAAGTCTTTCTTTTAGTTTGTTGATATCCTCATTTTGCATTTCCTTCGGTAGTGCTGAAAACGCATTGTCTATATCTCTATCTGTTAAGTCTAATTTTAATATTCGTGCTTGCTCTTGCCAATCTTCGGCTGTGCTTCTTTGTGTAATTGCAATATCGAGAGGCTGAGCCAGTGTATTTATTTTCTTGATATTTTTTATATGAGCTTCATAGTTGGTAATAAAGCCGACACCCAGCATCCCTAATAGTCCTTTGAAGAGAAAACCGTCTACCTTAGAGAAAGCATGGCTTCTGTCTATCACCTGAGGTTGATATACAACAGAATCACCTTTCGGAGTTGATACCCAGTACCAGTTTTCCGAGACTTTGTTCCAATCGCCGATAAGCATATCAAACAATCGCATCTTGATATATAAGTCCTGATCTACTGATGTAGGATTTGTACTGTGCAGGCTATCTATTAATGTCTCTACATTGGTGAGGATTTTTTTATTCTTCAAAGCGGGCAACTCTGATATGCTTACGAGTTTATTCTTTAGTTGATTATCGTCTATAATCGTGTCCGTTCCGTCGTCAAGCATGTAGTAAATACGGGTATTCATCGAACAAATATTTGCCGACCTTGCCAACTTTTCCGACACAAGAAACATATATGGATGAACGATTGTATACGCTTCAGTAATAAAATCATCCAGATATGTATCTTTAAAATCTTCATGATGATATACATCTCTGAAAAATTTGGACTCCAAAAAGCTTGAAGAACCGCCAAGTGGCTTTAGCATAAATAGCTGGTCTCGTTTGTTCTTCAGAATAAACGCATGAAGCATCGGGCGTTCGCTGATAATGGATAACCCTCCATAGGATGAATCTAAAGACGCTGCTTTGGCTGTGATGGGTTTGTAGTATACGTCTCTGTAATGTTTTCCCCACGCCCAGGTGTAAAACGAACTGTGCTTTTTCTTTTCGTTAGAATAGATAGGCTTTTCTATATTTTGCCCAATGCGCACAGGTATAGAATCATCCGCATTATCTTGTGCCAATACATTTAGCGAAGTAAAGTTTAAGCAGATAAAGCTGAATATTGTGATGTAATATTTCAGGAGTGGTTTAAGCAATATTTTACAGTTTATTTCTGGTGTAATAATGTTTTGTTGTAGAGTATCGGTGTAAATGTAATTAAAAAAACGAAAAGCAAACTCAATTTACTTTAATTCTCTTATTACTTTACATGGATTGCCTGCTGCAAGACAATTTGCAGGAATCGATTTTGTGACCACACTCCCTGCTCCGATAGTAGTATTGTCGCCGATAGTTACACCGGCAAGTATAATAGATCCGCCGCATATCCATACATTGGAACCGATAGTAACCGGAGCCGAATCTATTTTCCAGAACGAAGGCGCAGCATTCTCATCCGTATTGTAAGATAAGCGTTCATTCGGGTTTACGGGATGCGAAACAGCGTATATCTGTACATTGGGGCCTATGCCTGTATTATTCCCGATTGTTATTTTGTTGCAATCAAGAAACACACAATTCATATTGATTTCGCAATTGTCTCCAATATGGATATTTTCACCATAATCGACATAAAAAGGTGCAGTAATCCAAACGTTTTCTCCTTTCGATCCAAGGATCTGACCGAGCAGTTTATCTAGCGTTTCTTTATCGTCGCTTGCTGTTTGGTTGTATTGCTGTGTTAGTTTTTTTGCCAAATGCCAGCGTGTAATCAATTCGGTATCTCCCGGATCATAATATTCGCCTGCCAGCATTTTCTCTTTCTCTGTTTTCATTTTGTGTATTTTATAGACCTGTTAAAGTGATGATTAATAACCCTACGCATACAGCGGTGATCGTAGCCACCAGCCCCGGAATCATAAACGAGTGATTGAGTACCCATCGTCCGATGCGGGTTGTTCCTGTGCGGTCAAAATTGATAGCAGCCACTACTGTTGGGTAGTTGGGTAAGAAAAAGTACCCGTTGACTGTAGGGAACAATGCGATAAGCATCCAGGGCGATATACCCAGAGCAATACCTAATGGCATCAATGCCCGTACGGTTGCAGCTTGGCTGTATAATAGAATAGACATAACAAATAAGGCGACACCAAATATCCAGGGCATGGAGGTAACAACCCCTTCTATAGAAGCACGAAGTTGCTCCATATTGCCGTTGATAAAAGTATCTCCCATCCATGCAATACCAAAGATGGCAACTACCGCTTGCATTCCTGCGACGAATACAGACCCCTGAGCCGCTTTTATACCATCGGTACGTGTTAAGAGCAGAATGAGTGCAGCAGCCGAAAGCATCAGTATCTCTATAATGATGGGCATATTGAGCGTTTTACTTCCTATCTGCCTTAACCCATCTATAGATCCGAAAAGAATAATGAGAACGGTAGCCAATATAAAGATAAGGACGGATAACCCTGCTTTACTTTTTAGACTATATTTTTTTTTGTCAGAGACTTTATCTTGGCTGAACATTCCTGCACCGAGGCGTTTAAGATATTCAGGGTCTTCATGCAATTCTTTTCCCATGCGCATACTCACTAATGCACCAAGCAATACTCCTATCAGGGTTGAGGGTATGCTTATCATTAGAATGTTGAGTAAGGATATATTGTATCCGGCAAGCATGCTCAATAGGGCAACCGTTGCCGCAGAGATTGGGCTGGCGGTTATGGCTTGTTGTGAAGCGATTACGGCAATTGAAAGAGGTCGCTCGGGGCGTATTTTCGTTTCTCGTGCTACTTCGGCTATCACCGGCAGTACGGAGTAGGCGACATGCCCTGTTCCGGCTACGAATGTGAATAGATATGTGACGATTGGGCTGAACAGTGTGATCCGTTGGGGATGTTTACGCAGGAATTTTTCCGCAAGGGATACCATAAGGTCGAGCCCGCCTGCTGCCTGCATACAGCCCGCTGCTGCTATCACAGCGACTATCATCAGCATCACGTCGATAGGAGGGGAGGTTGGCTCCAAACCAAACCCGAAGACCAGAATAGCCAATCCGAGACCACCCATCACTCCAAGGCCGATACCTTGCAAACGCGCGCCTACAATAATTGCGGCAAGTATAAAAAGAAACTGAATCAGCATATATTGCGATCAAAATGTTTAAAATATAACGACAAAAATAGATGATTGTTTTTGTCTGTCATAATTTTAAGCGCATGGATGTATATGAAGGCTCTACAAAACCTAATTTTTTATATAGTTCCTTACCGTCATCTGTTGCGTACAGATCGATAGAAGAAACCCCTTTCTGTCTCGCTTCATTTATGATCTCTCGAATAACTTGTGAAGCAATGCCCTTGCGCCTGAATTCAGGATAAGTAACAACATTTAGCAATGTACCTGTCAATCCTGTGATAAAAGAAGGGTTTGCAGGCCTTTCTTGTATGATGAGGAATGCGGCAGATGCTATTTTGCCTGTTGGGTGTTTAGCTATCACAGCTATGAAATCTTCCAACGGGATATGCTTTGCCAAATAAACTTTTAGTTGAGCCCGGATCTCCTTTTCGTTCTGATCTGATAAACGTCCCTGATCCATTGTCAAGAAATCAATCCGAAGTCGGATCAGATCGCTAATATCATCCAAAGTTGCTTTGTAAATATTCATTATTCTTGTTGCTAAAAAATTATATCCCGATTTATCTTTCTAACTTTTTATAGATGAAGATTTTCTTTTACAAAACCATATATACTTTGCTTATCTCCGATAATCCACAAAATATCTCCAGTAGAGAAGGTTGTATTTGCCGGAGGATTGATCTTAACAGTTCCTTTACTCTCAAATCCCACGACAAAGCATTTCTTTTCTTTGCCCATTTCCGATTCGTATAGGCTTTTGTTATTCAGAACAGAATTTTCTTCCACGATAAGTGATATACATTTGATGTTAGAATGCGGATCATTGTCTTGTTGCTTAGAGAATTCGTGTATTGTCCGCAAAGTACTCTTGAACATTGTTATGCAATTCTTCATAGTCATCAGGCGGTCAATATTCATAATGTTTCCGGCCACTAAGAGCAGGTCGCCGGACTCTAGCACAAAGTCTCCGTTCGGAAAATATAGATCTTCTTCGCCTCTGCGTACTGTAATGATGATCAGATCGTATCGTTGCCTGAAGTCGGTATCCTTAAGCATTTTATGCTCATATTCAGAACCGGGTTCCAGTTTGAATTTCCCTACATACAGGTTGCTTTCTATCCAGTTTGTATTGTCGAGATCGTAAACGACTACTCCACCGTTCTGCTTTAGGGAATTTCTTCGTCTTTCTTCCAATATTCTCTGGTTGAAGTTTACTACAAACCTGTATTCTATTTTCCAATATAGCTTGAGCAGGTGCTTCGATTGTATCACAAGGAAGATAAGCACGCCAGCAATCAGTACCGATACCCAAATAGGGATGGTTAGAAACAGCCATAAGAGAACATAGATAAAAGCATAAGCAATGATAAACCGAAGGAGTATTAACGAAGATAGTATAATCCGGTTTCTTACACTTCGTTGCCAAAGTTTCAATATCAGGTAAGGCTGTTGCCCTCCTCTATAGACAAGCCCTTTGAGAATTGGAGAGATAGCCAGAAAAGTGATTACAAGGCAAATAATATTTCCCCAAGGTTCTGCTATATGTTCGTTGATAAATGGAGCGATGAAGCTCGATGTAACGATAATAGCACCAATACATAATGATATGAAAACAATGACATTCGATATGTAATTAGTTAAAAATACACTCCAGTCACTTTGATTTTTAGGATTTTCAAGCCTTTCGTCTTTTTCAAGTATTTTCTGCCTCCATGAGTCGGGTATGGTTTTCATCATCCAATTATAAAAAGGAATACTTGCAGCCATAAGGTATGGAGTAGTAAACGTAGTAAGTATAGAAACGGCAATAATGATAGGGTAAATAAAATTGTCTGCCAATTGATAGGCTATAGCCGAACTTGCCACGATAAAAGCAAACTCGCCAACCTGAGCCATACTGAATCCCGACTGGATAGATACTAACATCGATTCGCCGGATAAGCGTGCTCCTACAGCAGTGAATATTATTTTTCCTAATAAAACGGCCAATGTAATTATGATTACACTCACGAAGTTCTCTTGTATTACGGTAGGATTCATCATCATACCCACCGAAACAAAAAAGACGGCTCCGAAAAAATCTTTTATCGGTTTGGTTAGGGTTTCTATTTTTTCAAGCTTTATTGTTTCTGCTAAAATAGATCCCATGATAAATGCGCCCAATGCCGAAGAAAGTTCAACTTCTGTAGCAAAGACTACCATACCCAAACACAAGCCTAAGGAAATGATAAGCAGTGTTTCATCATTGAGCCATTTTTTTGCTTTTTTGAGAAAGGTAGGTATAAGGAATATACCACATACAACCCATACGACCATAAAGAAGATCAGTTTCCCTAAGCTGAGCAACATTTCGGTGCCTTCAAAGTGGCGGCTTACGGCAATCGTTCCCATAAATACCATGACAAGGATGGCAAAAAGGTCGTCAAATATAAGTATGCCGAAAACTACTTCTGTAAAACGTTTGCCTCTATATTTCGGGTCTTCAAATCCTTTTACGATAATAGTAGTGGACGATAAACAGAGCATACAGCCTAATATAAGACTGTTCCATGTACCCCATCCGAGCCATAGCCCGATAAAGTAACCGGATACACCGAGCCCTATGGCAATCATAATGAGTGTTATAAACCCTGTCTTTCCATTACTGATGAGTTTCTTGAAGCTAAATTCAAGCCCCATACCAAATAAGAGGAATATAACACCAATCTCTGCCCAGATATTTATATTTTCAGCATCGGTAACTGTAGGGAAAAAACTGGAGTGTGGACCTGTCAAGAATCCTGCAACTATATACCCTAATACTAAAGGTTGGTTTAACCATTTGAATATGATGGTTATTATTCCCGCAATTATCAATATAAAAGCTAAATCGCTAATTATAGATGGTAAATGAGTCATTGTGTTTATTTTATATGTGAACTAGAACTTTCTTTTTAGACAAAACTGTTTCATGTGGATAGTTTATTTATCTACAAATGAATGCTCTATATAATCTATTATTTGTGAATATAATTTAACCCTTCGGTAATCCTAGCAATTAGGAAATGGTTAAAAATACAGTATTTCACGCTTTTATGGGTATAAATTTAATAAAAATTGTCGGAACTTGGACATTCTTTTTTTGTTGAATGGGATTTTTAATACTGCAAACAGCCGATATTTTGTATTCTTTTATAATTGATTAGGTTGACTTTTTGTTCTTATAATCAATTGTTTAAATGTATGTTTAGTAGTGTGTCCGGATATATTCTATTATTCTTTCATTAATTATTTAGAGAATATCTATAAATATACTACTTTTGCACCTTAAATTAAAAATGAGGTAAACGACGTTTTACCATCAGTATATGTGCCAATGCGTACGCTACAAGAGCTTGTAAACACGGAAGACCCGGGTTGGCCGATTGTAAAAAAATGGATTGATCAGGCCAAAAACAAGGTGGAAATTCTGCCTTGCGAGCGTCAACGAGCCGAAAAAAGTCTGATACACACACAAGTTACCACACGCTCTCTGATGGGAGCAATTATCTACGAAACAGGCGGGCTATTAATAGACAATGGATGGATTCGTATTCTTGGATCAGGCAGTGATCGTATGAAAAGAACTCTTCCCGACTGGAATATGGGTAAATCTTTTTCTGAATTTGGAGAACCTGCTCCATATTTATTGGTTGCAGACGATGCCATCGGCGGGTTTTATGCAATTAACGGAGGTTTTTTGGGAGAAGACGCCGGAAACCTATACTACTTTGCTCCCGATATGCTTCAATGGATTCCTTTGGAAATGGAATATAGCCAGTTTCTTTTATTCTGCTTCGAGACAGATATGGATGAATTTTATCCCGGTATGAGGTGGGATGGCTGGCAACAGGATGTAATGCATCTGCGCCCTGACTATGCATATAGTTTTTTCCCTTTTTTGTGGACTGAAGAAGCTAAAGACATCAATACTATAGAAAGAAATGCTATTCCGATTGAAGAAGTATATAGCTTCAATATGGAATCGATGAATATAAAAGGTTAATAATCAAAAAAGAAGGAGGCTCAAATGGAAATGACAGAAAATGAGGTTGATAAATTTATCCAACCGATTCGCAAAACAGATCTTATTTATCAGATAGAAGATAATCCTCCATTTAAAGAGGCTGTCTTTGCCGGTTTACAGCATCTTTTGGCTATATTTATAGCTATCATAACCCCTCCGCTGATTATTTCCCAGGCTCTAAATTTTACTGTCGAAACAACAGGGTTTCTTGTTTCTATGGCTTTATTGGCGTCGGGTATATCTACATTTATACAATGCCGTAAGTTTGGCCCCGTAGGTTGCGGCCTGCTTTGTATACAAGGTACAAGTTTCTCCTTCATTGGTGCGCTTACCGCTAGTTTTGCCGCCAAAGGTGATATGGGCGAAGCTGCTATACTTGCCGCTATATTCGGAGTATGTATTGCCGCATCACCTGTGGAAATGATAGTTAGCCGATTACTTAAATATACAAAAAAGATTATCACTCCTCTTGTTTCAGGTATAGTGGTTACAATGATAGGACTTTCTCTTATAAAAGTGGCTATTATTTCTTGTGGAGGAGGTTTCAATGCGATGAGTGTTGAGGGTGCAAGATCATTTGGCAGTATGCAGAACTTAGGTCTGGCTGCACTTGTTCTTGTTTCTATACTTGTATTGAACAGTATAAGGAATAAATATATCCGCATGAGCTCTATTATCATAGGTATTATCATAGGATATGTGACTGCTTATTTTATGGGCTGGATAGATTTCTCTAAGATGGGAGCGATAGGGGCAATAACAATTCCTCAGCCGTTTAAGTATGGTCTGGGCTTTGACCTGTCTGCATTTATCGCGGTTGCTCTTATCTACTTTATAACTTCGATAGAAGCTTATGGTGATATTACAGCCAATTCGATGATTGGTGGAGAACCTATTGAAGGTCCTAAGTTTATGAAACGTGTACAAGGAGGCGTATTGGCCGATGGTATAAATTCTGCTTTAGCAGGAGTGCTCAACTCTTTCCCGAATTCAATATTTGCTCAAAACAATGGTTTGATACAGTTGACAGGTGTTGCCAGTCGTCGTGTAGGTTATTATATTGCCGCATTTCTGGTTATTCTGAGTGCTTTCCCTTTTGTTGGAGGTATATTCTCTATTATGCCTGAGCCTGTATTGGGTGGAGCTACACTTTTGATGTTCGGTACGGTAGCTGCCTCAGGTGTGCGTATTATTGCTTCTCAGGATATCGACAGAAAAGCAATACTTGTACTTGCAGTAAGCTTTGCATGTGGGCTGGGAGTTGAACTAGTACCTAATATTCTTTCGCAGATGCCTGCTACCATAAGCGGTATTTTCTCGTCCGGTATTACTACAGGAGGTGTAGTTGCTATAATCGCTAATGTTGTTATCCGTATTAAGGAATAAAAAATATTACAATGAAATTACTTAAAGATCGTATTCTAAAAGACGGAAAAAGTTTTGAAGGAGGAATCCTTAAAGTAGATAGTTTTATCAATCATCAGATGGATCCTATTCTGATGAAATCGATAGGCGTTGAGTTTGTTCGTCGTTTTGGGAATATGCCTATCAACAAAGTTGTTACAATTGAAGCTAGTGGTATTGCTCCGGCTATTATGCTGGGATACTTACTTGAGCTGCCTGTTGTTTTCGTAAAAAAGGCCGTGCCTAAAACAATGGTGAATATGTTGTCTACTACAGTATATTCTTTTACAAAAGACAAGGAATATACTGTATCGGTAAGTGGTGATTTTCTTACAAAGGACGATAAGGTGGTATTTATTGATGACTTTCTTGCAAACGGAAATGCTGCGGTAGGTGTATATGATATTATTAAACAGTCGGGTGCTGAACTATATGGTATGGGCTTTATTATCGAGAAAAGCTTTCAGGACGGCGGACGACGTTTGCGCGAGCTGGGGATTCATGTAGAGTCGTTAGCTAAAATAAAAGAATTAGGAGCGAATAAAATTATTTTTGAAGAATAGAAGTAAGTGATTTAAACATTTTGGTAGTGTCCTCTTTATGAAGAAGTATGTATCTTTGTAAAGAGGATCTGATTTTTAAGAAGAATGGATAAGACAATTTTCTATACACCCGATATATTGAGTAATCCCGAATTACCTCTCGAGGAAGCGCAACATTGTATAAAGGTACTGCGTAAAAAGGAGGGGGATGAGATCCTTTTAACAGATGGGAAAGGGAGTTTTTATGATGCTGAAATCATACAGGCTAACCCTAAACATTGTCACGTAAATATCCTGAAAACAATAGTACAGCCCAAAAACTGGGAGTGTAATATTCATATTGCTTTTGCCCCTACAAAAAATATAGATCGAATCGAATGGTTTGCTGAGAAGGCAACAGAAATAGGTGTAGATCGGTTTTCTCCGCTTCTTTGTCAACATTCGGAGCGCAGAGAAATAAAGCTTCAGCGAATAGAGAAAATTCTCGTTTCGGCAATGAAGCAATCGCAAAAAGCAATCCTTCCTCAATTGGATGAAATGCAATCTTTTTCGAAGTTTGTTAAACAAGATTTTGAAGGACAAAAATTTATCGCTCATTGCTATCCCTCTGAAAAGAAATCGTTGAAGGATGCTTATAAATTAGGGGAAAATGTTCTGATCTTGATTGGCCCTGAAGGCGATTTTTCGGAGCAGGAAGTAGAAGAGGCAATAAAAAATGGCTTTCAACCTGTTACTTTAGGGGAAAGCCGCTTGCGTACCGAGACAGCAGCATTAGCCGCATGTCATTCTATTCATGTGCTAAACTGGTAGCACTTATTCGGGCTTGAAAGAGAGCTTATCCCATGTATAGCGTTTAGGATTTTCGATGAGGAAAGGCTCTATCATCTTGTAATCTTCCCCGGTAAGATAATTCTCTATATCGTAATTTATTTCTAACGATGTGCTGTCGGGCGAAAGATCTATTGTTATCGGATTCATATCCAGTGCAGCATAAGCGTTGCGAAATTCTTGGCTATTCTTGTCTGTATTTGGTATAATGAAAGTATCCTTGTTTATCTTCGGAAACAGATCATTTTGAGGTATCGGGAACCATTGTGTAGTATAAAATTGTATTTGACTGTCACACGCTTTTCCACAAACAGTCTTTACAACACAAATTATCTTCGATTCGTTTATCAAAGGCAAAAGCTTTATCTGAACTGTTCCGGCCTCGGAAGTTTGCAGGGATATGTAATCAGAAGAAATGCCAATTCTTTCTATTTCTCCAAAAGAACCCCTTGGAGCTGTAATGCCTGTAGTATCATTCGGATTCGAAAGCAGTTTTTCTTTTCCGGCTGCGTCGAGCCCTGTAATCATGTTTTCGGGCATAGCAAGAAAAATTGTTTTCAGATCTTGAGCCGAAACTCCGGAAACAATACTGAATATGATAATAATTGCAAGTATAAACTTTCTCATTTTGTATCGAATTATTTTGTCCCCAAATATAGGAAAAACATTGCTATGATTATTAAAACAAGGTCTATCGCTTTTCCTTTTAAGTTTTTTTCATGGAATAAGAGTACTCCTCCGGCAAAAGAAACAAGCACGCTGCTGCGCCTTACCATAGATACAATTGAGATCATTGCATCCGGGTCTGTAAGGGCATAGAAGTACACAAAGTCCGCTATCGTAAGGAAAACAGAAACCAGAATGATACTCCATTTCCATCTGAAAGGAGTGTTATTCTTTCTTTTAGGATACCATAATACGATCATCACGATCAGAATCAGCAGACATTGGTACGAGTTGAACCAGAATTGAACTGCGGTAGAACTGAATTTCTGCATCAGAAATTTATCGTATAGCCCGCTTGCTGCACCGGCTATAGCAGCCAGAATCATAAAGAGTATCCACTTGTTTTTATGAAAGCTGATTCCCTCTTTTTTGCCCGAAAGGGATAACAGGAAGAATGAAATAATAGTGATAATCACCCCTATCCATTGATATAAATTGAGCCTCTCACCGAATATCAGCAATGCTCCCACCAGAGTCATAACGGGGCGTGTGGCGTTTATGGGCCCTGTAATTGTCAGGGGAAGATGTTTGATAGCGAAATAGCCGAATATCCATGATGTAAGTACAATAACCGACTTTACAAAAATATATCCGTGAGTTTCTATCGACACCGATGGAACATATCCAATTGTTCCGTACAGAGAATCGGGTGATATTTTTGATATAACGACCAACGGAAGCAGCAATAAGGAACAAAAAAGCGTGTTAAGAAATAATACGGGAATTACTGCATTTCCATCTACTGATTTTTTTTTACAAATATCATAGCATCCAAGAAAGAACGCTGAAACAAAGGCGAGAGCTAGCCACATTTATTTAAATCTTATTATCTATGAAATTCGTTCTCTTTCTTTTTTCATCACGAAGTTTAGCCATGTATAGCCGATAATACCAGAAGCCAAAGATGCCAGAAGTATCATCAATTTTGATTCGTTGATATAATGTATATCATCGAAGGCAAGAAGAGTAATGAAAATGGACATTGTAAATCCGATTCCTCCAAGCATGCCGGCACCCAATAGCCCCTTCCAATTGATTCCTCTTGGCAAGGCACAAATACCTGTTTTCACAAAGATAAAGCTAAAGAGAGTGATTCCGATTGGTTTTCCTACAATGAGTCCTAGCAGGATACCCTGTGCGAAAGGTTCACCTATCGACTGATCCCAGTTTCCTTCTATTATCATTGCTGTATTGGCCAAAGCAAACAAAGGTAATACTCCAAAAGCTATAGGATAGTGCAAAAAGTGTTGCCAACGATTCGACATGCATTTCTTTTCCCTTTTCTTGAAAGGAATAGTGATCGCTAATAATACACCGGCGATAGTGGCATGTACACCCGAGTTGAGCATAAAATACCACATGACGATCCCCCCGACAATGTAAGGGATCATATTATTGACATGGAATTTTTTATTCAGCAATAATAAAAGAACAAATATTCCTAAAGCCATCAGCAAGCTAACCCACGATAGAGAGGATGTATAAAATATGGCAATTACGATAATTGCGCCCAGATCGTCAATTACAGCTAGAGCCGTGAGGAACACTTTCAAGGAAGTAGGCACACGATTGCCCAACAGGGATAAAATACCCAATGCAAAAGCAATGTCCGTAGCCATCGGAATACCAAAACCGGATAGGGTAGGTGTGCCGTGGTTGAGAAACATATAAATACCTGCCGGTACTAACATGCCGCCTAATGCGCCGGATATGGGCAGCATCGCACGTTTTATATTAGACAGCTCTCCTTCGTATATTTCCTGTATAAGTTCAAGTCCTACCAATAGGAAGAATACCGCCATCAAACCATCGTTTATCCATTCGGCAACGCTATGGCTTCCTACTCCAAATTCCCAGATGCCTCTGTATTGTTCTCCAATCCATGATGAGTTTGCCAAAAGTATGGAGACGATTGTGCAAACAATAAGCACAAGTCCTCCTGACTTTTCACTTTCCATGAACCCTCTTAATGTCCTACCGCTAAGAATATTTATTCTCATTGTATAAAAATGTCATTATTGTATTCTATTTCTTCTAAAAAAAGAGCATGTCCCGGAACGGATATTCCGGCTTCACCTCTGTCTTTAGCCTCTATAATCCTTCGCATTTCTCCCGCATCTATCTTCCCTTTTCCTGCTTCCAGCAATGTGCCTACTATGGAGCGTACCATATTGCGGAGGAAGCGATTTGCCTTGATGGTGAAGATATAATCATTGCCTTTTTTCTCCCATTGTGCAGCTAGAATGGTACAATTATTCGTCTTTACATCGGTGTGCAACTTGCTAAAACTCGTAAAATCTTCATATTCGAATAAGATATCAGCACATGCATTCATCTTATCTATATCAAGATTTCCATGTACTTTATATTTCAAATGATGTAAGAAAGGATCTTTTTCTGTAGTGATATAATATCTGTATAGCCTGCTTGTTGCATCAAAACGTGCGTGAGCATCGGGTTTTACCTTTACAATACTATATATCGAAATATCTTTAGGGAGTATGCTATTTAGTTTTTTTGCGAGAAGCAGCAAATCAAGATTTGCAGTCTCATAGTCAAAATGTGCTGCCATCATTCGCGCATGCACACCCGCATCGGTACGCCCCGCACCCACTATTGTTGTCGGAGTACGCAGTAACGTTGAGAGAGACTTTTCTATGGTTTCTTGTACCGATACACCATTCGGCTGTATCTGCCAACCACAGTAATTTTCTCCATTGTATGCAAGGTATATAAAGTAGCGTTTCATATTTTTAGCAGCAACTAATTGCTTATTTAAAAATTATCTTACCGTGATATGAAAGCAAGATTGTTTTCTCTCATGTTTTATATAGCACCTGTCGCGTTCATGCAGATCATGCAAAACCTGCCCCAATATGGCTTTTAGTCTGCCGTCGTCCAAAACCCGGCTGTCTGTTGGGTTCACTTTGTCAAATCGGGTCCACGCTATATCTATTGTTGTTCCATAACGGTGTGCAGAATTATCACTTGCATTTCTATTTCTTCTGCTTAGCCCTTTTACATCATCATTGGTGCGTGTTATGCTCGTAATGATCGGCTTATAAAGCGGCATTTTTTTACTGATGAGCGAGTCTCTGAAGTTGATACAGATTTCGGATAGTAAATTTGCTGCTTTAGGAACTAGAAAAGGCATTGAGTGTGTAAGTTTATCAACACGGTAAATATCCAGTTCTATTGGGATACGTACAAGCTTGTCCTGATATAATGCAGTGTCTGCTCTTGTCTCCAAAGGCCCAACGCCGTTTGCTTCGGCGGCCTCGATATGTAAATCCGGTAAATCGTTGAATGTGAGATTGTAATTCCCGTTGAAACGAGTATATTTCTTTGGCTCGGTTGGAACCTCTTCTTTATTTTTTCCTTTTGTGCTGCAACTTATTAAGAATAGAATACCAACGGAAAGCATCCAGATATATCTCATAAAATAATTATCGTTTAGAGTTGTATATATAAATTGATTGTCTAATAAAGCTTACAAAGGTATAAAATAACAGGATTTTGTCGGTAATTAATTCTTATTTTTGCATTATGATAACAATTAGGATATAATGGAAAAAATTGTCAGCCTGCAAAATACGAGGATAAAAAATATTGTAAAGCTTTCGAAAGCAAAAGAACGGAGAGAGCAAAATTTATTTATAATAGAAGGGGCTAGGGAATTAACTCTTGCTCTGATGGCGGGCTATGAGGTTGACTCTGTGTTTGTATGTCCCGAACTGTTTGTGAAAACAGATTATCCCCATGTTCTTGAATCTGTATCTGACACTAAAAAATTTGAAGTTTCGGAAGCCGTTTTTGAAAAAATAGCCTATCGTGAAGGCTCTGACGGGCTTTTAACTTTGGCTAAACCCAAAGGACATACGTTGGCAGACCTTAAACTTTCAGATAACCCGTTCCTTATTATACTCGAATCTGTAGAAAAACCCGGTAATTTAGGCGCTGTTCTACGT
Organism: Dysgonomonas mossii; assembly: GCF_004569505.1. NCBI lineage: Bacteria > Pseudomonadati > Bacteroidota > Bacteroidia > Bacteroidales > Dysgonomonadaceae > Dysgonomonas > Dysgonomonas mossii. The sequence goes on from NZ_SPPK01000005.1 coordinate 100,470, forward strand.
ACGGCTGATGCAGCGCAAGCTGATGCTGTAATTGTTTGCGATCCTGCCACTGATATCTATAATCCGAATGCAATACGCTCTAGCGTAGGATGTCTTTTTACTGTGCAGACAGCCGTTTGTACATCTCAGGAAGCATTGAGCTATTTGAAAAGCAGAAGTATAAAGGCTTATGCCGCTGAACTGAATGCTTCACAATGGTATCAGGATACCGATTTTACTAAACCCTCTGCTATCGTTATGGGTACAGAAGCGGATGGTCTGACTCACTTTTGGCTCGATAACGCCGACTATCGTGTAAAGATTCCGATGAGGGGTAAGATCGATTCACTCAATGTGTCTGTTTCTACTGCCATCCTTACATTTGAGGCGATGCGACAGAGAGGTTTTTAAACCTCCGGAACCTCCCATGGTAACTTGTCTATTTTTCTTATATTAAGCATTTGCTATTGATATATACGTAGTCGACAGGATAAAAAGCCTGAGTAGCCTTATCCTTATTCTGTATGTATAAAATTCCTAAAAGTGATAAAACCAAAGGAAAATCCTATGTATTCAATATTTTTATGCTAAATTTGCACACTTGTAATATTTGTGTGCAAATTTAGTTTATGGCCATAAACAAAACCCGAAATATCCTGATAGATGTAGCTCGTCAGCTATTTGCAAGGTTGGGGGTGGAAAATACCACCATGAATGATATTGCAGTAGCTTCGCACAAAGGGCGGAGGACACTATATACATATTTCAATAATAAGAATGAGGTGTATCAGGCGGTTCTGGAGACGGAGCTCGATCAGATGTTCCATGCTTTGCAGACTGTAGCAAATAAGAATCTTCCTGCAGACGAGAAACTTCTTTTGTTTTTTTATACGCGATTTGATGCAGTGAAAAATGTTGTGGCAAGGAATGGTACATTGAAAGCTGATTTCTTCCGTGATATCTGGCGTGTGCAAAATGTAAGGAAATCGTTTGATAGAAAAGAAATTCAGGTACTGAAAGATATTCTGAACAAAGGAGTGGAAGAGGGTACTTTCGAGATGCCCGACACTCAAGCTACAGCTGAAATACTACACCATGCGCTCAAAGGATTGGAAGTACCTTATATCAGAGGACAGATTAGAGCAGAGAGCCTGCAAACCGAATCGCAAAGAGAAAATATTGCTTACCTTATATTTGAGGGAATAAAAAAGAAGAAAAAGTAGATTGTAAACTATATAAATTTAATTTATACTTTAAATTATGAAATTACTAGAAGGTAAAACCGCTATTATTACAGGTGCAGCTCGTGGTATAGGTAAAGCCATCGCACTTAAATTTGCAGAGCAGGGAGCAAATATTGCATTTACTGACTTAGCTATAGATGACAACGCAAAAGCGACTGAAGCAGAGATTGCAAAATTTGGAGTGAAAGCAAAAGGATATGCATCTAATGCTGCAAATTTTGAAGACACTCATAAAGTGGTAGAAGAAATTGCAAAAGATTTCGGACAGATAGATATTCTTGTAAATAATGCAGGGATTACCCGTGACGGACTGATGATGCGTATGACTGAGCAGCAATGGGACATGGTAATCAATATAAACTTAAAGTCTGCATTCAACTTTATTCACGCGCTTACTCCAATATTTATGAAGCAAAAGAGCGGAAATGTCATAAATATGAGTTCTATCGTTGGGCTTAACGGTAATGCCGGACAAGCTAACTATTCTGCATCTAAGGCAGGGATGATTGGCTTGGCTAAATCTGTAGCAAAAGAACTCGGATCGAGAAATGTTCGTGCAAACTGTATTTGTCCGGGATTTATTATTACAGAAATGACCGGAGTATTGTCTGAAGATGTAAAGAAAAAATGGGCAGAACAAATTCCGTTACGTCGTGGAGGAACACCTGAGGATGTAGCGAATGTTGCTGTATTCCTTGCATCGGATTTGTCCGCTTATGTTACAGGAGAAGTTATTCCTGTTACAGGAGGTATGTAAAAACATATTGTATCAAAATAGAAACGGCTTCAAATTATATTGAAGCCGTTTTTTATTATTATGTTGTCCAATGATTCGTTTTTATTTTATTTCTTCAACGACAGAGCTACTTTCCATATTTCTAAAAAATACACCGGTCCATTTTCCATGTATATCTTTGTAATCAAAAGAATCATCGTCTGCCACTAGACGAATGCGATATGTGGCTGTTATTTTATTCTGATATATCGTCACATTAGTAGTTAACTTGCTATGTGGTGGTAATGTTGTAGATTCTTTAACCTTCGTGGAAGGTTCTAGCTCTACTTTTTCTCCAATGCGTAGCGGAGCTTCTTTACCTGAATAATAAACATAATCAGAAGATAATAGACTGATCTCAGATGGTATAGAGACAGTATAATCTTCACCCATTAATTGGGTTAACAGTTCTGCATCCTCTGAGTTATGAAAATGGGAATAGTCCTTAATGTAATCTTCTGATTTATTTGTTATTATAGCTGGTTCGTCTACGTTGTTATGGATAGAGATGCTTCTATGGTCTTCTATTACCTCTTGTTTATCTCCCTCTTCTAACTTCCACATAATAGAATGAAATGTGTATGTTTTATTTTCTTCTGGTAAGTCTTTATCATTGCTGCAGGATATAAAAAGACAAGACATAAAGATGAAAAGAAGTAATATTTGTGAATAAGCTTTCATAGTATTAATGTTAATTTTTAATCTATTTGTTAAAGATATACATTCTTTATTAATTAAGCCATGCTTGAAAGATCTTTTCTTTAATAAACTATTACCCAAAAATTGATTATACCGATTTGGAATAACGCTTTTCGTTATTTACCATCAGTTTGTCGAGCGAAGCAGCAACATTGCGGACAAAGGGAGCAGCTTCCGGTAATACTGTAATGTGATCTTCCGAAAATTCGATAATTCCATCTTTTTGAAAATCAAAGAGCTGCTCTTTGTTATAGTTCAGAGCATTTTTTACTTCCTTTTCAGACATATTCATTCGGGTCGCTATATCCGACCAACTTACTGTATAGTTACACATTAGTGAAGCTATTACTTCACGGGTAATTTGTTCTTCCTTATTCAGTATATACCCTTTAGTTATCGGATATTTACCCTCATTTACTGATGATATGTATGTGCTCAGATCTTTTGCATTTTGGCTGTAAGCTGTAGATAATTGACTGATCCCGGTATTTCCGAATGCATAAACCTGACCTGTCGTGCGGCGGGTACAGTATCCTTGAAAGTTACGATGCAGTGATTTTGTTTGTAAAGCCTCGTAGAGCTCATCGTTTGCTAATACAAAGTGGTCGAGCCCTATCGTTTTATATCCAGCATCGATTAGCAATTTCTTAGCTGTTTCGTATATTTCGTTTTTTGTAGAAACTGATGGCAAGCCAATCTTTTCGAGATTTTTTTGCAACTCATTTACCCAAGGAACATGGGCGTAAGAAAAAGTGACAATTCTGTCCGGCTTGAGGGATATTGCTTTCCGAATAGTTTCTGCAAAAGATTCAGGAGTTTGTAGAGGTAGTCCGTATATAAAATCCATGTTTACAGATACGCCTTTACTCCTGAGTATGTGTATTATATCCTCTATCGCCATTCGTGATGGCTTACGGGCGGAAGCCTTCAAAACCTCTTCGTTAAAATCTTGAATGCCAATGCTTATTCGATTGAATCCTGCATCAATCAGATCATTCCAATAGTCTTCATCCAGATATCCCGGGTGGCATTCTATTGCAATTTCCGGATTTTCGATGCATTCAAATTCGGATAAGATTATCTGGTTGATTTCTTTTAGTACAGAGACAGGCTGTGACGTGGGTGTTCCTCCTCCATAGTGTATTTGTGATATTTTACGACTATGGTCGAGTAGGGGAAGTACCATCCGTATCTCCTTTTTCAAGGTTTCTATATACTCTTTTACTACATTTTTATCTTTGAGCAACTGTGAATTGCAGCCGCAATAATGGCACATGTGGTAGCAGAAAGGGATATGTATATAGATGGATATATGCTGAGGATTTTGTTCATTTGATTGTATAATAGCTTCCTTATATGAATCGGCAGTAAATGATTCATTGAAAAAGTTAGCCGGAGGGTAGCTTGTATATCTTGGAACAGGGATGCTATATTTATTCAGTAATTCTTGTTTCATTTTGTTCTTTCGGTGCTTTAAGTTTGAATGCCAATAAGATAAATGCCAGAGATATGGCTGCGATACACATTTCCACAACAAAGAGTCCCTTGTATGTTATCATTGCTGCTATTTTACCGGAGCTTACACCCATAATAATTCCGCTCAGGTGTGTAATCACAGTTTGTATTGTGAAGTCCGTTCCTTCAAAACCCGGACGTACACAGTCCATAGCTGTGGTATATACAACAATAACCGCCATACCATAACTTGCCCAAAGTAATGAGATGCCTAAATGCAGAGTTGCTATATTTACAGGAAGAGCAGATACTAACAGGCAGAAGTAGATAGTAGTTATCAATGTGAAAACGGCAAACAATATTCGAGCGGAATGTCTGCCTATTTTTCGAACGATAAAGCCACCCCCAAAAGAAGCAAGGCAGCCAATAGATGTACCCACAATCCCGGACATGATGCCTATTTCTTTCATGTTGTAGCCATAGTCTACCAGCATGGGCTTAAGCATCGCTAACACACCAATAAGACCTGCATAATAGACAAATAAGAAGACAACTTGTTTCCAGATACCTTTTTGTTTGAAAAAGCCAAGAAGATCGTCCGGGGTTGGCTTCTTCTCTTGCTTTGCTTTTATGATTACTTGGTTATTTCCTCTCTTGAAAAATATTAGAGGAATTAGAGCTATAATAACAAATACAGCAAGGAATGGCAATAGATTTCCCCACCCGAATTTATGATAGAGTAATAGTAATATGCCGCCGCCAATCATAGCACCTGCAAAGTTTCCCATCGACTGCATACTGTTTGCAAGGCTCTTGTCCTTTTTACTAAAAGACAGAACAGCAAGTGAGTCGGTTGCAATATCTTGTGTGGCCGAAGCTATAAAAGATAATACTACAAGCCCAATAATAAGATAAGGTGTGGTTTGAAAATCGAGAAATGAGACAGCAAATATGATGGATGCATATATTAATTCTGAGGAGAAAATCCATCTTTTAAAATCACCTATTCTGAAAGTGGAACGGTCGACCGCAGGAGACCATAGGAATTTTAGTATCCAAGGGAGTTTTAGCAATTGGAGCATACCTATACTTTCGAGCGAGAAGTTCTGTTGCCGCATAATTACAGGTATCACCGTAGAGAAGAAACTCATCGGTATAGATTGTGCAATGTACAGGCAAAAGAATGTAAATAGCTTTTCTCCTTTTTGAATGTTTATTCCCATATTAGAATTTAAGGTTCAGATTTAATCCACATGTGAAAGGCTTCCCTTTTTGTACAAAATTATTACCAGATGTTGCGAAGTAATATCCGATGTAATCTTTAGATCCTATATTTTTAGCCCACAAATCTAGTGAAAATTGTTTTTTAACGAAAGAAACTTTCCCATTATACACTCCATAAAATGGTTGTTCTACATCGTTGGCATCATTCCAATATAATTTACCTACTCCTGTATATTGAGCGTTAAGCACAACATTGTCGAGCCATCTCAGGTTTGTATCTATGGTGTAATTTGCAGATATCGCCAATGTATGCTTAGGCACCATGAGCAAGTAATTATTATTATAATTTACCGTCTCACTTTCTTTATACTCTTTGTATTTAGCATGCGTATAACCATAGGCTATCTGGAAGTTTAGGTTTCTCGAAGGGTTTATCTGAGTTGTCAATTCAAAGCCTTTGCTTTCCGATTTCCCTGCATTGCGAGTCAAAAAACCTTGCCCTGTGGGTTTAACTTGCGAAATTTGTTGGTTGCTCCATCTAATATAAAAGAGGCTGAAATCTACGAAGAGCAGATTATTCAGAAAGCTTGATTTTGTTCCTAATTCATAAGACCAGCTATATTCAGGATCAAACGTACGGTCTTTATCTTCATCGGCCGTATTGTTGAAACCTCCTGTCTTATATCCTTTACTTACAGATAAATATGTCAATCCATCCTGATTGTACGCATATTGGATAGATGCTTTTGGTGTAATTTGAGAAAAATCGTCCTTAGCCTTTACTTCGGGATCGACAACAGGCTCTACATTCGGATTTGCAGTGATGCGTGTCAATGAAGATTTTGTTTTCTCCCAGTCGTAGCGAATTCCAAGAGTAGCCGATAGTCCCGGGATGAAAATATCATTCAAAGTAGACTGGTGATATAGGGCGATTCCTTCGGTCGGATTGTTTACATTTTGGATTGCATGTTTTCCCGATGTGCGGTAGTCAGTATCGTTTGTTTGGAAATAATTCTGGTGGAATCCAAATACTCCAAACTGCCATTTGTACTTGCTGTCTTCTTTTATTGATTTGATATTAAACTCCTGGGAGTACATTTGCTGACGGTGATAGAAGTTTACGTAGTAAATGTCTTTGGGCGAAAAGTCCTGATCGATACCTTGTTTTCCATCATAAAACTGAAAAGATGATTGCGAACTCAGTTTGAAATTGTCTGTCACATATTCTATATTCAGTCCATTGTTAGACATATTACGACGGTAGAAACTCCGTTCATTATAATTTATATCTTCTATTTTACCCGTTTTTTTATCATAAATGCGATAAGGGTAACCATCCTGATCGGAATATTCATAAGCAAAAATAAGATTCATCGTCAACCGTGGCATAATCCGCCAACTTAGTCGGGCACGAGTAGAAACTCCATCAATCGGGTCGGCTCGTTTACCTGTGGTTTTATTCATAAAGTAGCCTCCCGAATGGGAATAATTACCCGATAGTGAATAGCCTATTTTATTATCTACATTTCCATAATCCGAAATTCCGGTCTGATAAGTATTGTAATTACCGGCGGAGAGATTCAAGTAAGTTCCTTTTGTCTTTAATGGGGATTTTGTGAAAACATTAATGATGCCGCCCATCGTATTCCTGCCATAAATAGTCCCTTGTGGTCCTCGCAAAACTTCAATGCGGTCTACATCGCTAATGTTCATATCAAAAGTTGAGCGGTCGAAATACGGTACTCCATCTACATATAGCCCTACAGAAGGCGTGTTTTTTGCAGCCCCTATTCCTCGTATAAAAACCGGGCAGTACATTTTAGAGCCATAGTCTACCATGAATAGATTGGGTACAAAAGCCGTCACCTCTTTTATGTTGGTTATATTGTTTTCTTTAATAATACTTTCAGATAGGACGGATGCCGAGACGGGTTGTATCGATAAATCACTGTTTTGCTTAAATGATTCTATTACAACCTCTTTTGCTGTGTATTTCATTTTGATAGTATCATTGTCAATGACAATATCATCAGCATAAGTATTATTGATAATGGCACAGAATAAGAGGGTCAAAAAAAGAAAAGACTTTGATCTCATTATTTCTTAATGTGTTGATATTTATAGTTTTTAGTTGATCTGCAAATGTATGAAAACTTAAAATAGCAGTCAATCACTAGATGTAGTGATATTTTTTATTCTCAGAATAAGCCTAGAATACGAATATTGAACTTAAATGGGTGGTTAGATGAATGAAATTAAGTAAAAGAAAACCTTGATATTATTATTCTATTTCGTCTTTCGGGATGGAGTTTTCGATCTCCATTCCCTTAATTTTCAAAAACTTTACTTACCTTTGTTTGATTTTAAGACGTTAAGAAAAAAATTTATGATTAATCCGATTACAAAGAGTATCGATTTAGGTGATGGAAGGACTATCACCATTGAAACCGGAAAATTGGCAAAACAGGCTGATGGGTCTGTAATGGTACGGATGGGTAATACGATGTTATTAGCCACTGTATGTGCCGCAAAAGATGCAAATCCGGGTGTTGATTTTATGCCTTTACAGGTAGAGTATAAAGAAAAATTTGCAGCATATGGCCGCTTCCCGGGAGGTTTTCAACGCCGAGAAGGACGTGCTTCAGATTACGAAATATTGGTTTGCCGCTTGGTAGACCGTGCACTTCGTCCATTGTTTCCGGACGATTATCATGCGGAAGTATTTGTTAATGTGACTCTATTCTCTTCGGACGGTGAAGACATGCCTGATGCATTGGCCGGATTGGCAGCTTCGGCAGCTTTGGCTGTTTCAGATATACCGTTCAATGGTCCTATCTCAGAAGTGAGAGTAGCTCGTGTTGATGGACAATTCATTTTAAATCCAACATTTTCTCAACTAGCTAAAGCTGATATGGATATCATGGTAGGTGCTACTATTGATAACATTATGATGGTGGAAGGTGAAATGAAAGAAGTTTCGGAAGCAGAAATGCTGGAAGCTATCAAATTTGCTCACGAAGCGATTAAAGTACAATGTCAGGCTCAAATCGAATTAATGGAGCTTGTTGGTACTACAAAAAAACGTGAATATAGCCACGAAACAAATGACGAAGACCTACGCAAAGATGTTTGGGAAAAATGTTATGATAAAGCTTTTGCTGTAGCAGCATCAGGAAATACAAACAAACATGAGCGTGTAGATAACTTCAAGGCTATAGAAGAAGAATATAAAGCGAACCTTACTGAGGAAGAGCTTGCAGAAAAAGGTGCATTGATTTCTCGTTACTATCATGATGTAGAAAAAGAAGCGATGCGTCGTTCTATCTTAGACGAAGGAAAACGTCTTGATGGTCGTACAACAACAGAGATACGTCCTATCTGGAGCGAAGTAGATTATCTTCCGGGAGCTCACGGATCGGCTGTTTTCACACGTGGTGAAACACAATCATTGACAACTGTAACATTAGGCACAAAGCTTGATGAGAAGATCATTGATGATGTATTGAACAATGGTAAGGAGAGATTTTTGCTACATTATAACTTCCCTCCGTTCTCAACAGGAGACGCAAGACCACAACGTGGAGTAGGTCGTCGTGAAATCGGTCATGGTAATCTTGCACACCGTGCATTGAAACCGATGATCCCTTCCGATTATCCTTATGTTATACGTGTGGTATCTGATATATTAGAGTCGAACGGCTCTTCATCTATGGCTACAGTTTGTGCCGGTACATTGGCATTAATGGATGCAGGGGTGAAGATCAAAAAGCCGGTGACAGGTATAGCAATGGGACTTATCTCAGAGAAGAAAGGTACTAACTTTGCTGTACTTTCAGACATTTTGGGTGACGAAGATCATCTGGGAGACATGGACTTTAAGGTTTGTGGAACAAAAGATGGTATTACAGCTACTCAGATGGATATAAAAGTAGATGGACTTTCTTACGAAATTCTAGAAAAGGCATTGAATCAGGCTCGTGAAGGACGTTTGCATATTATGGGTAAAATCCTTGAGACATTACCTGAACCACGTGCCGACTTCAAAGAAAATGCTCCACGTATCGAAGTGCTAATTATCAGCAAAGAATTTATCGGAGCTGTAATAGGACCCGGTGGTAAAATCATTCAAGGTATTCAGGAAGAAACAGGAGCAACTGTTACTATCGAAGAAATTGATGGTTATGGACGCGTTGAAGTTTCAGCTACTAACAAAACTGCTATCGAAGCTGCAATGGCTAAGATTAGAGGAATCGTTGCTGTACCGGAAGTAGGAGAGGTATATACTGCAAAAGTACGTTCGGTAATGCCTTACGGTGCATTCTGTGAATTCCTTCCAGGAAAAGACGGATTGCTTCATATCTCTGAAATTTCGTGGGATCGCGTAGAAGACATGGAAAAAGTAGGATTGAAAGAAGGTGATAAGATTGAGGTGAAACTTATCGATATCGACCCTAAGACAGGTAAGTTTAAACTGTCTCGTAAGGTTCTTCTTCCTCGTCCTCCAAGACCAGAGAAGCCTGTACAGAAGGCAAACGGAGATACTCCGGCAGAGGCTTAAGCGCATAAGAAATCTTATATATAATAAAAACCCCGATTGGTTACCAATCGGGGTTTTTTATTTATCGATATTTTATCTTTTAATAGAAATGCAGATTCTCTTGATGATTATCTTCCAAATAATATTTACAATTACGAAGTCTTTATTTCTATATCGGCAGTATCTTCATCCTCATCCTCATCTTCCTCATCAGTTTCTTTCGGTGCAGGTTTTACCATAAAGCGGCTCAATTCAAAGAGCAGATAAAGCGGCACAAATACAACCGAAAGAGTAAATGGATCTCCTGATGGAGTGATTACGGCAGATAATACCAATAGTCCAACAATGGCATGTCTTCTAAATTTCTTGAAAAAAGATCTGTTTAAAAAGCCCAATTGAGATAAAAGCCATGATACCAAAGGAAGTTCGAATACAATTCCCATGATGAATATCAATGTAAGGAAATTATCCATATACGAATCGAGCGAAATTGTATTCTCGATCATCTCACTTAGCTGGTATGTCGATAAGAATCGGAATGTCATAGGAAATACAAGAAAATATCCTACAGCACATCCGATAAAGAACATACCTGTTCCGAACAGAAATACCCATCTGATACTCTTCTTCTCATTAGAATAGAGAGCAGGGCTTACAAAGCGCCACACTTCAAATGCAAGATATGGGAATGTCAATATTAGAGCAAACCAAAATGAAGTGGTCATGTGCCTGAAAAACTGCGAAGTAAGATTATAGTTTATAATCTTGATATGAAATGTATCATCGCAGAAGTCGGGCATAAAGGGCACGGATGATGTCACATAACATAGATATTTATACAATACAAAGTCGGCACGGGTAGGACCCATTATCCAGCTGTCGTATATATACGGCATGATTGCAAAACCAAGTATCGCAAAAACAAATAAGGCAATGATAGACCTGACAAGGGTCCACCGTAGTTCTTCTAAATGATCCCAAAAGGACATTCCTCCACTGTTCTCTTCCATAGAAGTATACTACATCAATCTTTTTTAGTTGTTGTATCGTTGTCCCCGGTTATATCATCTTCTATACCTTTAACTCCCTCTTTGAAGTTTTTGATACCTTTCCCTAGTCCTTTCATTAGTTCAGGTATTTTGCGTCCCCCGAAAAGTAAAAGTACAACTATGGCTATGATGATGATTTCACCTGTTCCCAGATTTCCTAAAAATAATAAGGTATTCATGATTTTTGTTTTTTTAGTGCTTTATGATATTATTTCTGCTAGATTGTTTTCAGTTGACAAAATAATACAAATAATATCTAACAAAGCGGATATGTTTTAATATTTATTTCTTTTTAACACAGTAAGAAAGGCATCTTATTCGTCTCCTTGAATGATCTTGTCTTCTAATGCCGGAGTACAGTACATTTTATACTCTCCATCCTCGTCACAGATAAATATAGCCTCAATCTCAGCGTTGTTATTTATCCATTCCAACGACTTATCTACTCCCGCAACCAGAAATGCTGTGGCATAAGCATCTGCTGTGAGGCAGTCGTTCGCTATCACTGTTGTGGATAGTAGATTATGCTGTGCCGGATAGCCCGTTGCCGGATTGATTGTATGCGTTATTTTTTCTCCATTTTCGATATAAAATTGTCTGTAATTTCCGGAAGTAGCTATTCCTTTATTTGTAATTTGTAAAATAGCTTGCATATCCTGTCCCGGAATGAGGTTGCTTTCGGATGGGCGGTCAATACCTATTCTCCAGTCTTCGCCATGAAGGTTTTCTCCTCTTACTCGAATTTCTCCTCCGATCTCTACAAGATAATTAAGACATTTATGCTGTTCCAAAAATAAAGCTACAATATCAGCAGAATATCCTTTTGCAATAGCATTTACATTCAATACAATGTTGGGATGATCCTTTACAATGCATCTGTCCTTGATGCTTATTTTGTCCATTCCTATATACTTCCTCATCTCTTCTATCTGCTCCCTATTGGGTAGACATTTTTCTTGAGAGCTAAATCCCCAGGCCCTGAATAGCGGCTCTGCCGAGATATCGAAAGTATTTTCTGTGTGGGCACTTATTTCTTTTGCTTTGTTGAAGACTGTATAAAAATAATCATCTATTTCTACGTCTTCATTTCTGTTGACTCGCGAAATAATGGATTCATTGTCATATACCGATAATGATTTCTCAAAGTTGGCAAGCAGCTCTTCTATTTCGGGTTGAAAATCTCTATCTTCACTATCTTGATATATAATATTATAACTGGTTCCTTCGGCTCTACCTTGTATATTGTAGTAGAAGGAGCCGTTGTCGGCCATTATTGCGTTCATCTATTCGCTTATATACTTTTTTAGCTATGCGGCTTGTCATAATGAACGGAGAGAAGAATTTCTTTAAAGAAATATACATTAGCTAAATAGATCTTCAAACTACTCCGTCCAATCTGACAAAAGCATATCTAATTTTTCTTATTTGTCGTAGCTTTCTTTTACTAAAGGACAATTTAATAAATAGTCAAGGCTTTTCTTTACACTTTCTTCAGGAGTAAAGCTGTATTGCTCTACTTCTACCACAAGATGTTTAACTCCTGCAGCATCAGTGTTGTTGAAGATGGCGTCAAAGCCTACCATACCACTTTGTCCAAGTTCTCTGTTGTCTTTGATGTGCAGCAAAGTGAAACGGTTTTTATATTTATTGAAATAATCTACAGGGCTTTTTCCACCTCTTACTACCCAGTATACATCCATTTCGAAGAATACATATTCAGGGTTTGAGTTTTCTAGCATGTAGTCGTACATAAGCTTATCTTCGATCTTATTTTTCAGTTCGAAGTCATGATTGTGATAGCCAAAGAGCATGCCGTTTTCTTTACATCTCTTTCCTATTTCGTTATAGTACTCACAATATGTTTGTAAGTCTTTCAATGTTTTAGGTGTATCCATCCATGGAGTTACAATGTATTTCATTCCTGCTGCTTTGTGTGCTGCAATACATTGATCCCACCATTTAAGCGCTTCTGTAAAATCTTTAGAAGCCAGTTCTTTTTCTGTAAGGCCTTTTCCTGTATGGGAAGAAAGCACTTTCATTCCGGCTTTTTCTATGCTTGCCTTAAATTCTTCAGGTGTTTTTCCATAGAATTTTCCGTCTGCATAGTTGGCAGCCTCTACCGATGTGAATCCCATTTCTCCGGCTTTCTTGATTGTTGCATCGTAGTCTTTAGCAATATCGTCTCTCAACGAGTACAATTGTAGAGAAATATCTTTCTTTACAGGTGCAGCTTGTTGCTGAGTTGCATCTGCTTTTGGATTGCAAGAAGCTAACATAAGGAGAGTAGTAGCTATAATAATTGATACTTTCATGATAATGTAAGATTATTTAAAAGCCAAATCCAAGAAGAGGCAAGCCCTTCAAGGATTTGGAAGATATTTTAACAGAAAAAACTAGTTATTAGTCAAGGATTTTGATTCTGATATTACGGAACCAAACATCATCGCTATGATCTTGAAGACCAATATATCCTTCTCTATTAGGTCCACCACAGTTGTTTAGCAGTTCGAATGCCAAAGGCCATTTTTCTTCGCTGAATTTGCTTGCTTGAAGCATTTCTGTCCATTGTGGAGTCCATAGGTGATATTCAACTACGTTTTCGCCATTTTGTCCATGAACCACAGTTCCTTTGTAAACCATAACTTTCGCTTTGTTCCATTCACCAAAAGGTTTGGAGTTTTGTGGTTTAGCAGGAATCATATCATACAATGACATTGATTGACGATTGTTGTCTTTACCCAATTTTGCATCAGGGTGATTTGCATTGTCTAATACTTGAGCTTCAGGAGCTGAAATATAGATAGGTTCCATCCTTAACTCTCCTGTTTTAGGATCCTTTGTTTGAACCTCTTGTGCCAGATAGAAAATACCGGAGTTACTTCCCTTAGCTACTTTCCATTCTAGTTCCAGTTCAAAATTTTTGAACTTGTGAGCAAAGATAATGTCGCCACCGTCTTTTTCCTGAGCTTCACCTTTACCAGAACCAGTAAATTTCAGAGCTCCGTTATCTATACTCCATTTTCCAGGGAGGACGTCTTTTCCGTATCCTCTCCATCCTTCAGTAGATTTGCCATCGAAGATAACGATATAACCGTCTTTATCTTTTTTGAATTTAGACAGGTCTACTTGAGGTTTGTCTAATACAGTATATTCAGGTTTCATTGCTTCAGTTGTTTTTGTTGAATCAGTATCAGTCCCTTTTTTCTCAGCATTCTTAGCCCCACCGCCACAAGCAATAAATGCTCCGGCAATCATGCAACAGCTTAATGAATAGATAATTTTTTTCATCTTTATTTTGATTTTTAAATTAAAACAATATTACTTAGTTATGGCATATCAGGCAATTTCCATCCCTGACGATATGTATGCTTGATCAGTTCATTTGCAAACTCCTGAGCATTGATAGGATCAGTCCAGATCTTATTGAACTTAGGGTCACCGTCAACGATCTTGAAGTCATCCTTAACTAATATCTTAATTTGTTCGTTAGGATCGATATTTGTGAACTTCATGTTGTCTCCATCCCAATACAATTCCTTATTCAATGTCTGCAAACGAATAGCCAATACTCCCATTACTACCATTTCGTTGAATGGGCCTGCTTCGCTGAAATCGGATTTAGTTATTACACGACTCGAAGCATCTTCCTTACAAGCGCGTACCCAATCCATTTCGTGAGATGTTTCTACACGGCGTTGTGTTTTAGGCGCTTTCGGAACACGACCCGACAACAACCAAGGGTTCACTCCATAGCATCCGCAAATCAGTGTATCTTTTGTTCCATGGAAGATAACCAATCCACCGCCTTCGCCCATTAATTGTTTTCCTTGAGGGAAACCTTTTGGACGATCCGGCATCATACCGCCATCATACCAATGTACTTCCACTTCAGGCATACCCACTTTCGGCATATTATCGCGAGCAGGGAATGTCAATTTAACGTGTTGTGCTTGCGGTGCGCAATCCTGCAACAACAAGGTAGATGAACCTTGTACTTTAGTAGGGTAGCCCAAATTCAAGCCTTTGAATACCGGGTGCATGATGTGACAAGCCATGTCGCCTAATGCACCTGTACCATAATCCCACCAGCCACGCCAGTTCCAAGGAGTATATAATGCATTATAAGGGCGTACTTTTGCAGGACCTGAAAATAAGTCCCAATTTAGGGTGCTTGGTATTTTGTCTACTTTTTCAGGGGCATTCAGTCCCTGTGGCCAAATAGGACGGTCGGTAGCACATTCAACTTTTGTTACTTCACCTATCTCGCCATTGGCAATCCATTCGCAAACGAGGTTAACGCCTTCACCCGATGAGCCTTGGTTACCCATTTGAGTAGCGACTTTATGTTTTTTAGCCAACTTAGTTAGCAAGCGTGATTCATAAACTGTATGAGTAAGCGGTTTTTGACAGTACACATGTTTGCCAATTGTCATTGCATCGGCAGAAACGATAGCATGTGTATGGTCTGCTGTTGCTACTATTACCGCATCAATGGATTTACCCATTTCGTCGTACATCTTACGGAAGTCCCAATATTTTTTTGCATTTGGGAATCTGTCGAATACGCCTTTAGCATATTTCCAGTCTACGTCACATAGTCCCACTATGTTTTCTGTAGCTTCCACAGCTTTGATATTAGCATGTCCCATGCCGCCAATACCAACAGCAGCAATATTCAATTTGTCACTCGGAGCTATATGCCCAAAGTTTTTCCCCAATACAGTGCTTGGGATGATCGTCAGTCCAATAGCGGCTTTTGCTCCTGTTGAGAGGAACTTTCTTCTCGAAATGTCTGATGCCATAATTTTTTTTGTTTTTTGGTTAATATTGTTTTTAGATTTAATGGTATATTTTAGTTTTCACTTTTCACTGCTAAATTGTAAATATATTAATTTATTTCGCCTCTTACTATTTCCTCTTTGTCTTTATCCCAATACATTGTACGACCTTCCAGATATGCACGAGTTCCCATGTGTGCTGTAATGGCTTCGTCGAAAGCAGCATCGATACCACAAGAAGTTTTCTTACTGTTGTCGCGGATACACTCCAGCCATTCTCTGATATGAAGGAATGTTGTATCATACCGTTTCCCTCCCAGATACGAATATAAGAGACCACGTTGTGCAAAATACAACTCGGTGGCAGAAGTTACTGCGTCTACATTGCTTTTGCCCGGAACGTATGTATAGAAAGGTACATCGGGTTTGATGATTCCTTTTTCAATCTTCTCCTTGTATCTTGTAGATCCACTATCTACTTTAACGGTTAGCGTATCTCCGACTTCCATCGATGCATCGTGCCCCATGATTACTTTTCCCCTATTGCGGTTGCTGGCTAATGTTGCACTATATAGCATTGTCATATTTTTATCAGGGAATTCGAATGTTGTTTGCAGCACATCCGGAACGGTTCTTCCATCCTTGAAGAAATAAACACCACCGGAAGAAGTTGCAGAATGAGGAATGCCCACGCCCATCAATTGGTTTACAGCATCGTACTCGTGTGTAAGCAAGTCTCCACTTAGCCCTGTACTGTAATCCCACCAGCAACGCCAACGGAAGAAACGTTCGAGGCTAAACTTATCTCTAGCATCCGGACCTACATATTTGGCAAGATTATGCGCTGTCATATAGTCCATATACTCTTTCACTCTTTCAGGATCACCCTCAAATTGTTTCCAGTCTACTGTCTGTGGGTTTGCTGTAGGATGAATATCATAAACCCAAGCTCCGTTAGGATCATTACGGTTTGTACAAACTTCTATAAGCGTAATAGGGCCAAGTAATCCTTTGTCTAATATCTCTTTAGCTTTATGATAGCTGTCTACCTGTCTGCCTTGATGTCCTAGCTGAAAAACTACGCCGGTCTGTTTAATAACCTCTCTTATCATGTACGTTTCGGGTACAGTCCACGAAAGCGGTTTTTCTACGTAGACATGCTTTCCTGCTTTTGCTGCATCCATAGCCATTGTGCTATGCCAGTGATCGGGTGTAGCAATGATAACAGCGTCGATGTCGTCGGCTGCAAGCATTTCCTGATAGTGACGATATCGTTTTGGAGCAGGTCCCAGCTTACCGCCTACACCTTCCCTGTTTATATTTGATCCGGCTGCAATACCTTCTTCGGCAAATGTATCGAATATGTCGCACACGCCTGTTAAGACGATATTGAGGTTTTCTTGTTCTCTAAATAGTTGGTATCTAGTATCCTTTTTGTCTTTTTTTGAAGAGTCAATCAGCTTTTGGAGAGATTCTGGGGTTGCAAATCCTGCAGCTCTTAACAATTGTTTCCCTCTGATGCCGCAACCAATAATTCCTAATCGAATCTGTTTTCCGTTTGGCTGTAGTTCGGGGATAGTTGCTGTTTCTTTACTTAATTTAAAGACGTCGCTTACATCGTGCATCGTCTTATCATATTTTTGCTTCTTATAAACACCATAGGCTAAAGCTCCCAATACAGGAACTGTAGCTAATGCCTTCAATGCTTCTCGTCTGCCTTGTGATTCGGGCAGTTGACTGTCGTTAGACTGAGCGTTGTTATCTTTATTTGGCTCTGGAACTATCTTATCTTCGGATGTCATGTTTGTTAAGCTGTTTTGCGTTTTAATAATCTTGAAATGTATCGGTCAAATCCGATAATGTGCGAGGTAGGGAAATATATTAATACCATCAATGCTCCTATCTCTATCAGGTTCTTGTCTATCCATAGATAAGAGCCTTCGGTTGGCATCATAGAATTTGCGCCTATATAAGGTATGTGAGACAAATAGTATAGGCTAAGAAAAACGATACCTCCGATAGATGCATAACGCGAAAAGCAACCAAGTATAAGTCCGAGTCCGACAAGTGTTAATCCGTAGATATTAACATAATTCGAAAAGGCTAGAAATTCTGCGTTTTCGGCAATACTGTGGAAGAAGTCTGCCATAAATCCTCGTGAATCCATAAGGTAAGGATAAGCAGTCCAACTTGAACTGAAGAGTTTTACAAGACCTTCGTATAAAAAATGCCAGCCAATCAGTAATCTGAGTATTACCAGCCAGAGGGTCTGAGGGCGCGAATAAGATGTTAGTTTATTCATGGGTTAGTAAATAATAAGTTCTGTCTTTTTCAAGAAAGTTAAAATATAGATTGTTTAATTGTTCATATAATTTATAAAAAGCTGAGCATTTTTCTTGTTGTCTTGAGCCTATTTTGTCAATGACAAACAAGACGGCTTTAAGTTTTTGTTAATGAGTGCTATAATGTGCAATCACGGTAGCATTTATTCAATCCTAAAAAGTAAATGAAAATGCGGAATAAAGCTAGGAATATTTTAAATAAGTAAATCTCTCATTACTGTTAAAAAAAGTTGGTATTTATAATAAATTGTATAACAATAGTAAATCTCTTAGAGCAAAAATCTTTTTTTATTCAAAATAATGTAATAAAACAAACGCGTATTTGTGACAATTTAATATTATATGCTATCTGCAGGATAAATTATCCCCAATTGTTTCCTTATTTCATCAATAATTTCTATTGTAATTAATGAATTTTCAAGGCTATTAATTGTAGATTCTCTTTCATTTTTTTGAATCAGGTCAATGAATTCTGCAACTTCAAAATAATACTCATGTGTAGGATTGGGAGTACTTATTATAGTTTCCTCTCCACTTCGTTTTTTTAGTGTTACTTTGTTTATGATATTTATCCGGTCGGCAGTTATTGTACCCTCTTCTCCCTGTATTTCTGTTGGTAGGCTCGAATCTGCTATTTTGGAATACATGACTGTTGCATCCATGCCTTCATATTCAAAATTAACACTTCCTTGTCCATCGGCTCCTGTAAACAGTTTAAGGCCTGCAGCGCTAATTTTTTTTGGTCGCCCGAATAAGACTACCATCGGATATATGGTATATACGCCCAAATCCATTACTGCTCCGTTAGATAATGACGGGTCGAAGGCATTTAATATAACGCCTTCTTTTAGTTTGTCGTACCGAGAGGAGTATTGGCAATAGCAAGAAAAATATTTACGTATTGTTCCTATTTCTTTTAGGTTGTCTTTTATTACAGAGAAGTTTGGGGTCATTGTCGGCTTCATTGCTTCCATTAGCCTTACATTATACTTCTCGGCTGCCGCTATCATGGTTTTTACTTCATTCGCATTCGATGCAAATGGTTTTTCACAAAATACGTGTTTGCCATGTTGCATACACAAAATGCTTTGTGAAGCATGTAGTGAATTCGGCGATGCAATATATACCGCATCTATCAAATTGCTCGAAAGCATATCTTCAAGAGAAGTGAACGTATGGGGAACGTTGTGCTTCTTCGCAAATTCATCTGCACGTTCTTGTGTACGGGAATAGATTGCTGTAAGTTCGAAACGATGGTCAAGTCTCGCCGCTTCCAGAACTTTGTCTACTATAAAATTTGTGCCTATAACTCCGAAGCGGACTTTAAATGAGCCATTTTCCAACGATTCCATATATAATATATTTATAGAAAGACAAAGGTAAATATTTATTATTTAAGGAACTAGATAAAAATATTTCATTTGTTCTTAAAATGTTGCTTAATTAAAGATTTTTAGAGACTTTGAGGGCATTTAGTTGTCATTTTATCGATTATTATCTCTGTAGTGCAAACAGAGACGGATGCACTACAGAGATTTTAATTTTTAATATCCGGGATTCTGCTTCAATAAGTTGTTTGCTCCTATCAGACTATAGTGAATAGGGAATCTATTCAGGTCTGTATTGTTAGTTGCTTTATGATCCCACCAATTTTCTGTTACATAGGCATCCCAACGTACTAAATCGGTTCGTCTTCTGCCTTCTGCCAAAAATTCTAATTGCCATTCATCCAGCATGCGGTATTTATCCAGCTTAGAGCCCGTTACAGGGTCAGGGTCGTTGCCATTTGCAAAATAGCGTTTACGTACGGTGTTGATCAGTTCGGCTGCACCATCTTTGTCTCCTGCCCGCATTTTGCATTCAGCTAATGTATAATAAATTTCGGCAAGGCGAATAACAGGCACGTCCGGATCGAATTTGCGGTTTTTCTCACTCTGATTAGGACGTGGGCTACGTTTGGTAACACGCACACAAGAAGCTTCTTCTGCTGTGGCAATTGTAGATGGAAGTGACTCCAATGTCGGATATTCTGCCGATCCAACTTTTGCAAAATAAGCAACCTGATCTCTTACTACAAGTGTTTTTCCGCTGTATTCACGGCTCCCTGTACATGTCCAGCTTGGATTTGTTGGATTTACAAGTTCTCCTACAATAAACATTCCACGATACTTGCCGGCTCCTTCGTATACATATAGTTGTTTGCGAATGTCGTTATCGTTGAATTTGGCATAAGCACCACCCAATTTGTAAGAATATTTTTTACCTGTCGGATCGAGGCTTGGTATTAGTCCAATACCGTTATTAGAGCCTGAGCCTTCTAGTCCTCCCAAATAATTCTTGTAGTTGTAAGGTACCATATAGCTCCAGTACATACCATCAGTTTCCAGCTTAGCATTCTCGCTTGGTACAGACCAAATAATTTCGGGACTAGTTTCGTTATCGAATCCGAATATATTTGTCCAGTCTGTATCCAATTTGTATTTGCCGTATTTCCCGTCGATAATATCCTGGCAGATTGTTGCTGCTTCTGAATACTTTTCTTCGCCGATATATGATTTGGCGTTAAAATAAAGGCGAGCCAGTAAAGCTGCTCCGGCAGCCCGATTGATACTTCCGTTTTCCAATCCGCCAAGCTCTTCTTTTACAGGAAGATTAGGGATAGCTTCTTTGAGTAATTTTTCTATAAAATCGAAAGTCTCTTTATCTGTAGAACGTCCTTTTACTTCACTCTGTGTAGTAGTATATAGAGGTACTCCTCCAAAGAAATCCAGACCATCCAGATAGAAAGAGGCTACAAGTGCCTTTTGCTGATTTAGCATCGATTCTCGTGTGCCTTCAGCAAATCCCAAAGCATCGAAGTTTACTTTTTCTAAATCTTCGAGAGCATCCCATGCAAGAGCCACTCCCATAGCAAAGTTAGTCCATCCTGTTTCTATAAAAGCCATGTCCTCAGTGTATTCATGGTGATGGAATTTTTGATACAGGGCTCCATTATACCAGTCGCTACCACGTGTAGGCAAGCAAAATTCATCGGTACCCAATTCTTGCAACATCCAGCGAGGCTCATTGTTGGCAATATACCAGCGCCAATGTGTAAACGGACGGTTGAAACGTTCCCAAACAGCTTCCTGAGAGGTGTAGAATGTCTCAGGAACTACCTGTGAATAAAATGTAGGTTCTACGCTACACGAAGTAATTGCGAATAAACAAATTGTAATTCCGATTAAGACGGAATTATATATTTTAAACTTTTTCATCTTTTGTGTATGTTTAGAAATTTAACTGAAGACCTAATGTATAAGTGCGGGTTGTAGGATAAAAATCATCTCTTGACCAGAATTTTTCCGTACCACCTTCCCATCCTGTGATATTCACTTGGGGGTTCATGCCGCTATAGCTGGTAATGGTGCAAACATTACCTACGGTTCCGTATATGCGTAGGCGGTCTATCAGTTTCGTATATTTCTTCATAGAAAGGGTGTACCCGAGTGTGATTGCATCTATCTTTAAGAATGTACCGTCTTCGAGGTAGTAATCACAGATTTGTTTTTCCCCTTTAATATGGTTGAATTCGCCATATGCTGATTTTAATACATTCGTATTTCCCTGCCCTTGAATTCCGAAGTACATGTTTAGGGCATTGTATACATCAAAGTCGATCCAGCTTCGCAGACTGATTCCCATGTCGAGATTTTTATACTGCAAGGTGTGTCTCCATCCGAGGATGAGCTTAGGTGTATAATTTCCGATGTATTGTTTATCATTTTCGGTTTTTTCGGATGCCGGTATTACTTTCCCTTCTTTGTTGTAGAGTAAGAATTTTCCATCATCGTCGAATCCTGCAAACTTCCAAAGATAGAACGCACCTATTGTAGAACCTTCTTCTATGCGTGCTGCATCTCCCGGGCTACCCGGGGCAGGAAAACCATTTCCGTTGTAATATGTATTATTCCCCCAAAGAGTAAGAATCTTACCTGAATTGTGACCTAAATTGAGGTTGCTGTTCCATGTGAAATCTTTAGTACGGATGATGTCTCCTCCAATTTCAAACTCCCATCCTTTACTCTCCATGCTTCCTATGTTTTGGTACTGAGAACCTTGAGTGAATGGTGGTTGAGGAACTTTAACGCTGTAGATAAGGTTGTCGATCTTACGTCTATAATAATCGAATTTACCATATAAGCGACCATCGAAAAGCGAATAATCCAAACCGAAGTTCCATTCTTTCTTTTCTTCCCATCCCAGATTTGGATTTATATTTTGGGTTTTACCAAATGAGTATGCCCATGTTCCGTCAGGAAGCATCCAGTACGCATCAGAGCCCAGCATATCTGCCATATAAGAAGAGCTGAAGTCGTTATTTCCTGTTACTCCATAGCCAACCCGGACTTTGAGGTCATCTATCCAGCTTATATTTTTCATGAACTTTTCACCCGAGATGCGCCATCCACCCGATAAAGACCAGAAATCGGCCCAACGGTTGTCTGCGGCAAACTTTGATGAACCTTCGTGTCTGAGTGAAGCCTGTAATAGGTACTTGTTTTGATAGGAATAGTTGGCACGTGCAAATACAGAGAATAAACGTTCTGTGATATCCTTGCCTGAACTCATTCCGGCTTTGCCATCACTCAGATACGATCCGGCACCGATATTCCAAAATTTTATCCCATCCACATCGAAATCGTAATTGGAAACACTAAATCCTTCACCGTTTTTCTCAAAATAAGAATACCCGGCCACAGCATTTAGTACATGTCCGCCATCAAATTCTTTGATGTAAGTTGCGAAACCTTCGGAAGTAAGATTTTCTGTTTTGTCGAAAGTGAGGGTTGCGGCTCCTCTTCGTCTGTCTTCTATCTCTTCTCGGTGATAGCGCGATTTGTAGAAATGGTATTCCCACTGGCGGTTTTCATATCCTATTACTTGCTGGAATGACAGGCCGGGTATAGGTTTTATATTCAATTTGAAAGTAGCTTCGGGCTTGAACCATTTGTCCAGTCCTTCGTAAGTACTCAGGTTAGCATCCGCTAAAACGTTATAGTCCAGTGTTTCGTTGGTCCATACATTGTAGCCTGTTTCGTTATCAGGGTCGTAAGGAGATCTGGTTGGGTTGTTGCGCATCGCCTGCTGGAAGTTTGGATAGTTGTTATTGCGCATCGCCTGACGATAATCTACGCTCGGTCTGATTTCGAGCCATCCATCAAGAACTTTAAAGTTGGCGTTAAATCTTCCTCCGTAATCCTGACGTTCATCTTTGATTGAAATTCCCTGATTTTTTTCATAAAAAAAGGAAGAATATATCTGAGCATTCTCTGTTCCGGCTTCGAGAGAAAGATGGTGCTTCTGTGAAAAGTTATCATCGTTGATAAGCTCTTTCCACCAATTTGTATCTGTACCATAATCTGTACCGATCTTATGCTCTGCATATTCTCTTCCTGTTAGCATCTCTGGAGCTCCGTAATTTTGTTTTTTTGTCATTTCGGTCGAGTAAGTCATTTTCACCTTACCGCTTGTGTTCGATCCACTTTTGGTAGTAATGAGTATTACACCCGATGCAGCACGTGTTCCATAAATAGCTCCGGCAGAGGCATCTTTAAGGACGTCGATCGTCAAGATATCGTCTTGCGAGAGTGAGCGTATATCTCCCCCCGGAAACCCATCGATAACGATAAGAGGCGACTTCCCTGAGTTTATAGAAGTCATCCCTCGCAGCTGGAATGTAGTTCCTGCATTTGCACTACCGATATTGTTCATAATAAGTCCGCTAACTCTACCTTGTAAAGCGGAGGATACGTCCGATCCGCCTACTCCTGTCATCAAGTCTTTTGCTGATATGGATGTTACCGAACTGGTTACTTGCTTCTTCTCTAATGTACCATATCCAATTACGACTACCTCATCCAGTGTTTTGGTGTCTTCTTGTAGCTGTACGTTAAAAGATGTTTGTCCGGCTACGGATATTTCTTTCGATATATATCCTACAAATGAAATAAGCAAAGTAGCATTTTCGGGCACGTTGTCCAATCTGGCTATTCCATCGATATCTGTGATATTTCCATTTGTAGTTCCTTTTACCGCTACATTGGCGCCAACTACAGGGCCAATATTGTCGCTTACTGTTACTGTTACTATTTTACCTTTTTGCAAAGGTGCTGTTTCGTGCACTATGGCTTTATTCGTATCGTTTCGGTCGGAGGCCTGAAGGTTGTATGGGCATAATGTGATTCCTGCTATTGTAAAAGTTAATAAGGAAAACATTTTGAATGATCTGATAGGCCGGGTATTAAATTTTTGTTGTGTCTTCATCAATTTTAAGTAAAATTGTTAATAATCGACTTTAAATTTTGGGATTTTGATTAAGGTGTGGTGTGATTTTGGTTTTAGGCTTTTAAATACTATGTTTTCATGGTGGGCATCTCCTTAAAAATATTTAATATTTGGGCTTACTCTGTTAAATAGGATTTTCAGCATACTCCTTTTAACAAAACAATCATTAAAGATTGTTGAAATGCAAATCTAAACAATTTTCTTTAACAACAATCATTAATGATAGTTTAAATATGGATAAGGAGATCCTCAAAAGGAAAATTGGTCTGAAAATCAGGAGTATAAGGGAGGGTAAAAACTTATCCATAATGGATTTGGCAGATATGCTGGATATAGAGTATAATAATCTGATACGAATAGAAAAAGGGCGTACAAATCCAACAATAATAACATTGTATAAGATAGGTCAGGCATTAAATGTTAAATTGCCTGAAATAGTAGATGTAGATTAAGTAGACAACCTAAAATCTCTGGGCGATTTTATATTGTTGCTTGTTAGTGTTTTATGAAAATGTCGATTTTTTCATACGGATAACCATTTTATCAAACTCATAAAAGCATACCATGTTTGAGGTATAAATATACCACATCAAGGGGATTTCATACCTAATTTGCTCATTATACTTTTGTGATAGATATTATCTGTTTTTAACAAATAAATATCTAATATATCTATAAAGGTTGTTTGAGTTAAATTATAAAAAGGTTATGCTAAATTTTAGAAAATTAAAGTTACTGTTATTATTTACTGTTTTTACTTTATTTGTTTCCGCACAAACAGGCGACATATACACTATAAAAGGACATGTAACAGATGCTGGAGGTACAGACCTGCCCGGGGTGACAATACAAGTGAAGGGTAATGCTCAGTCGGGAACCCTGACGGATATAGATGGTCATTACTCCATATCAGTGAAAAAAAACGAAATTCTGATATTCTCATATTTAGGATTTGAAACACATCAGGTTGAAGTATTATCGAATAAACCAATAGATGTAGTTTTGAAAGAAAATAGTACCGAACTGGATGAAGTAGTAGTGACTTCGTTAAATATCCCTCGCGAAAAAAAGGCTTTGGGTTATGCCGTACAAGCCGTATCGGGGAAAGCTCTGGAGACAAGGCCAACCAATGCATTGAGTGCCCTTTCGGGGAAAATATCGGGTTTGCAAGTTATATCTAGTGGAGGAAATATGGGAGGATCTTCTCGTGTAACGCTGCGTGGTATAAATTCGATTACAGGAAATAATCAGCCATTGTATATTATCGACGGAGTACCTCTCGATAATACCGACATGAATACCTCTTCTACAATTAATGGTAGCGCAGGAAAAGATGTGGGAAGTACAATACAGGATATAAATCCGGACGATATAGCAGATATAAATGTATTGAAAGGCCCTTCGGCTGCAGCTCTTTATGGAACACGTGCCGCAAATGGTGTGATACTGATCACAACAAAAAAAGGCAGTAGCAATACAGATCGTTTAGATATTCAAGTAAATACGGGTATCGAGCTCGAAAATGTAGTTAGACTGCCCAAACGCCAGAAATTATATGGTGGTGGATATAGTACTTCGTTCCAAAAAGTAACCATAGACGGAAAAGAATACAATGTCGTAGATTATGCAGCTGATGAGAGCTGGGGTCCAAAGCTTGACGGGACACCTGTATTACACTGGTATAATCTTGATCCTGAGTATGCCAATGATTACCTGAATCCTGAGCCTTGGGTTTATCCAAAGAATGATGTTACAGACTTTTTTCGTACCGGAGTGTCGAATACAAATAATATAGCGTTTTCAAAGAATTCATCAAGTAGTGCTTTTCGTGTATCATTTACCAATAAGAATGTAAAAGGTACAGTTCCCAATTCTTCGTTGAGCAGAAATGCAGTGAATATATCGGGGAGTACAAAAGGGGATCTGGTTTCATTCTTCGGAAATGTAAACTATATAAATAATAAATCTACAGGTCGTCCGTGGACAGGAGCTTCGAACCGTAATATTATCCTCGAAGCATATCAATGGGGGCAAGTGCAGGTAGATTATAAGAGACTAAGTGAATATAAACGTGCCGATGGTACGCCTCGTGCATGGAATCGTACAAGCTGGGAAAATACAACAGCTGCCGAGAAAACAAAATATATAGATAATCCTTATTGGTCAGCCTACGAAAGTTATCTGAAAGAGAACAGAGACAGGTTGTATGGTAATATAGGTTTAGTGATTACCCCGACTAAATGGTTGAGTCTGACAGGACGTATAAATGGTGATGTGTATCAATACAATTCGCAAGATCGTATTGCATATTACTCTCGTTCGCAGTCGATGTATCAGGAATATTCCCAAAAGTTTGATGAGTTTAATTATGAATTCTTGGCAACATCAAATAACCGTTGGGGTGATCACTCTTTAATCGCTAACCTTGGTGCGAATTATATGAGACGTAACAGACGAGTAAGCGATATACAAACATCGGGTGGGCTTACGATTCCGGCATACTATAGCCTGAATAACGCTTCCTCTGTCATTATAAACCCGTCTACAGGTCTTTACAAAAAAGCAATATCATCAGTATACGGAAGTGTTTCGTATGGATGGAAAAGTATGTTGTACTTAGATGGTACTATCCGTAACGATTGGTCTTCGACCTTACCTACAGATAATAATTCGTTCTTGTACCCATCCCTTACATCATCTTTTGTATTCACAGAGCTTCCGGCATTTAAAGATCAGAACTGGCTGTCATTCGGTAAAGTCCGTTTGGGTTGGGCAGAAGTTGGTAATGATACTGATCCTTATCAGTTGTATAAGACTTATGAGGCTTTGAATGCATTTGACGGAAATATATCTTATACTTTATCAGATAAATTAAATAATCCTAATCTAAAGCCTGAGATTACATCATCTTGGGAGGCAGGATTGCAATTGCAATTATTTAATAATCTGATCGGATTGGATGTTACTTATTACAATAATAATAGCCGTAATCAGATCATACAATTACCTACATCAGATGCTTTTGGATATAGTTATAAACTAATCAATGCAGGGAAGATAAACAATAAAGGTATAGAAGCTACACTGACCGTAAATCCGATCCGTCAAAAGGATTGGGACTGGACAGCAATTGCAAACTTCTCGAAAAACAGTAATAAAATTATTAAATTGTCGGATGCTGTTAATACATTACAATTGAGTAATACTTTGGTTTCGCTTGTCGCACAAGAAGGCGAGAGTTACGGACAGATAAAAGGCTATGATTTTGTATATGCACCTGATGGAAAGAAGGTGGTAAACAGTGATGGCGTATATATGCGTACCGATCAGTTTGCTTCGCTTGGGAGCGTATTGCCTGATTTCTTATGGAGTTTCCAAAATCAGTTGAGATACAAAGACTTTACATTCGGATTCCTGATCGATTCGCGTGTTGGTGGTAAGTTCTTCTCTCAGACTTACAAAGTGGGTATGTACTCAGGTATCTTAGAATCTACAGCAGCGAATAATATTCGTGAAGATGGTATTATACTTGATGGCGTTACCGGTAATGTTGTATTCAATGCCGACGGAACATATACTGTTTCTAATACGGCTACAAACGACAAGCGTGTAACTGCTCAGGCATGGGCACAGAATCAGTATAACGGGCCAACAGCATATACCGTTTTTGATGCTACATTTATTAAGCTTCGTGAGTTAACTCTTGGATATACATTCAATCTTCCAAAATGGAAAGTTAAGAGTATAAACGTAACGGCTTATGCCCGCAACTTATGGAATATTTATACCAAGAGTAAGGATATTGACCCCGAACTAACCAATAGTAGTGGTAATGTACAAGGTATAGAAGGCGGTAACCTACCTACTCCTGTAACCTACGGTATAAATCTTGGTTTCAAATTTTAAAATAAACTATCTGTATGAAAATTAATAAACTATATATATTAGGCTTATTTGCTTCAGTTTTATTGTCCTCTTGTGTTGATGATATAAATGAAGATCCCAACCGCCCAACGTCAGTGCCAACCACCTCTTTGATCACTTCTGCTGAGAAATTGCTGGTTGATAATCTCCGTAGCGAACAGGCATCGTTGAGAGGTTCCATGTTGTTTGTTCAGTATTTTTCTCAAAATACATATACTACCCAATCGCGATATGATATTCCTTTCAGTTATTCTGATGATTACTGGAAAGGGTTATATAAAACATTAAATAATCTGGAGGAGGTAGTAAAGTTGAATACTGATCCTTTAACAAAAGATGTGGCAACCGCTAATGGTGCAGGACGCAATGCTACTCAGATAGCGATAAGCCGTGTATTGAAATCGTATGCATTCTATGCTCTTACCGATGTGTTTGGGAATATCCCTTACCAATCTTACGGCAATAAAGATGAGGACTTTCAGGCATTACAACAAAATCCTGAGAATATAACTCCTAAGTATGCGTCGCAGGAGAAAATCTATGCGGATATATTGAGTGAACTGAAAGCAGCCGGAGATACATTGATCAAATATCAATCGGAAACAACTTTTGGCAAGGCTGATATTATTTATGCAGGTAGCAATCAGAAGTGGGCAAAGTTTGCAAACTCACTGCGACTACGATTTTCTACACGTATAAAAGATAAGAATCAGGCTTTGTATCAAGAACATTTTCAGGATGCATTGAGTAAAGGTGTGTTTACAAGTAATGCTGATAATGCAGCATTCAAGTATTCTACTACTTCTCCTAACGAAGCTCCTTTATATAGAGCTACGGTTACAGCCAACCGGAAAGACTTTGCGATATCTAATATCTTTGTGGATCTGCTTCAAGGGAAGAATGCAATTTTGCCCGTTTCAGATCCTCGTTTACCGATATATGCCTTACCGGCAACAGCTACTAATACTTATGTAGGACTTCCTTATGGCTTAGCAAACGATCAGGCGGGTAAATTCGCAGCAACAGGAGTGAGTTTGCCGGGAGCGGTTATCAATGCGGCAAACTATGCTGAGGTATTGATGGAATACGCCGAAGTAAAATTCTTGGTCTCAGAATATAATTCTTGGTCTCAGGCTGATTATGCATCAGGTGTTCGGGCTTCTCTCGAAAAGTGGGGTGTCTCAGCCGACAATGTGAATACTTATTTGGAGTCTCTTCCTGCTGCTAGTAAAGAGAATGTTTTGACACAAAAGTATATCGCTCTCTATATGCAAGGTCTCGAATCATGGAGTGAATATCGTCGTACAGGCTATCCTTCATTCTTGGTAAAAGAAGGAGATGTTGTATTTCAAGGGACGATAGATGGCGCAGGAGTAACATATCGTTTCGATCCGTTGTTTGGAGATGGGGGTGTTCCGGGACGTTTATACTACCCTACTAAGGAACAGAATGTGAATAAAGCCAACTATCAAGAAGCTCTGTCTGCACAGGGTAATGATAAAATAGAAACAAAATTGTGGGTGTTTAAAAAGTAGTTTGTAGCTTTACATCAAACAAAAGCATAATAAAGATATGAAGAAATATTTAATAATGATGGCTGCTGCATTTGTACTAATGTCTTGTAATAAGGCGTCGGAACATAAGCTGACACACGGAAAATGGAGAGGTGAATTCTCTATTTCAGATCAGAAATTTCCATTCTTGTTTGACGTCGAAGGTTCTGCAACAGACTCAACAACCGTGTATTTGATAAACGGGGCAGAGCGTGTTCCACTCAAAGGTGTGGTTTACTCAAACGATACCGTAACTATTCCGATATTAGCTTATGATGCTGTATTAACAGGTAAAATAGCCAATGGTAAATTTGAAGGGAAATTCAAAAAGCTATTTATAGATAACGATGAGGGTGTATCTTTCTCGGCAGAAAAAAGTGATGCTCCGCGCTTTGAAGTTGCGGACAAAGCTACAGAGATTTCCCTTGCCGGTAAATGGGATATCCAGTTTATAGGACAAAAAGGAGATACTGCTCACAATGTAGGGATTTTCAGTCAGGATAAAAATATTCTTACCGGCTCTATTCTGACCAATGCAGGAGACCTTCGTTATCTCGAAGGAGCTTTGACAAACGATGGCTTTCAGTTTTCTGCATTTGCGGGTCTTAGCCCATATCTGATAAAAGGAAAGTTTGAAGGAAATGATAGTTTTATAGGGGAATTCTATACCACACGAGGTGTAACAAAGCTTGTTGGTAAACGCAATGCTGAAGCTGCTCTTGCTGATCCATATAGTTTAGCTTATATGAAGAAAGGAGAGGATCGCCTCAATTTCACATTCCCTAATGTAGAAGGTCAGAAAGTCTCTTTATCCGACCCTCGTTACAAAGGCAAGGTGGTAATTGTATCTATCCTTGGCAGTTGGTGTCCAAATTGCTTGGACGAAATGGAATACCTATCTCCATGGTATAAAGAAAACAGTAAGAGAGGCGTTGAAATCATCGGGTTGGCATTTGAGCGTAAAGATGATCCGGAATATGTAAAGACTGTGCTCTCCCGCTTGGTTAAGCGTTATAATGTAGATTATGAAATCCTGTTTGTAGGCAAGCTGGGTGATGATGCTACTGCTAAGGCTCTTCCGCAGGTGAGTAAAATCATGGGTTATCCTACTACTATCTTTATCGATAAGAAAGGAATTGTAAGAAAGATACACACCGGATTTAATGGTCCTGCTACCGGACTGTTTTATGAGGAGTTTAAACAAGACTTCAATAAAGTAGTAGACGATTTGCTGGCAGAGAAATAAAAAAAATGATAAAAGATCGGCTAAAGGAAGATACTCTGAACTCCTTTAGCCGTTTTTTATATATCTGCCTTATTCTTACTTTTAGGCTTCATCCCAAACAAAGGCCTTATGATAGAATAGCGTCTTATCCCAAATTCGTATAT
The DNA here is from genome assembly GCF_004569505.1 of Dysgonomonas mossii. Classification (NCBI taxonomy): domain Bacteria; kingdom Pseudomonadati; phylum Bacteroidota; class Bacteroidia; order Bacteroidales; family Dysgonomonadaceae; genus Dysgonomonas; species Dysgonomonas mossii. Next base: position 131,745 of record NZ_SPPK01000005.1, read on the forward strand.
CACCCATGTAATAGTAAATGTACCTATCACCATGATTGAGAACTTAGGAAAGAACCCTATATCGACATACTTCAGATAATATCCCAGAGCAATGATAATTGTTTGATGCAGGATATAAAATGGATATACAGCTTCATTTCCGTATGCCACTATCTTACTTGGTTTGTTGAGATATATAGCGGCATAGCCAATCAACGTTAAAATCCACGACCAGGCATTAAGAACCTTGACCAAAGCTTGCACCTCGCCCTTGAAGGGAAAATCGCCGATCACATACCAAAGACACATCAACAGAGGAAACCCAATGATACCACTAATCAGAAATTTCAGCCTGTTTTTAGTTACTGCATCCCAAAAAGAATCCTTCAATGAAATTAACAGATAACCAAAGAAAAAGAATGTACAATAATTAACAAGATTGTACCAGTCATTTATTAGCCCGTTTGTCTGTGGAAAATAAGGTGCTAAAAATAACTGCCATAAGAAGAGCGGTATGATGAATATATAGAGTCCAAAAGCTTTTGATACGATGGCTTTCAGTTTTCTTATCAGCCATGCATCGGGATGCTTCCGCAGATAAAGAAAAGCCGGAAGCATTACCATAGAGAATATCAGTAAGTAAAGTATAAACCATAGGTGATGCCACGATATATTTCCTTCGGGATATGATCCGATGAATGCTTCCTTAGGCCAGAAATCAAAATAGCTGCCGCTAAACTGCCCCTTATCTAATCGTTCGAAATAAACTTGTGGTGGAACGACAAAGATCATACCTACGATAAGTGGAATTAGAAGCCTTTTGTGACGCTCTATCGCAAACTGGATAGCACTTCGCTTTGTCAGAGCATAGTAAGTTCCCATTCCTGATATTACAAAGAGCAAAGCCAACCGCCATTGGTTGAGAAAAAGCATCGGGAAAACAGTTCCTTCATATATCACTGAGTTTTTTATGTGAAAACTCCACGGAACGAAAAACATTCCCACATGATAGAAAATCAATAAAGCAAAGGCGATTACTCGTAAACTGTCAATGTCATATCTGCGCATAGTATGAGAAGATTAAGTATCAAATATTAGATTGTAATATGTTATATTAATAAGACAATCTTTCCAATTAAAAATCACATACTAAAGAGATTTTAATCAAGTTATTTTAACTTATTGATCTTGACAGTACTGTAATGCAAATATTTACTTTACTATATTTTTTATCGGTTTTATATTAAACGACAAATTCTCAGTCCATAAACTCAAGTGATATTCTATTCAGAAAAGCTACAGTCTTGTGTATTTCTTTATACATAACGATATCGTCGTTTACGAAGGCTACTTCTTTGCGATATTCTTTCAGGAAGTTTTCGAGTATAGGAGATGTTTTTGCAGGACGGCGAAAATCTATTCCCTGAGCCGCATTCATTAATTCGATGGCGAGTATATGATTTAAGTTATCCATTACTTTGAATATCTTAATCGCAGCATTGGCTCCCATACTCACGTGGTCTTCTTGTCCATTGGATGAAACAATAGAGTCGCTCGATGCAGCATAACAATACATCTTATTCTGGCTAACCATCGAAGCCGAAGCATACTGAGGTATCATGAACCCCGAATTTACACCCGGATTAGCCACGAGAAATTCAGGTAGTCCTCGTAGTCCCATAATTAGCTGTGCTACACGTCTCTCCGAAATGTTCCCTAGTTCGGCTAGAGCAATTGCCAAAAAATCGTACGAAATAGCGAGGGGTTGTCCGTGGAAGTTTCCTCCTGATATAATTTTATCTTCGTCGGGGAAGATGGTCGGATTATCCGTTACTGAGTTTATCTCTGTCAACAGTACCGAAGCCACATATCTTATAGCGTCTTTTGTTGCTCCATGTACCTGTGGGATACATCTGAAAGAGTAAGGGTCTTGTACATGATCTTTTTCCCTGGCGACAAGCTCACTTCCCTCAAGTAGTTTTCTGAAATTATCGGCGGTTTCTATTTGTCCTTTATGCGGACGCATCTGGTGGAGGCAATCTAAAAACGGATCGAGGTAGCCGTCAAAAGCTTCGAGTGAAAGGGCAGCTATTAAGTCCGCTTTTTTAGATAGTTTGAATGCTCTCAACATAGCGAATACCCCGTTTGCACTCATAAACTGCGTTCCGTTCAGCAGAGCCAGCCCTTCTTTGCTCATCAGGCGGATTGGCTTCCATCCAAACTCATCGAGAACGCTCATCGCTTCACGTTTACGCCCCTGATAATAAACATCGCCGACACCAATAAGAGGTAGGAATAGATTTGCCAGTGGCGCTAAATCGCCTGATGCTCCCAGTGAACCACGATCGCAAACGATGGGAATAATATCATTATTGAAAAAGTCGATTATACGCTGAACAGTAATAACTTGTACTCCGCTATACCCCAATGATAAGGCGTGAGCTTTGAGAAGCATCATCAGCTTGACAATAACAGGAGAGATTTCTTCACCTACGCTGCAAGCATGCGATTTAACAAGGTTCTCCTGCAAGCGTGTAAGCTCATCCGGAGATATGTTCTTGTTGCAGAGCGAACCGAACCCTGTGGTAATGCCATACATCGGTGTTTTTTGCGACTCTATTTTTTGATCCAGATAATCCCTGCACTTTTGTATACGTTCTTTAGCCTCAGCAGCTAATTCTAGTTTAAGGTTTTTGTTGATTATTTGTTCAATGATCTCGAAGTCCAATTCTCCGGAACCGATATAATAGACATTCTTCATAAACTTATAGTATTTTACTTACTCTACTCAATAACTCCTGCTCTTTCATGATGGCTTCGCTCTCCAGGTAGTTTGCCTCCTGTGTCATTAGCGCTACATATTCTATGTCTTTGATCGAGGAAAGATTTATTTTTACATTCAGTATAGCACTTATCGCAGCAGTGCGGGCTGTCATTATAGCTACACAGGCATCCGTTATAGCATTCTGATTGCCATGATCAGCTACCTGTGTTATAACATCCATTATGTCCACGGCTTTGCGTGCTACTTCCATTGGTATTTCTGCTGCAATTTTGGTTGCTTCCTGTATCTGATTGTTGCGTTCTGTTTTCTCTTCGTCTGTTTCTTTGGGGAGTTTGAATGCGGCGAAAACATTATTATATGCTTCCGAATCGGCATCTATATCTTTCATAAAGCTTGCCCTATAGTTTTCTGTTATAGCGACAATTTTTTTCATCAATCCTTCTTTGTCTTCATACTTTTTTTTACCAATGGTAAGATTGGCTACCATTTCTGTCAATGCTGATGCTATTGCTGCATTTAATGCTGCAATGCTACCTCCTCCGGGTACAGGGTCATTTCCTGCTGTCTTTGCTAAAAAATCTTTAACTGATAGGTTTACTAGCATGGTATTACAATTTAAAAGGTTAAGAATTATGTAATTTCTTAAGAATATTATTTATGTCTGCTCGCACTCTATTCGGATAGCGTTTTTTATTATAAATGAATGGATTTTTCATTATTAATATGAGTTCTGTAAACTCTGAATCACTCAAGAAATAAATTTGTTTATGAAAATATTGTACAGCAGCATTCCGCACCCCTATTATTTTATTAGGGAATACAAATTTTGAGGCATAATATCTCAAGCACTCTTTTTGTGATGCGTAATCTTCTGTCAAAGATGTGAGTAATATTACTTCAGATGTCTTTGTGTGTAGGGGATGCCAGCTTATGTAGATCACTTCCTCACATGCACAGGGGGAATCATTCTTCTCTAACGTTTTATTTAAGAAATGCTCCCAAGCGTTGTTATCTAAAGCATCCGGATAGATTATATTGTATATCTCATAGAATCTATTTGGCAGCTCGGGACTATTCTTAATATCATTTATATATATGCCTGTCTCTGCTTTATTTAGAATAAAGTATCCTCCCAGTTTGACAAAATACAACATACCAATAATGATAGTTATCGGAAAGATAAAAATTATTAGCAATATGTTTTTCTTTCTTTTTGTCATTTCCTTTTCCATTAGTATATGGAATGTCTCTTACCGGCAGTATGATAAAACATATTAAAACAAGAACCAAGATAGTTTTTATAATAGATTTTATTGTTTCTGCATAGTAAAACGCTTAATTGTTAAAAAGTAACAAAAGTAACAGTTTTTTGATGTTTTCGGTTGTTACTTTTTTTATCCCTCTAACTTAATATAAAATACTCTATAATAGATAAATTTAAGCCCGAAAATTAATTGTTAATTAAAAATAACTCCATTTTTAATTGTTTTTTCTACAATATTCATTCCTATATGGTAAGGCAGAAACTTGTAAGAAGGATATTCCAATATTACTAAATCGCCCTGCTTGCCCACATCTATACTACCAATCTTGTCCGCTATTCCCAAAGCTGCCGCCCCGTTTATAGTGAGTGCAGTAATAGCCTCCTCGGGCGAAAGCTGCATATAAATGCATGCCAAAGCAAATAACAGAGGTATGGAATTCGTAAAACTGCTTCCCGGATTGAGGTCTGTGGCTAAAGCGACAGCACAGCCCGAGTCTATCATATATCGGCCTCGTGCATAATCTTCTTTCAGAGAAAATGCGGTGCATGGCAATAAGGTCGCAACAGTATTGCTATTTGCTAAATCTGCAATTCCTTTGTCTGATGCCTGTAGCAGATGGTCTGCCGATAATGCACCTAATTCTACAGCCAGTTCAGCTCCACCGAGTGTCACGATCTCGTCTGCATGTATTTTTAGTTTAAAGCCGAGATTCTTAGCTGCTGTTAAGTATCTTCGTGATTGTTGTATGTCAAATACATTCTTTTCGCAAAATATGTCGCAGCACTCCGCCAGATTTTTGTCCTTTACTAAAGGTATCACTTCCTTTATTAGATAGTCTAAGAAGGCATCTTCTCTGCCTTTATATTCCTGTGGTGTGGCATGTGCTCCCATAAAAGTGCTTACGATATCTACAGGATGCTCTTCGTCCAGAGCTTTCATCACTTCCAGTTGTTTAAGCTCTGTCTCTTTGTCCATTCCATAGCCGCTCTTACCCTCTACAGTGGTTACACCCATAGCGAACATTTTGTCAAGTCTTTTGCGTCCGGCCTCTTTCAGTTCTTCAAAAGAAGCATTGCGAGTTGCTGTCATTGTATTGTGTATTCCCCCGCCCCGCTCCATGATAGACATATAGCTATCTCCACGCATACGCCATGAGAATTCTTCTTCACGATAGCCTCCAAAAATAAAATGCGTGTGAGAGTCCACAAATCCAGGGAGTACAGCTTTACCTGTAGCATCAATGATTGTATGTTCGGGAAAATCTGACAGCGGAGGGCAATTTGCACTTTTGCCAACAAATGTGATTATACCTCCTGTGACAATGACTGATCCGTTTTCGATGATCGATAGGTTAGACATTTCTCTTCCTTTCTTTGCCGAAAAGCCGGAACAAGTAACTAATTGTGCTGCATTTTTTATAATGATGTTTCCTTTTTTCATGTGTTATCCATTATTGTCATATTGAGTGTAACGAAACATCTCGACTCTATTGAGACAAAAGATTCTTCCCTTTGGTCAGAATGAGAAGGAAAGTCTACTCCATCAAATGTGTTTCCAGTACCTGCTTTGTCGAAAAATCTTCAAGCCCCAGATAGTAAGCTGCCGTATCTATCAGGGCATCCATCGGAACGAGACCGATGATTTCCGCTCCTACAACAGATACTCCGTACCGATTTGCTTCTATTCTTACTAATTCGTGAGCACGGTAGATAGCTGTTTTAGTAAAATCTGTCAGGTTCATCGAGACTTGTACGATTCCTCTTTCTGTCAGTTCCACACCCATAGCCTTACAGAAGCGTAATCCACCGCCTAAGAATCGCACCTTCTTTGCTATCGCGTCTGCTATCTCGAGCTTGTTGGTATTTAGGTTTACATTGTATGCTACCAACGGCATGCGTGCCCCTATAACAACACCTCCGGCTGTTGGGTGTGGCTGATCGGGTCCAAAATCGGGCTTCCATTCGGGTAGAGTCATCTTTTCTTTCAGTCCTTCAAACTCTCCTTTTCGGATTGTAGCCAGATTTTCGCGATGAGGTGCTGATGCTGCTTTTTCGTAAAGGAATACCGGCAATCCATAGCGTTCAGCGACTTCCTGTCCTACTTCTTTCGAGAGTTTGACGGCTTCTTCCATACTTACATTGCGGATAGGGATGAAAGGAACTACGTCGACAGCTCCCATACGGGGATGTTGTCCTTTGTGGTGGTTAAGGTCTATTACTTGTACTGCTATGCCTATAGCTTCTATCACTGCTTTTTTTAGAGCATTGGGTTCGCCTACTACAGTAACTACCATGCGGTTGTGATCTTTATCGGTGCTATAGTCTAACAGCTTAACTCCTTCCTTGGCACGGAAAGCATTTACGATCTTTTCTACTTTATCAAGATCGCGTCCTTCGCTAAAATTTGGTACGCATTCAACGATTTTGTTTGAACTCATGATATTCGATTTATTAAAACAATGTTTTAAAGCAAAGACTTTCTATCTGTTTATTACTAACTATAATGCGGGTAACAATTGTGTTGACATCTCCACCTAACGGATTCTCGTATATTGCTCTTTTTTTTATTTGTATCGTATCCCAATTGTTTACTAAATGATATAGAATATCATTTTCTTCAGGTTTTTCTATAGACATTTTTATCTTCTTATCTTTTTTATGATAGGAATATATCATTTTAGCTTCTCTTTTATTCCAAAACATAGCATGATACATGTGTTGTATTGGAATAATTTCATCACTATAGTAATGCTCTTCTATTAAATATACAGTATCGTTATACATTCTTTCAATCTTCTGTATCCATAAGACTTCATTTCTATTTTTTTCAAATACTTTTAAATACTCTTTATCTCCACAAATTTCTTTTTGGACTTCATAAATTCTTTTTGATAAGCCTATCTTTTGAGATTTACACCCAATAGAAATGAAAAGCAAGCAAAGTAAAATGGTTTTCATGTATATCCTGCTTATTTCGTTTTATCATAATCAGCTTTTGTCTCCAAGGTAAGTGTTTCGGTATCACAATCCCAGATACTCACATAATTGTCGGAAAGTACGATATGTGTGTCCCATCCCGCATATTGTGCATAAAGCATCAACGTACAAATATCAGTAGGCGTAATAAAGTCACCTGTCTCAGGAGCATGAGAGTGAACAGAGACTACGGCATCTTTTCCTCCGTCAAAGTCGATAGGAATTAGATTTCTGTGAATTTCTTTTTTCTCTTTCACATTGTTTTGTTCGTCAAACGTTAGCAGATAATCGTTTCCGAAGAGCATTACTCCGGTAACCATTGGAGCGGTTAATACATATACTCTCTTTTCTCCGTTGCGGATATAGGGGATAAGATTGAAACTTGTATTGCTATATGTCTTGAATAAGACGCTGTCTCCCTGTATTTCGGCTAAAGCTTTTTGCCGTATAGTAAACAGCTGCTTTTCATCTTCCTTGAAGTCTCGTTCCTTGAAGTCTATAGTTGCTGTTTCTACTATTTTGATATCTCCGAACGAAACGACCCCGATTACTTTTGGGTTTGCGCTTCTTGAAAAGAACAAACATTTTGCAGTTCCATTATCAATATAGGAGAAATATCCACCGATGCGCTCTTTCTCTTTGAAGCTTTTTGTAAAAATATCTGTCCCATGCCATGCTGTAATTTCGAGACGGTAAAGGTATTTTCCTTCTTCGGTAATTTGATCGGCTATCTTTTTTAGGTCTATATTCTGACTAAAAACATTAGCTGATAAAAGCAGAAGTATAATTGTGATAAGTTTCTTCATTAATTATTTTCTATAATATTCTTTACTAATTCATCGTCTGCAATATAGGGTATAGTGATATTATAACCATCGTTGTGAGTCTCATTAAAAGACTCGCAAGTTTCGATTGCATGTTCGTTTCGTGCCCACGAACGGCGTGCTACTCCTCCCATCACGTCCCATAACATAGATGAACGTATAATTTCGTCAATTCGTTCACTACCATCGCAAACTAATCCAAATCCTCCGTTAATAGCTTTGCTAATGCCAACGCCTCCACCATTGTGAAGCGCAACGAGGCTCATTCCCCTTGCTGCATTTCCGGCAAAGCATTGTACAGCCATGTCTGCCATTACATTACTGCCATCTTTTATATTTGCTGTTTCACGAAAAGGAGAATCTGTACCGCTTACATCATGATGATCGCGCCCCAACATTATCGGGCCCACTTCTCCATCTCTAACCAATTTATTGAAACGTAAGGCAATATTCATTCTCCCCAGCGCATCTTGATATAAGATACGTGCCTGTGTACCAACCACAAGTTGATTTTTTTCAGCTTCGCGGATCCATTCGTAATTGTCTTTATCTTGTCCCCTTCGTGTAGGGTCGATACATTCCATTGCAGCATGGTCTGTTTTGATGAGGTCTTCGTGTTTTCCGCTGAGGCAAACCCAACGGAAAGGCCCATATCCATAATCGAACAATTCGGGTCCCATAATGTCTTCCACATACGAAGGCCAGATAAAGCCATCTTTTTCGTCGACGCCATTTTTAGATATTTCTTTTATACCCGAGTCGTATATTGCTTTCATGAAAGAATTACCATAATCGAAGAAATATATGCCTTTAGCAACTAGTTTGCGGATAACTTCAAAATGACGTTTAAGAGAATCGTTTACTAGCTTGTGAAATGTTTGCCTATCTTCTTTTAATAATCTAGTCCTTTCTTCAAATGATATGCCAACAGGGCAATAGCCGCCTTCGTATACTGCATGGCAGGAGGTCTGATCTGAAAGTAGGTCTATGTGAATTTGATTTATTTCTGCATACTCCAGCAGATCAATAATATTGCCATGATAAGCTATGGAACAAGGCTTTTTATCTTTTTGGGCCTGTTTAGCCATATCAAAAGCCTCTTTTGCTTCGGATATGATATGATGTACCCATCCTTGTCTGAAACGTGTTTCGATGCGAGAGTGATCTACTTCCGCTACAATAGAAACAGCACCCGCTATATCGGCAGCCTTGGGTTGTGCTCCACTCATGCCTCCCAGGCCTGACGAAACAAACAGATAGCCTGCTAAGTTTTTATCTTGAGGAATGCCTAGTTTTTTCCGTCCGGCATTTAATAGAGTATTGAATGTACCATGTACTATACCTTGTGGTCCTATATACATCCATCCTCCGGCTGTCATTTGTCCATAATTGGCAACACCCATCTGTGCAGCAATTTCCCAATCAGCCTGATTGTCGAACATGCCCACCATCATAGAATTTGTGATAATGACTCGCGGAGCATCAGGCTTCGATTTGAACAGACCAAGAGGATGTCCGGACTCAATAACTAAGGTCTGATCCCTCGTAAGTACTTCAAGGTACTTTTTTATCAATTGATATTGCATCCAGTTTTGACAAACTTGCCCTGTTTCGCCATACGTAACCAACTCGTACGGATATAATGCTATATCGAAACAAAGGTTATTATCTATCATTACTTGAAAGGCTTTTCCTTCGATACAGTTTCCTTTATATTGGTCGATAGACTTCGGGAAGATGTCTCCCTGTGGACGAAAACGGTATCCATAGATGCGCCCCCGGGTTTTAAGCTCTTTGAGAAGCTCAGGAGCTAAGGTTTCATGTAATTCGACGGGGATATATCGCAAAGCATTTTTAAGTGCAGTTATTGTCTGAGCAGCACTGAGCCTAAAGCCTCTATCGGGTGCACGGCGTATCCCTTCAACAAAAGACGGATATTCGGGTAATCTATTATCAAGTCTGATGTCCATGATGTTTGATTCTTGGTTACATCTCTCGAAGATAAGATTTATATTTTTATCCTAAAATATATTGAGTATATTTCTCAATATGTTTTACGACAAAATATCAATATCTGTAAGTTAAATAGTGAAAATCGAAGGGGACTGAATATTCTCAGCGTCTTTTAGTCTACCTGTTGTTATCAAAATGTCAGACGTATTGCTTCAAACTTTGTAGGAAGTCTGATAAATTTACATCTCTATCCAGATCCATTTTCTTTCGTAATCTGTATCTGTTTACTTCTACACCCCGTATCGATATGTTGAGCAGTGGCGCTATTTCCTTCGAGGAAAGGTTCATATTGAGGTATGCACACAGTATTTTATCATTGCGTGTCAAATTAGGGAACCGTTCGTCAAGCAGCTTGAAGAAATCCTGATGTATCAGGTCAAAGTTTGATTGGAATATTTCGAAGTCTGTGTCATGCTCAATATTGGTATTGATCTGGCTGATTAGACTCATCACCTTTTGTTTGATTGTGCTTATTTGTTTTTCTTCATCAATGGCTTTGGATATATTTAATGCATTTCGTTTCACATTTTCGAGCATCTCATTTTTACGGATCACATTCAGCATATAACCATTCAGCTCTTGCGTCTTATATTTCAATTCATTTTTCAGATTCTCGTTTTGTAGCTCATATATCGCTTCATCTTTCAGCTTTGTTTCTTCTTCATAGCGTCTGGTTTGAGCAATTAGTTCCTCGCCCTTCTGATGTATAATTTTCTTTTGTTTACTGATTGTTTTTTTATAGATGATAAGTATTAAAATCACTATAGCTAATGAATAAAGCAAATAAGCTAGTACCGATCTGTACCAAGGAGGGTGGACTGTAAAACTAAATGATGTAATGCTCGAAGAATCGGGGTTGCCATCAATAAATGCTTTTACCTCGAAAACATATTTACCCTCGTGAAGACCTGTGTATTCTTTAACAGTATTGGTCGAGGGGATACTCCAATCGTCATCTATTCCTTTCAGCCTGAAGCTATATAATATATCTGAGGAATGATCGTAGAAGGTTGCTGCAAAATTTATTTTTATAGAATTTAATGAGTATGGCAATGATAGTCTTTTTTCGCTGCTGCCATAGCTTAAGATACTGTCGTTTTTACTACAAGTTATTTCTCGGATGTAAGTATTTATAGTTGAGAATTTACCATTTTTTCTTGACATGTCTATTCTTGCAAAAGCGTTATCGACGGCTACAATAGCCGTTTCGGGATCGATCATGTTTATGTTTTCATAGCTGTCTATCAGTTCGTTCGAAAGCCCCCAGTTGTGTATATATTCTTGGTATTTACCTTCGCTATATGGTAAAACTTTTAGATTGCGATCGGCAACAAACCAAATATTTTTGTATTTATCTACATAGAGAAATTCATAATACTTTGGTCCTTCCAGCATCAACTCGAGTTGTGTATAATGATCGAACGAGTCGGTTATCCGGCTATATTGGAGTATTCCGTTGCGGGTACATATAACCAGATTGTTCTCTATCTTCCTGATAATAATATTGGAATCGAAAGCATTATTGTTTAGCGTATAGGTCTTGTATCGGATTATTTTCTCAAAATTTTTATCGAAGGTTAGTCGGCGCATGGTACCATTCGCATTTGCCACCCAAAAATTATAGGGCTCGTCATCTTCTATAAATCCTCGGAATGAGTCTCTAAATTCGGGGATTTTATGTGAAAACATCCAACGTCCATTTTCCCTCTTCAGAATACAGAATCCCGAATAGGTAGCAACCATAAGCTTATTCTTGTCTTCGCTTAGGGCATGAGTTTCCCAAGCTCCTAGAAGGTCTATTTTGTACGTCTCTGTGGGGGTTATTACCATTATACCATTATCCCCCGAACTAAAGAGTGTATTATCTATTATGTTGGTAGACCAGATTTGCCCTTCCGAGCCTTTTATTAATTGATACCGATTATCTTTATCCAGCTTATAAAGAGCCTGATTAGTCCCAAAATATAGTTCATTATTGTACATGGCGCTACTGTATCCTGTACCGATCGGTGATACTGTTGCAAATAATGGCCTGATCGGAGAATTGAGGCTTATATAGCTTATCCCTTTATCAAGTCCGAGCCATAAGTTTTGATTACTATCAAAAAAACACCCTAAAACTGTATTATTCTTTAAGCCATTATTAATATTAAACTCTTCTTTGTAGAACGGATCTTTTAGGTCGAATATGATGACGCCGTTTTGGACTGATCCAATAGCGATTTTTGATCCTGATATGGCTGTGCTAAATAATTGATTCTTCTGTATGAAGCTATCAGCTATGGAGTTAATTTGTTGTATGTTGTTTTTATTTAACAGATATAAACCTTTCTTCGCCGATGTTACTAATATATCTTTATTGTATGATAATAGGCTTACAATTTTATGCCCACTCAATGGTTCGGATGCTTCCAGAAATGTTAGTTTGTTATTCGAGTTTAGATAAAAGATTCCATTAGGTGTTGCCAGATACAATGTTCCTTCATGTAAAAGAGAACAGTCTATTTTTGTATCGGAATCTATCATGCTGACATTTCCTACCTTTTTATGGTATATATGGATATAACGTTCACTTATAAAGTAGATCACATCTCCCCCATCTTCTATATTCCAAACTTCTCCTCCCCAATTTTTTGATTTGTCTGATAGGGAACGGTATGTTAGCTGACCGATTGCATTTGGTTTAAAAAGGCCAAATTCGGAACTCCCGCCAATATATATATTGTTATCAATAATTTTAATAATCCGTATCACATTATTTCTTATTGGATATGATGTCCAGTTTACTCCATCAAACTCTAACAAGCCGTTTGAGTTTGCCGAATATATCCATCCTTTGTCAGATTGTGTTATCATCCAGTTCTGAAATCCGGCTTTGTACTGGCTTCGTTCATAATTCGTGATTTTACGCTGCCAGATAGACGTGGAATGTGCAGGAACAACTAGTGATATTCCAATTATTACTGAAAATATAAAAGATAGTATGTGTTTATTCATGTTCCCAACGATGTGTTTATCATATGACCAATCGAGTTGCGCTACTACTAGATAAATTCTCTTATATATTTGAATTTAATTTTTATTTTTCTTATAAAATATGGTTAACTATCGAAATTTCAAATGGACAGTTGATATCATATGAAGTTAATGTTTTCTTCTGGATCTCTACATTTATATTCCTATTGGTATCAAATATACAAATATAATTATAAAAAATGGATGTAAAGTTTGTTTTTGTTTTAATAGTTTGATATACAGATGTTATATATATAATTGTAGTAGTGAAAGTGATATGTATTTAGCTTAAATCGATTAGAAAAAATAACCAATATATTTCTAATACTACTACTATTTTAGATTTTTAAATTGGGCAAGAAGTTATTATTTATATTATTTTCGGACGACTTGGATATACTTTTTTGATCTATGTGGAAATTATACAAATCTTATTAAATTTCATATACACCTTATATATAGATGATTATATTCTATGTGTAGTATTGATGTAGTGTTTAATTTAGTTCTTTTTTGAGTTTTTGTTGTAGTGAAAAGATGTAAAAACAAAAACATCAACCCTATTTTTGTGTTAACGAATAAAAACAAGAGTTACCTATTTCTCTTACATGTTAACTTAATCCTAAATCTGATCATGGTAGAATAATTTAAGAATATCTATGTGGTAAAAGGAGAGAAGAAGATTGTCCTTTATACCGTTTTCGAATTAATCTAATTACCTTATTTATAAATACCAATTCCCAGAATACATATTTTTATATGTAAAACTTTATAGAGACCTAGCAAATATGAAGAATGTTTTTTCCTGAATTGTTCTCAAACAGTTTAAAATTTTCATAATCAAATGATACAGAATCGTAAATATTTAAGCCTTTTGGTTTTCAAGGGAAAAGAAGCCGCCCTGTTACTGAAAGAATAAAGAGGTTATGATTCTTATATATTTAACTCATTGTAACTAAACAAAAAACCTTATAGACATGGCTAACGAAAATCTAGTATGAAAAACATTAACCGATTGCATAAGAGTGAGAAAAACAAACAAACTTATTTCATTATATCATAAGATAAATACAATTTACCTCATTTTACTAGAGAACTTATTTACCGATAGCATAAGTCTATATACAAGACTCTAGAAAAATACGAATCATCTCACTTCAGTCAAAGAATTTATAAACAAAACAGAATTTAGTAGCATTAATCAGCAAATTGAATTCAGCAAAATTAATTAAGCATGAGAAAAATTTTGTTATTATTATTAACATTATCCTGTTACATTCAATTGTTTTCACAAGAGATTACAGGAGTAGTTTCTGACAATACAGGAGAACCGATCATCGGAGCCACTGTTGCCCTTAAGGGTAAAGCGGTTGGGTCATTGACCGATATTGACGGAAAATATTCAATCAAAGTTGACAATAGCAACGATGTGCTTGTATTTTCCTATGTAGGGTATATCCGTCAGGAAATAAAAGTAGGAAATCAGAAACAAATAAATGTTGTTCTGATCGAATCAGCAAAAGAACTTGATGAAGTTGTTGTTGTTGGATATGGTGTGCAGAAGAAAGCTCTTTTAACGGGAGCAAACTCTAATATAAAAGGGGAAAAAATAACAGAGCTTAAATCGGCATCGGCAATGGAAGCGCTTCAGGGTGTAGCTCCTGGTGTTAGCATTACGCGTAACAATGGAGCTCCTGGATCGGGAACAAAGGTAACGATACGTGGGATGGGTACAATTGGAAATGCTAATCCTCTTTACATTGTTGATGGTGTATCAGTAGGAAGTATCGATTACTTAAGCCCTTCTGATATTGAGTCTATTGACGTACTCAAGGACGGGGCGTCGGCTGCCATTTATGGTTCACGTGCTGCCAATGGTGTGATCATAGTTACCACAAAAAAAGGAGAGAAGGGTGCAGCTCCTACAATTAGTTACGATGGATATTATGGTGTTCAAAATATTTACAAAAAGCTGCCAACTCTTAACGCTCAGGAATATATGTATATTTTTGATGAAGCCCGTTCAAATGAGGGTCTTCCTTTATTCGATTGGCAAAACATGATTGTAAATGGAAACAATTATCTTAATACAACCTTTGGTAATGGTGTTGGACAACAGTATGGTCAATATGTTTGGGATAAACTACAATCTGGATGGAAAGGTACTGATTGGGTGGACGAAATAACACAAAAGGATGCCCCTGTTCAGAGCCACACTATTAATATTACAGGATCAGGGACAGATGTTCTTTACTCTGCAGGATTCTCATATTTTGATCAACAAAGTATTCTTGGAGGGAATGTTACAGATGCAGGGTACAGACGTTTTACCGGTAGGCTTAATACTGAATTTGTACTTATGAAGAATGGGAATAATCCAATGTTGACTCTTGGAGAAAATCTAACTTATACTAACACTGTAAACAGGGGTATTGGTAATGGGAATATCTATTGGAATGATATGCATGATGCTATGACTGCTACTCCTCTTATGCCGGCGCGTTGGACTGAAAATGAAAACGTACTGTCATCTACATACGGATATGGACCTGCTATGGAAGGCATTTCTAATAATCAGATAAATCCTCTAGCTCGCATGTTTTTCCGTCATAATTATGGTTACGGAAGCGGTAATACAATTGTAGGGAATGTTTATGCTGTTTTTGAACCTATTAGTAAATTGAAAATAAGATCTTCACTTGGAGTTAATTCATGGTTTGGTAAGAGCCGTTCATATACACCTACATATCATTTAGGAAAACTTCATGAGAGCAATGTTGAAGGTGCAAGACAAGAGATGAATATGGGAGCCGTTTTGACATGGACAAATACAGCTTCATACGAAATTAAAATAGATGAGCATAAGGTTTCGGGATTAGTAGGTACAGAATTAGTTGATAATATGACAAATGAAGTACTTGGAGGTTCCAGAAATGGTTCTAAATATTCAGATCTATCAAAATATCCATATTTGGATAGAACGAAACCTGCAACAAGTATTTCGGACATGAGTTTATGGGGTGCCGATTGGTCTGCCGGAGGCGGAGGATTGATGTCCTATATGGCACGATTGACATACAACTTCAAAGAAAAATACATGGTCGATTTTACATTCCGTGCCGACGGGTCTTCTAACTTTGCAAAAGGTAACCGTTGGGGATATTTTCCATCTATTTCGGCCGGTTGGAACTTTTCAGAAGAAAGCTTCATGCAACCAACATCTACATGGCTTACTTATGGTAAGTTAAGAGCCAGCTGGGGACAAAACGGAAATCAAAGTATACCGAACTTTGTATATACTTCGAATATTGCATATAACAATCAAGGTTACTTCTTTGGACCGAATAAAGAAATACCTGATGTTGCTGCAGTTCCAGCAAATGTTCCAAATCCGGATGTAAAATGGGAGACTTCAGAACAACTGAATATTGGATTGGATGCTAAATTTTTAAATTCCAGACTAGGGTTAACTTTCGACTATTATGTAAAGACTACTAAAGATTGGCTTGTAAGAGCCCCTATTTTAGGTACATATGGTGCCGGAGCTCCTTACATTAATGGTGGTGATGTGGAAAATAAAGGATTTGAGATTGCAGTGACATGGGAAGATTCTTTTAATGACTTCAAGTATGGTGTTACAGCAAGTGGTGCTTATAATAAAAACAAAGTTACCCGTTTGGCTAATGCTGAAGGTGTTATTCTGGGAGCTAGTGATATATTATCTCAAGGAACTTCTTATGTTTCACGTGTGGAAGTTGGACATCCGATAGGATATTTTTACGGATATAAGACCGCCGGAATTTTCCAAAATCAACAAGAAGTAGATGCATACGTAGATAAAGATGGTAAGCCAATAGTGATTGGTAGCGAATCCGGTATAGCTCGTAAGCCTGGAGATGTACGCTTTGTAGACCAAAATGGAGATGGTGTAATTGATGAAAAAGATAAAGTTATGTTGGGTAAGCCTTCTCCGGATTTTGAACTAGGATTACAACTGAATGCAGAGTATAAAGGCTTTTACCTAAATACTACATTGACAGGTAAGTTGGGTTTACAGGTAATGCAATCATATCGTTCGTTTGCCGATATCTTGACTCAAAATTATACTACTCAAATCTTTAATCGTTGGCATGGGGAAGGTACATCTAACAAATTGCCTCGTTTGACTTACACATCAAACGCTAATACCAACTTAATTTCAGATATATATATGCACGATGCAGATTATGTAAGAGTAAGCAATTTAACTTTTGGATATCATTTTGATAAGCTATTGAAAAAATCCAAAATTATAAAAAGAGCTTCTGTTTATGTAGCTGTAAACAATCTATACACATTTACCAAATATGATGGTATGGATCCGGAAAGAGGATGGATGGGTAATGATACACAAGAAAACGGCCAATATGTATATGGATGGGCATCCGGTATAGATTTGGGCTTGTTCCCTCTTCCTCGCACGGTAATGTTTGGTATTAATATAACTTTATAATTATTGAATATGAAAAAAATATTATATCTAATATACGCATTGTTGCCGGCTTTTATAATAAGCTGTGAGAGTCAGTTAGATACAGAAAATCTATATAATAAAGACTTAAATACTTTTTATAAAACTCCTACGGATATACAAGAGGCTATGAATGGTGTTTATAGTTCACTTTTTGTAGATGGGATTTTCAGTGAAGAACATTGTGCGGCAAACCTTCTTGATGACGCCATGTTAGGTGGTGGTGGTCCGGATGATGTGGGCGCAAAGAATGTTGATAAATTTCTTGATCCTACAGAAGATACTTACAAATCTCTTTGGGTAGAGACATATAACGGGGTTTACAGAGCGAATGCTATTATAGAGGCTGTGCAAAAGAATGATTTTTCGGCTTATTTTAAAACAAAAGAAGAAGCCCAAACATTCTTGAATAATACTTTGGGAGAAGCTTATTTTATGAGAGGTTTCTTAATGTTCCGTGCTGCCAGATTTTTTGGAGGTATCCCATTAATTCCGACTACAGAATCTGATCGTAAAGTTCCACGTTCGTCATTCACAGAAACTTTTTCATTTATTACTGGTGACTTTTTGAAAGCCATAGAATATTTACCGAAAGTTAAAGGAACGGATATTTCTTTAGATGATTACGGACATGCTAATATCTGGGTTGCTAAAGCTTATTTAGCCCGTACCTATCTTTTCTATACCGGTTATATGACCAATATAGAGGGCACTGCGACTAATGAAGTTCCTCTAGCCGAAGGAAGTCTTACAAAAGCTCAAGTGATAAAAGAGATCGAGGATGTGAGAGATAATAGTGGTTATGAATTAACGCCTAATTATAGAAACTTGTGGCCGTATGCTTATGTAAATGAAAATGCAAAGAATTTTGATGCAAGTTATGATCCGGCAAAACCCCCATTGCCTTGGGCTGAAAAGCTGGGTTTAAAATGGGTTGGCCAAGATGGTCCAAAATCAACAATAGGTACAGGAAACAAAGAAGTTATGTTTGCTTTACGCTATGGTTTGGGAGATTGGAGCTATGGACAAAAATATAATAACCGAATCCCTCTATTTTTTGGAATTCGCAGCAACTCAATGGTACCATTCGGTGAAGGATGGGGATGGGGAACAGTTCACACTGCATTTTATAATTCATGGTCTGATACTGATATAAGAAAAGAAGCTTCAGTTATCAATCTAAATAAACCAAATGCTGATGAAGGTACTACCGGATGGGCTGCAGGAAAAGGTGATGACGAAACTGGATTGGTAAACAGAAAGTATATAACTCTTCAGCACAATGGACCGGATGGAGTAAAAGGATTATTTTACTACCTATATAATATGAAAAATGGTGATCCAATGCAATTATGGGCTGCTCAAGACTTTTTCTATCTAAGATTTTCAGATATTTATTTGATGCATTCAGAACTAACTGAAACAGCTGATGGAATTAATGCAGTTCGTGCACGTGTTGGTTTACCTGCTGTTGCATACTCTTTGGATGCTCTTAAAAACGAACGTAAATGTGAGTTTGCTTTTGAAGGAATCCGTTGGTTTGACTTAGTTCGCTGGGGTGACGTGGCAAAAACAGATAAAAATTACTTCGGTACTGAAATTGACATAAAGAATTCAGGAGTTCCTGCTAAATATAAAGTTTCATATCGTCCTGAAACTAAAGGTCTTGTTGCTATTCCTGAGTCTGAAATTCGCTTGTCTAATGGGGTTTATACACAAAATCCTGGATGGTGATTTTTAATACAATTTAAAAAGAGATGAATATGAACATGAATATTTTTAAAATGATAAAATCAGCTTCTATAGTTTTTTTGTTGATTTTTATATCTGCTTGTTCTCCAATTGAAGATAGAGACGAATTATCTAATAGTTTTTCTCCTGATAATATAGTTTTGGAGACAACACAAGCTACTCCCGGAAGTAATAAGGTTTCTATAAAAATGAAAACTCCAGGGGTTACCGGATATTGGGACTATATACTCGATCAAAAATTTACAGATGAGATTAAGGATATTATATTTCCTTTCACTGGTGAGCATACATTGACATACAATGTAACTACTCCTTATATATCTTCTGGAATTGATAATCCGGAGTATATTCGAAAAACTATAAAAATAAATATCACACAGCTAGATACTCCTCTACCTGCTGCTTATTATGCATTGGTTGGAGAAGATTTGAGTGGAAAAACATGGGTTTTTGATGGAAAAGGCGGTGATGATAAGGTATGGTGGGCAATGACAGATCCTGCTAATTCTGGTGCAGTTTGGTGGAATGCGGGTGGTACATGTTGTCCTCCATCTGATGCGGGTGGGCATATGACATTCGATGTTACAGGAGGGCTTAACTTTGCTGCTTATGCATCGCCTACTGCAAGTGCTCAAAAAGGATCGTATACCTTCAATGCTGATTTTTCGAAGTTATATATCAAAGGTGAAACTAATATTTTAGGTTCTGTTGATGGTGCAGGCAATAATAAAGAATTCCAGATACTTGAACTTACTAGCTCTAAGTTGAAACTATGGGTTCCAAATGCATCTGGAGGAACTGGCTGGATATGGGTGTTTAAACCACAAGAGAACAAATAAGTCTCAGACTTTTAAGATAAGAGTGGAATGAGAATAAGTTGATAGAAGCCTGTTTTCGGGTATAGCTTGAAAGCAGGCTTCTTATTCTTTATATATTCTAACTCTGAGATCTTCCTATTTTTTTAGAAAAAGCGAATAATGATGATAAGATATTATATTACACTACTAGCAATAATACCCATATTTCTTTTTGCTTGTGGAGATTCAGAGAAAGATCCCACACCGGTTACTGTGTTTGATATAACATTTGAGCCGACTCAATTAACTTTTACAAGTGATGTTGGAGAGAAAGAAATAGTAATACAATCAAACAGGTACTATACAATTTCGTCGAACCAATCGTGGTGTACAATCACACCTACGGTAGGCTATGCCGATGAAACTACAACTATAAAAGTAAATGTAACGACCAATAACACGACATCAGAACGCACAGCTACCTTAACCTTTAGTAGAGGTGCTGACAAAAAAGAATACAGCATCAAGCAAGAGGCAGGAAAAGAGGTCAACTATGTTCCTTCGGGATACACCCTTGTTTGGCAAGATGAATTTAATGACCCAAGAACAAATGAAGGAAAAGCAGTATTACCCAATTCAACCGAATGGTTTTATGAAACGGCTGCTCCGGGTTGGGTAAACAATGAGTTGCAAACTTATATTGCAGGTCATAGAGGAACAGATACATGTGCCATGATATACGATGGCTCACTGAAAATAATTGCTAAAAAGATTGGAAAAGAGATATTATCTGCTCGTGTGAATACAAATAAAAGCTGGCAGTATGGCTATTTTGAAGCACGGCTGAAGCTTCCAGGAGGAAAAGGCACTTGGCCTGCTTTCTGGATGATGCCAAAAAATTTCACGGCCTGGCCCGATGATGGCGAAATTGATATTATGGAATATGTAGGTTATCAAAAAGATGTGACACACTCTGCGATTCATACTAAATCTTATAACCATAGTATAAATACCCAAAAAGAGGCAGAAAAAGCGGTTGCGGATCTTGAGACTGAGTTTCATGTATATGCCCTTGAATGGACGGCAGATAAAATAACGACATATATAGATGGTAAAGTTGTTTTTACTTTTGAAAATGATAAAAAAGGAAACAAAGATACCTGGCCGTTTAATGCTCCGTTTTATCTTAAGCTAAACCTTGCATGGGGAGGCAACTGGGGAGGAGCTCAGGGTGTTGACGAATCTGCTTTGCCGGCTACTTATGAGATTGATTATGTAAGAGTATATCAAAAAGAATAAAATATATGATAATTAAAAAATTAGGATTGTTAGGTATATCCGTATTGTTTGGTTTGTATTCAACATGTTTGGCTCAAGACGATGTAGAGAAGCGTATTGAAAACCTTATTTCAAAAATGACCCTTGAAGAAAAAATAGGGCAAATGAATCAGGTTAGCTTCTTCGCTGTAGATGATAAGGCTATCGCTCAATATAGCGAAGATAATATGAATACCTTCCTCGAAAGGATGGGCATTGCCGGTGGTCAGGGGCAGAAAAAGCCTTCGCAAATGACCAAGGCTGAAAAGGTTGCTCTCATCCGCCAAGCTGCGGCACAGATGTTAGATAACAGCATCATTCAGCCAGTTAAGGCGGGAGGAATAGGTTCCTTGCTGAATGTTACCGATCCGGAAATGGTTAACAAGCTTCAGAAAGAAGCGATGGAAAACAGCCGGCTGGGTATTCCTCTGATTATAGGACGTGATGTAATTCACGGATTTAAAACAATATTTCCTATTCCATTAGGTCAGGCAGCTTCTTTCAGTCCGCAAATAGTGGAAGAGGGGGCACGTGTTGCTGCCGTAGAAGCTCGTTCTACAGGAGTGACATGGACATTTGCTCCGATGCTTGATATATCTCGTGATGCACGTTGGGGGCGTATAGCCGAAAGTTTGGGAGAAGACCCATATCTGGCAGGTGTGCTTGGTGCTGCTATGGTAAAGGGGTTTCAGGGAAATGGAAATCTCAATGATCCTAATTCTGTAGCTGCATGTGTAAAACATTTTGTGGGATATGGCGCAGCCGAAGGCGGACGTGACTATAACAGTACAAATATACCTCCGATTTTGTTGCATAATGTATATCTGTCTCCATTCCAACAGGCAATTAAGGCAGGCGCTGCAACACTTATGACTTCATTCAACGATAATGATGGTATTCCTGCTTCTGGGAATAATTATATACTGAAAAAGGTTTTGCGTGACGAATGGAAGTTTGATGGGTTTGTCGTTTCCGATTGGGCCTCCATGACGGAGATGATCGCTCACGGATTTGCTAAGGATGGCAAGCAGGTAGCTGAAATATCAGCCAATGCGGGTCTGGATATGGAAATGGTTAGTGGTTCATATGTTCAGTATCTGCCGCAATTGGTAAAAGAAGGAAAAGTTTCGGTAGAAACGATAGATAATGCGGTGCGTAATATACTCCGTATCAAATTCCGGATGGGGCTGTTCGAAAATCCTTATGTAGATACCAAAAAGGAATCTGTCTTATATGCTGATGCACATCTAAAAGCTGCAAGACAGGCTGCTATAGAGTCTGCTATTTTGTTGAAGAATGATAATAATATATTACCATTGTCACGAGGCAAAAAGGTGGCTATTATAGGGCCGATGGCAGATGCGCCACACGATCAGATGGGGACATGGGTTTTTGATGGTGATAAGAATTACACGGTAACTCCTGTTGCTGCGCTCAAAGGAGAATATAAAGATGTTAATTACGTATACGAGCAAGGATTAGCATATTCCCGTGATAAGAGTACTGCTAGTTTTGATAAGGCAAAACAAGCTGCTGCTGCGGCAGATGTGGCTGTAGTTTTCTTGGGAGAAGAAGCCATCCTTTCGGGAGAAGCTCACTCTTTATCCAATATCAATCTGATAGGATTACAAT
Source organism: Dysgonomonas mossii (assembly GCF_004569505.1). Lineage (NCBI taxonomy): Bacteria > Pseudomonadati > Bacteroidota > Bacteroidia > Bacteroidales > Dysgonomonadaceae > Dysgonomonas > Dysgonomonas mossii. The sequence continues at coordinate 154,609 of NZ_SPPK01000005.1, forward strand.
CAGATTTGCTGAAGGCGGTAAAAAGTGCAGGTAAACCTGTAGTATTAGTCATTATGGCAGGTCGTCCGCTGACAATAGAGCGGGATCTTCCGTATGCTGATGCGGTATTATTTAACTTCCATCCCGGAACCATGGGAGGCCCTGCTATTCTCGATCTATTATTCGGAAAAGCCAATCCAAGTGGAAAGCTTCCAGCTACGTTTGTACGTGAGGTGGGACAGATACCGATGTATTACAACCATAATAATACGGGGCGTCCGGCTCCTGAGAAGGTGATGACACTTGATGATATTGCACTCGAAGCAGGGCAGACCTCTCTTGGTAATACATCCTTTTACTTAGATTCGGGTAAAGATCCGCTATTTCCTTTCGGATATGGACTTTCTTATACGACATTCGAATATTCAAATATAACGCTCTCCGCTTCAACTGTTCCTATGAATGGTACACTGACAGTAAAAGCAACTCTTAAAAATACAGGAAGTGTAGATGGAACAGAAGTTGCCCAACTGTATGTACAGGATATTGTAGGCTCGGTTGTGCGCCCTGTGAAAGAATTGAAAGGCTTTCAACGAATAGCTCTGAAAGCAGGAGAAGCAAAGACAATTGAATTTAAACTTACAACAGATGATTTAGCATTCTACGGTCGAGATTTAGTGAAGAAGGCTGAAAAAGGTGATTTTAATGTTTGGGTAGGCGGTCATAGCAACGCTACCCTAAAGGGTACTTTCTCTGTGACAGAATAAAGTACAACAAGAGGCTGTCTTATATAAGAATAGTTACTGATTTTTTAAGACAGCCTCTTCTTATGTCAAAACGCAATTATAATATAAAAACTATGAGAAAATTATTTTACTTATTGCCCTTGCTTATAATCTTTCTATCCTGTCAATCGAAGATGGAAGAGAAACAATCTTCCGATCGTTTCATCCGTGTAGAGGGACCTAATTTGATAAAGCCCGATGGTAAAAAATTTCTTATTCAAGGGATCAATTTGGGTAACTGGCTCAATCCCGAAGGATATATGTTTTTCTTTCAGGATGCAAGCTCGTATCGCCTGATCAATGAGGCTTTTTGTGAAATGGTAGGACCTGATTTTACAAATTGGTTTTGGAATGAGTTTAAAAAGAATTATATAACAGAAGAAGATATAAAATATATCAAACAAACCGGTATGAATTCAGTGAGGATACCGTTTCATTATAAACTCTTTACGAATGAGGATTATATGGGACAGGCTTCCGATCATAACGGCTTTGGGATGATAGATCAGGTAGTAGAGTGGTGCCGTCAAGAAGGTTTGTATGTTATACTGGATATGCATGATGCTCCGGGGGGGCAAACAGGTGATAATATTGATGATAGCTACGGGTATCCTTGGCTGATGGAAAGTGAGCCGAGCAAAGAATTGTTTTGTAATATATGGAAAAAAGTAGCAGAGCATTATGCGAATGACACGATTATACTGGGTTATGATCTGCTGAATGAGCCCATAGCACATTATTTTCTAGAAGAATATGCTCATCTGAATGATTCGTTAGAGCCGCTATACAAAAGATGTGTAGATACTATCCGCATGGTAGATAAGAATCATATTGTGTTGCTTGGCGGAGCACAGTGGAATGGAAACTTCAAGGTGTTTAAAGACTCTAAATTTGATGATAAACTGATGTATACCTGCCATCGCTATTGGTGCGACACATTGCAGTCTAATATTCAGGATTTTGTACAGTTTAGAGATAGCGTAAATTTACCGATATATATGGGTGAAACGGGTGAAAATACAGATCAATGGATTGCCGGATGGACACGCCTGATGGAACGTAACAATATAGGATGGCATTACTGGCCGTATAAGAAAATGGTTCCTAATAGCTGTATGGTAACGATACCTAAACCCGAAAATTGGGATTTGATAGTTGAGTACACCAAGCAAGACAGAGGCAATTTTGCAAAAATACGAGCAGCAAGACCCAACCAAGAGGTAGTGAAAAAAGCGATGACTGATTTACTGGAAAATATGAAATTTAAACATTGCACCAAGAACGCAGGATACATTTCCGCATTGGGTATGAAGCCCTGATGTTGGATTTGAAAATATAATCTCCTCGCTTAGTGATTAAGCATTTATTGTAAATAGAGATTGGGAAAGGGATTACGTTATAATAGTGTTAGTAATCCCTTTCATTTTTATTTCTCGTCTTTTTGTTCTTTTCTATACTCCATCGACATGGCAATGGTACTATACAAAGTAAGTATAGCGGCAATAAGTATGGTGACTACCCATCCTGTAATATTTACAAACATCAGATAGGCAGATACACACATAAGCAGTGCTGCAAACACCATTATATTGAAGAGTCGCTTTCCGCGAATGCTCTTTCCCGGATAAGGCGTTGTGAAGGTAATAGCTGTATACCCCACAGCTCCGGCTATCAGTATGTATTTGGCTATTTCGGGCTGAAAATAATAAATAATTGCAGCTAAGAGAATTAGTATAGCTGATACTTGAAACAGGATGTTTTTAAGCTTAGGATTTTGCTTCATTACAAAGTTAGATATGTTATTCTACCACAAAGACATCTTCATCGTCTTTTTTAAGCAGGTAGTTTTCGCGTGCAAATTTTTCGATCTGGTCTTTATCTGATTCCAGCAACTTCAATTTTTCCTTATCTTGTTCCGTTTTTTCACGGTAATAATCTATCTGGCTATTCAACTCCATTATTTTTGCATCGTATCCAAAGCGAGCAAATATATTACTGTCGCTGATGAAGAATGCAAAAAATATGATTACCAGCATAATAAGCAATTGTACTTTTGTATATCTGGTAATAAGATAGTTGAATATAGATTTGAAAATCTTCATAAAAACTAAAAACAATTAAGATAATCCGGATGTACTATACTCCGTCTACAAAGATATATATTTGTAGTTATAAATAAATGAAATAAGGTTAAAAGATATTCTTTATGGATATCGGCTTATCAATATAGCAGGATGGCAAAAGAAGATAATATAGTCAGAAAATACAAGAATTATCTATTGTTGGAGAAATCATTGTCGCCCAACTCCATTGATGCATATATGACTGATTTGGCTAAACTATCGGGGTTTTTGCAAAATGAGAATCTGAAAGTAGAAGATGTTACGCTCGATAATCTGCAACAGTTTGTGGCCCAATTGTATGATATAGGGATAAATGCACGTTCTGTAGCAAGGATAATCTCAGGAATAAAGTCCTTTTATGATTTCTTAGTATTGGATGGCTATATGCAAAACGATCCGACCGAATTACTCGATAGTCCGAAGATCGGATTGAAGTTGCCAACCGTACTTGCTCTCGACGAAATAGAAACATTAATGTCGGTGATCGATCTGTCAACAAAAGAAGGGCAACGCAATCGTGCAATCTTAGAAACCCTTTATAGTTGTGGCTTGCGTATATCTGAACTTACTACACTCAAATTCTCCGATCTGTTTTTTGATGAAGGTTTTATCAAAGTGCAAGGTAAGGGGAGTAAGCAGCGTCTTGTTCCTATATCGCATACGGCGATCAACGAAATAGAGAAATATTTGATATACCGCAAGGAAATAAATGTAAAGAAAGGTTCGGAGGATGCCCTCTTTCTAAGCAACAGGGGCACTGCGATATCCCGTATTATGATCTTTCATTTCATTAAAGAATACGCTATGCAGGCAGGTATAAAGAAAACGATCAGTCCGCATACATTCCGCCATTCGTTTGCGACTCACTTGCTTGAGGGTGGTGCAAATATCAGAGCCATTCAATTGATGCTCGGACATGAAAAGATCACCACTACCGAGATTTACACGCATATGGACAGGGAATATCTGCGTCAGGAGATCATAGAACATCACCCACGTAATAGACGATAGTGACTTATATAAAACAGGCTGTCCTAAAAGTAATTTCTACTTTTAGGACAGCCTATTCTATTCTTTCTGTTTTTTAATCGTGCTGTGTAATTCCTTTCCAATTATCTGTTCTGAAAGGTGCGGCAGGCAATCCCTCTCGATTAAACAGATTCACATCCGGATTATTCGCCCAAGAATAACGTACAGCCGCAGGATTAGCTATTTTCTCTGAGTAAACCACTACTTTATCTCCGTCGATATAAGCCTTTGCCCATTCAAATTTTTGATCTGCTCCTGCAATGGCAAAACCTTCAACGTATCCGTACTTATTCTTTACGCATAGCCCTTTGCCTGTGTTGTTGTACGAAATGACTGCTTTATTACCTTCAATATTCATTTCCTTAAAGGTAGGGCCTGAATATACGATATCCTTCTTGCCATAATCTTTATTGAGTGCGATAAGAGCAAGGCGAAGGCCAACATCCTGTTTGTTGCGAGGGTGGATATCGTCTGCATCGCCTATATCTGTAATCACAGCTTCACCTGTTTGAGGAAGAGAGAGTGTCATTGTCTGGGCTTCGCGCAATTCTGCCCATTCGCTATTCACCGGCTTGTCGTCCTTTGCCGTATAACTAGCCAGCTGTACCCAGTAGAATGGGAATTCGTAGCCCCATTTTGTACGCCAGTTGTTTATCATTGTGGGAAATAGGGTGCGATAATTGTAAGCCTGCGATGCATTATTTTCTCCCTGATACCAAATAGCTCCTTTGATTGCCAATCCGGTTATAGGGTTTATCATACCGTTGTATAGCAGCGAGTAATACATATTAGGAGAAATATCGATAAACTTATACATTTTGTTGGTTACGGCTTCTTTGTATTGCCATTCTCCGGCCAAAGGGTATTGCTTCCCTTGCACTTGCAGATACATTTGTTCTGCTTTTCCATATATGCCGCCGCCGCCGCCGTTATCGGTGATTTTTACTACAATGGTATTGTTTCCACTTTTCAGTACATTTTCCGGTATCTTGTAGCTCCTCTTCACTGCATAACCTTCTGTTTCCCCCATTTTTATACCGTTTATCCATACAATGTCATTATCGTCTATCACGCTTAAATCTATTGTTGCAGCTTTTCCTTCGCTTTCTTTTGGTAGCGAAATGTTATATTTGAACCATACGATACCATCAACATTGCCGATCACATTTTCCCACATCTGCGGCAATTGCATCTTGTTCCATGCTGAGGTGTTGAATGAAGGTTCGTACCATTTCTCACTGATGCCCGGATCGTTATTCAGTGCATTCAGATATTTGGCTTTGTGTTCTTCATTGGTTTTGGCAAACTCATCAAAGTTGTCAACCTTAAAATCTTTGTATCTTTCTCTGAATTTCTCGGGAAGGCTGTTAAATGCATCGCTGCTTGTCCATGTTTCTATATCTGTCCCTCCCCACGAGGAGTTGATAATGCCTACAGGGATATTTAATTCTTTATTTAATTTGCGAGCAAAAAAGTATGCAACGGCAGAGAACTCCGATACGGTTTGTGGAGAACATACTTGCCATGTTCCGCTTAAATTGTCTTTGGGTTTCATGCTGATATCTTTCACTACGTTGAATGTACGTATCTGAGGATAATTGGCATCCTTTATTTCCTGCTCATAGTTATATACTGATCCCCATCCGTGCACAGCCATTTCCATGTTCGATTGTCCCGAACATAGCCATACTTCACCGATGAGGATATCATTCAATGTAATACTATTTTTTTTCCCTTTTATTTCCATTGTATAAGGACCGCCATACGATACAGGATTGAGTGTTGCAACCCAAGCGCCATTTTTATCGGCCTTTACTTTTTTTATTTGGTTCAGAAAGTGTACTTCAACAGCTTCATTCTTGTCTGCCCAACCCCATATTTTGATAGGTTTGTCACGCTGAAGAACCATGTTGTTGGAGAAGATGTTAGCTAGTTTTACTTCTGCGTGAAGTGCTGAAGCAAAGCACAAAAGGCAGAAAAAGGGTAAGAGTAATGTTCTTTTTGTCATGGTATTAAATCTTTTTTGTAAAAATAAACATTAAAAATTTATTTTTAAAGCAAATGAGAAACAAGTATTTTTCTCTTGCCTTATTAAGGCTCACAGGGATTCATTATCAGTGAAACAAAAAAAGTTTATCTTTGTTATAATATTCGGATCCCAACTAAAAAACAACATAAAATTCATATGAATTACTTTAATTATAAAAGACGTCTGTCATCCGAAACCAGAATAGGGAATACTCCACTGGGCGGAAATAACCCTATCAGGGTACAGTCGATGACAAACACCAATACGAACGATACAGAAGCAAGTGCCGAACAGGTAATAAGAATAGTAGAAGCCGGAGCAGACTATGTGCGCCTTACAGCACAGGGAGTTCGAGAAGCCGATAATCTGAAAAATATAAAAGAAGTGGTGCGTGGGCGAGGATATAATGCTCCGCTCATTGCCGATATACACTTCAACCCTCGTGCAGCCGAGGCCGCAGCTAAGGTTGTAGAAAAAGTACGTATCAATCCGGGAAACTTTGTAGACAGGGTAAAAACGTTCGAAACCTTTGAATATACTGACGAAGAATATGCTCAGGAAATAGATAAAATACGAGCTAAACTAGTTCCCCTACTGGATATCTGTAAAGAACATAAGACGGCTATCCGTATCGGGGTAAATCACGGTTCTCTCTCCGATCGTATTATGAGCCGCTATGGTGATACACCTGAAGGAATGGTAGAATCCTGCATGGAATTTTTACATATCTGCCTCGAAGAAGGATTTAAGGATATTGCCATTTCGATGAAGACATCAAATACGGTGGTCATGTCAAAGGCTGTACGCCTACTGATTGCCCGTATGGAAAAAGAGGGGCTTAATTTTCCTCTACATTTGGGTGTAACCGAAGCCGGAGACGGTGAAGACGGGCGCATCAAGTCAGCGGTTGGTATAGGTTCACTCCTGTCGGATGGAATCGGAGACACGATTCGTGTGTCGTTGAGTGAAGACCCTGAGTATGAAGTGCCGGTTGCCCGTAAGCTGATAGCATATATTAAGCAAAAAGAAAATCATCCTGAAATAGTAGCCACAGCAAGTGATAAGTTCTCCCCTTTTTCTACAGACAGACGTGAGACGTATGTAGTAGGAAATATAGGAGGTGATAACCTTCCTGTTGTCATTTCAGATCGTTCGCAAGGTAATTTTGAGCTAAATAGTCACTTCTTGCCCGACTATTTATATGTAGGTAAGGAACTTCCTGCTGCTGCACCTCGGGCAATTCCTTCTATTATTGACCTTGAGGGCTGGAAAGGTGAGAAAAATACTTATCCGTTGTTTGATAAATCGAATTGGAATAAAATCAATGAAACAGATTCGGCTATAAAATTCCTCTGCTTGTCTTATCCTGAGTTGGATAAAGATATTTTAGCTTTGTTGCAGAATGATAAGTCTATCGTTATTATTGTTTCTACCGATCATATTAACGGAGTAGGCGAACAGCGGGCTTTTATTCATACATTGATGAATAACGATTGTGATACGCCTGTTGTCCTCAATCGCCACTATACAGAAAATGAGTCGGAAGATATTCAGATAAAAGCCGCAGCAGACTTCGGGACATTGTATCTCGATGGATTTGGTAATGGTATTATGTTGCAGAACGAAGGTGCAATTCCTCTAAAAAATATCGATGCTTATATGTTTGGTATCTTGCAGGCTTCACGTGTGCGTACAAGCAAAACCGAATATATTTCTTGCCCGAGCTGCGGACGTACCTTATTTGATCTACAGACAACTGTTGCGTTGGTGAAAGGCGCAACTTCGCACCTGAAACATCTTAAAATTGGTGTGATGGGATGTATTGTCAATGGTCCCGGAGAAATGGCTGATGCTGACTATGGCTATGTAGGCGCAGAGAAAGGAAAAATTTCTCTTTACAAAAAGAAGAACCTTATAGAGAAAAATATTTCTTCGGCGGAAGCTGTAGAACGTCTTGTTCAGCTTATAAAAGAGAATGGTGATTGGGTAGAGCCCGAAAACTAAAAAAACATTGAATATATGGAATGTGATGCCTATTGTTTTGTCTGGTTGAACAGAATAATATATTAATAAAAATCACATTCCATATACCTAAATTCTTTCCCTATATTCAGTTGGGGTAACAGCTTTGATTTTCTTAAAGACCCGGTTATAATAGGGGATATCTTTGAATCCCGAAGCGAAACATATTTCGGCAATTGCCATATTTGTTTTTGTTAGCATTTGGCACGAAGACTCGATGCGGTATTCTGTCAGGTATGAAAAAAATGTTTTCCCTGTCATTTTTTTAAAGAAAATACAAAAAGAAGATTTATCAAGCTGCACCAATTGAGCCATTTCTTCCAATGTTATGGTATTCTGATAATTATTCATTACATAAAGTAATATTTTTTGCATCCTTTTTGTTTTCTTGTCTTCAACTATGGGTCTGCCTACTGCACTCGTATTTTCTACAGATGAGATTATTGATAATAGTTTGATGAGAGAAGACAGTCGGTCTATTGTTGTCTCTTTTGCCATTTGTACTAAAATGCTCTGCAATCGAACTAATGTCTCCCCCTTGAAAGAAAGGGCTTCAGTATTTTTTTGAATTTTTTTTATATAGGTCTCCAGTTCTGGAAAAGCAGAAGAACATTTCTCCAATAACTGTTCGGAGAACGTGACGGTTATGTTTTCTATTTCTCCGTTTTTATTAGCATCTAATTCGTCGAATGACCAGCAATGAGGGATATTCGGTGGTATCAGTATGATTTCATTTCTTGAAAATGGCTCTATGGTATCCCCTATAATGCGTGTTCCACTTCCGACTATAACATAAGAGAGTTCCCATGTTTTTTGTTGGTGAAGTGTTATTTGTTCATTCCATTTGATTTTTACATGGTCAAAATGAAATGAATATTCACGTTGTGCAGGTATATGCGCATATTTTACTTTTTTGAGCATTTTTAATGTATTCGGTTTACAAAAGGCAAATATAAGACAAGTATAATAAAATATAAAACAATTGAGTATGTCGTTTTTGGTATATTTTTGTTGCCTATAATAGAATTTTAATTTGTAAAGGTAAATGAAAGAAGCAATAGATATTAAAAGCTCCAAGCCCCATTATGAAATACTTGATGGCTTAAGAGGCGTTGCTGCGTTGTTAGTGGTTTTGTTTCATGTTTTTGAGATTCATTCACATGGCGACCATAGTAAACAGATTATCAATCATGGTTATTTAGCGGTCGATTTCTTTTTCCTGCTTTCGGGTTTTGTCCTTGGGTATGCATATGACGATCGCTGGGGGGAAATGACATTGAAAGATTTCTTTAAGCGTCGTATTATTCGTCTGCAGCCTATGATTATTATAGGATCTATTATTGGAGCATTATTGTTTTATTTTCAGGATTCTCCGACATTAGGATGGGGTGGAATAAACGAAGTTCCGGTTTGGAAGATGTTGTTAGTGATGCTGATTGGTTTCACCCTAATACCAGTAGGAAAAGGTTTGGATATAAGAGGTTGGAATGAAATGCATCCGCTCAATGGACCGGCATGGTCTCTCTTCTTCGAATATATCGCTAATATTGTTTATGCGCTTGTTTTGCGTCGGGTATCAAAAATTGTACTCGCTATTTTAGTGGTGGTTGCTGCCGGATTTACCATTCACTACGCCTTAACCAATCCCAATGGAGATATTATAGGAGGATGGTCTATCGATGATTCTACTCAATTGAAAATCGGGTTTATTCGTTTGGCATTCCCTTTCTTAGCAGGGCTTCTGTTGGCCAGAATGGGTAAACTTCGTTATACGAAAAATGCTTTTCTGTCTGCGGCTCTATTGTTGGTTGTTTTGCTTTCCGTGCCACGTCTGGGCGATGCGGATAGTCTATGGCTAAACGGGCTATACGAATGTTTCTGTCTTATCATAATGTTTCCTTTTATAATTTGGCTAGGAGCAGGAGGCAAAGTGCAAGGATATAAGGCTTCTAAAGTATGCAAATTCCTCGGTGATATCTCATATCCGATTTATATTACTCATTTCCCTATCGCATATGTATACATGGCATGGGTAACAAATAACAATCTAACTTTAGAACAGTCATGGCATTATGGTTTACTTATTGTAATAGCTGCTGTTGCTACAGCGTATCTTGCTATGAGGTTTTATGATCTGCCTATTCGGGAGTGGTTGCGCAAGAAGTTTTTATAATAATTTCAAAATAAGTATCATGCTTCGTAAAGCAATTAAACAATAGCCAATAGGCATGTTTAATTGCTTTATCTTTATCTAAGACTTGCAGTTCGAACAAATTATGCTCTGAAAGCATCGTTATTAATTCGTTTAAATCTGAAGAAATAACTATATTTGCGCCAATAAAAAATTGCAAGATATTCGGCTATGGAATACAACTTTAAAGAAATAGAAAAACGTTGGCATCAATATTGGATTGATAATAAAACTTACAAAGTAAAAGAGGATAAAAGCAAACCTAAATATTATGTCCTTGATATGTTCCCTTATCCATCAGGAGCAGGGTTGCATGTAGGGCATCCCCTCGGATATATCGCATCCGACATATATTCTCGCTACAAGAGGCTGAAAGGTTTCAATGTTCTCCATCCAATGGGTTATGATGCTTACGGGCTTCCTGCCGAACAATATGCTATACAGACAGGACAGCATCCTGCCATTACTACGGCTCAGAATATAAACCGCTACCGTGAGCAGTTGGATAAGATTGGCTTCTCATACGATTGGAGCCGTGAGATTCAGACCTGCGACCCCAGATATTATAAATGGACGCAATGGGCATTTATCCAAATGTTCAACAGCTACTATTGCTATGATGAGAACCAGGCACGTCCGATTGCCGAACTGATCGCAGCTTTCGAACAAGTTGGCACAGAAGGTCTGAATATAGCTTGCAGCGAAGAATTGCAATTTAGCGCTGCCGAGTGGAAGTCATATTCTGAAAAACAAAAACAAGAAATATTGCTAAACTACCGTATAGCCTACCGCAGCGAAACAACTGTAAACTGGTGTCAGGCTTTAGGGACTGTATTGGCTAACGATGAGGTTATAAATGGCTTGTCGGAGCGTGGAGGGTATCCTGTAGAACAACGCTTGATGCGCCAGTGGAGCTTGCGTGTGTCGGCTTATGCACAGCGTTTGCTCGAAGGTCTGGATAAAATAGACTGGAGTGATTCTATCAAAGAAACACAACGCAACTGGATTGGACGTAGCGAAGGTGCTGAAATGAAATTCAAAGTAAAAGATTCGGATGCTGAATTCGAAATCTTTACTACCCGTGCCGATACTATCTTTGGAGTTACATTTATGGTACTTGCTCCCGAAAGCGAATACGTTCCTCAGGTGACAACTGCCGAGCAAAAAGCCGAAATAGAAAAATATCTGGATGCTACAAAACGCCGTACTGAGCGTGACCGCCTGATGGATAAAAAAATATCAGGAGTATTCACCGGCTCGTATGCTATCAATCCTCTTAATGGCAAAGAAATTCCGATCTGGGTTTCTGACTATGTACTTGCCGGTTATGGTACAGGTGCAATTATGGCTGTTCCTGCACACGATAGCCGTGACTATGCTTTTGCTAGACATTTCAACTTGCCGATTATACCTTTGATTGAAGGATGTGATGTTTCGGAAGAAAGTTTTGATGCAAAAGAAGGAATCATGATGAATTCAGGATTCTTGGATGGGATGACTGTTAAAGAGGCTATCGAGAAAACAAAAGAATATGTAAGAGAAAACAAACTAGGGCGTGTAAAAGTAAATTACCGTCTTCGTGATGCTATCTTCTCCCGCCAACGTTACTGGGGAGAGCCATTCCCTGTATATTACAAAGAGGGGCTTCCTTACATGTTGCCATTAGATAAACTTCCCCTTGAATTGCCCGAAGTAGATAAATACTTGCCTACCGAATCGGGAGAACCGCCATTAGGTCGTGCAACTAAATGGGCATGGGATGAAGTCAATGAAAAGGTTGTAGATACATCTAAGATAGATCACAAGACAATATTCCCTCTCGAACTGAATACAATGCCGGGATTTGCCGGTTCATCGGCGTACTATCTGCATTATATGGATCCGTATAATGATCAGGAACTAGTTTCGAAAGAGAAAGATGAATATTGGCGCAATGTTGATTTGTACATCGGTGGTACAGAGCATGCTACAGGTCACTTGATATACAGCCGTTTCTGGGATAAATTTTTATTCGACATAGGCGTTTCGTGTGAAGATGAGCCATTCAAGAAACTGATTAATCAGGGTATGATCCAAGGGCGTAGCAGCTTGGTATACCGTATCAACGGAACAAATACATTTGTATCTTATAACCTGAAGGACAAATATGAAACTTCAGAAATCCATGTGGATGTAAATATTGTGCATAATGATGTACTTGATATAGATAGATTCAAAGCTTGGAGACCTGAATACGAGACTGCCGAATTTATACTTGAAGATGGTAAGTACGTTTGTGGATGGAATATCGAGAAAATGGGTAAACGATATCACAATGTCGTAAATCCTGACGATGTAGCTGAAAAGTACGGAGCAGACACACTGCGTATGTACGAAATGTTCCTTGGGCCATTGGAGCAGTCCAAGCCTTGGGATATGAATGGTATCGATGGTGTTCACCGCTTCTTACGTAAAGTATGGAGTCTGTTCTATAAGGGTGAAGAGTTTGTTGTTATCGATGAAGAACCGACAAAAGAAGAGCTAAAATCATTGCATAAGCTCATAAAGAAAGTGTCTGCTGATATTGAGTCATTCTCATTCAATACATCTGTTTCAGCGTTTATGATTTGTGTGAATGAATTAACTTCTTTAAAATGCAGTAAAAAAGCGATTTTGCAAGAGTTGGTTACCTTGCTTGCTCCTTTTGCTCCATTCGTTTCTGAAGAGCTCTGGTCTGCATTGGGTAATACAACATCTGTTTGTGATGCAAAATGGCCTGCTTTTAATGAAGAATATCTTGCAGAAGATTCATTCAAATATGGAGTTGCTTTTAACGGTAAGGTTCGTTTCGAACTTGAGTTTTCGGCAGATGCTGTACAAGCTGATGTTGAGAAAGCGGTGTTAAGTCATGAACTGGCTCAGAAATGGCTTGACGGAAAAACACCGAAGAAGGTCGTCTTTGTTCCCAAGAAAATGATAAATGTCGTATTGTAATCAATAACAATCCATGCCTAAAAGATATTTAAAGGAGTTTTACTGGAAGGATTACGCAACTATATTTGTTGGTCTGGCTCTGTATGCCGTAGGGCTTATTGGATTTATAAAACCCGGAGGTATCGTTACCGGAGGGTTAACAGGGATAGCCCTGCTTGTGGAATACGCTACAAATGCGAAGATTCCTTTGCAGTATACCTATTTTCTTGTAAACTGTGGATTGTTGTTTGTGGCTCTTAAAGTTCTTGGTCTTAAGTTTATGATAAAGACCATCTATGGAGTTGTTGTGCTCACTTTTCTGCTTACTATTTGCCAATCCATGATAACCGAACCTATTGTAAAAAATGAGCCGCTTCTTTCAGGTGTTATCGGAGGGATGATGTGCGGAGTCGGGATAGGCTTGGTATTCAGTTCGAATGGTAGTACGGGAGGTACAGATATCGTTGTAGCACTTATCAATAAGTATAAGAATATAGCTTTTGGGCGAGGAATGCTTTTGTGCGACTTTGTGATAATCAGTTGTTCGTATTTTGTATTCCAGAATTATCAGACTATTATATACGGGCTTATTGTGATGGGGGTGATGACATATAGTATAGATATGGTTATCAACGGATTCCGTCAGTCGGTTCAGATACTTGTTTTCTCCGAGAAATATGAGATTATAGCCACTGCCATAAATCATGAATTGCATCGGGGCTGTACCGTTTTGGATGGTATGGGGTGGTATACGAAGAAGCCTACAAAGGTTCTGATTGTCTTAGCTAAACGCAACGAAGCACTGGAAATATTCCGCCTGATTAAAAGTATTGACGAGAAAGCATTTATCTCACAAAGTACTGTTCGGGGAGTTTACGGCGAGGGCTTTGATAAAATAAGGACGTAAAATCATGGATTTAAAAGGTAAAAATATCATTCTCACAGGCGCCTCTTCAGGAATAGGGAGAGATATGCTCGATATTTTAGCCTTATATCCGAATGTCAGAATTGTAGCTGTTGCCCGTCATGCTGATCGTATCCCTCAAAAAGAAGGAATTGTATACCCTTATGCTGCTGATGTAAGTAGTAAAGATGGAGTTGATAATGTATTCAATTATGCTCAGGAAATATTTGACGGGGGAGTTGATGTCTTTATCGCTAATGCCGGTTTTGCTTACCTCGAAAAAATAAATAATTCTGATTGGCAGCATATAGAGAATATTTTCAATCTGAACGTATTTTCTCCTATCTATTCACTGGAGAAACTCCTCGCTGGCACTAATAATAAAAAAGTTGTATTTGCTTGTACTATATCGGGAGCAGGCTTGGTTTCTTTGCCTGCTTACTCACTCTATTGTTCTACAAAAGCCGCACTGCACCATTTTGTGCAAACCTATAGATATGAGCAGTCTGAAAGCTTACAGATAACAGCAGTTTATCCTGTTGCCACTCGTACAGAATTTTTTGATAAGGCAACCGGAGAAGATAGTACACCTTTACCATTTCCTACACAAAACTCGCAAACTGTAGCAAAAAAAATTATCAGAGGGATCGAAAAAGGGAAGGAGAATGTTTACCCATCCTTTTTGTTTCGTTTCTTTTTTCCTATTGGAAGAGCTTTCCCAATTTTCCTGAAAATATATTCCGGGTTGGAAAAGCGGAAAGTTGGGAAATGGTTGTAATTACAGAATTTAAATCTAATAGAGTAAATAATAATATGTCAGATATATGTAAAAATTGTAGTACTCCTGTCTCTGGAAAATATTGTTCAAACTGTGGACAATCAACAGCTACTGCACGTATTAATTTCCATTATATTATACACGAAATACAACATAGTATTTTTCATGTAGATAGAGGAATTTTACACACAATAAAAGAACTCATTACGAGACCCGGTGACTCTATTCGCGAATACTTATCGGGTAAAAGAATCACCCATTTCAAACCGTTTTCATTTATTCTTATTTTAGGGACTATATACGGATTTATATGTTTTTTCCTAAAAGTATATCCTGAAAACTCATTTGCCTATCTCCAGACAAATGCTGCAGCCAATAATTACAGTCAATTGGTTTTCGATTGGATGTATGGGCATTATTCTTTTGTTATGCTGGCTTTTATTCCATTTTATGCATTAGCATCCTATATAGTATTTAAGAAGTCAGGTTACAATTTCGTGGAGTTTCTGGTTATAAACTCATATATAGTAGGAATGCAGATCCTAATTCTTATTTTGACTTATCCTATTTATTATTTCACCCTCTCCATATGGGGCGTATTGCTGACGTTCTTATTTTGCTATTTATATCAATTCTGGGTATATATACAATTATTTGGAAAGAGTTCACCTATCAAGACTGTATGTAAGACTTTGATAAGTATGGTTTTATCATTTTTGTTTGTTGTGATAGCTTCTTCTTTAGTTACATTTGTATTCATTTTTATCAACCATCGGTAGAGATATTTTAAGGGTTTAATCCTTTCTTCTTGTTTTTATAATATTCAAGGAGCTTGTATCCCATAATCCCAATTGTGATTCCGAATAATATACCGCAAATAACATCGATAGGATAATGCTTGGCAAGATAGATGCGGCTATATGCGACAATTGTAGCCCAAACTATTGCCAGATAACCGTAATACTTAGAGCCGGTCTTACGGAATAATAAAAGGAAAAAAGTAGCCATCGTAAACGTTGTTGCAGAATGAGACGAGAAGAAGCTGGTACTCGAACTGTACCTTTCTATTGCATGTATAACACCTGTCCAATCTTGATTATGTATCGGACGTGGACGTTCTACCATCATCTTAATAATATTGGTTAATAATGCACTTGCACCGATAGAAAGCAAGAAAAATATAACACTCGTTTTTTTCCAAACCTCTAATCTGTAATAGATAAACACAGCCATCAGGATACACATAATTATCCAAAAATGGTACGAACTGAAAAATAACATAACAGGGTCGAGCCAACCCATATGTTTACTGTTCAGATACAAAAAGAGTTCTTTATCCCATTCTATAATTTTGCGAAGCATTGGCGTATATCTTGAAAATGAACCACAAAGAAATATTATTTTACGATTAAAATGAAGAATATTTAAATCTTTTATATTTTTAGTAATTGCAAATCAATCGGTATCTGTCTGTAAATTGAATATATTGATGTAAATTTGCAACCATACATTATGGAAGGAACATTTAATATACACAGGGAGAATATAAATGAAAATGAGAAGGAGTTTGAGAATGCGTTGCGCCCTCTCACCTTCCAGAGTTTTCGTGGACAGAGTAAAGTTGTAGAAAATTTACAAGTCTTTGTGACAGCTGCAAAAATGCGTGGCGAATCGCTCGACCATACTCTGTTGCATGGCCCTCCCGGACTTGGTAAAACAACCCTGTCGAATATTATAGCCAATGAGCTTGGTGTAGGCTTTAAGATCACATCAGGCCCTGTATTGGATAAGCCCGGAGACTTGGCCGGACTGCTTACTTCGCTCGAACCGAACGATGTTCTTTTCATAGACGAAATACACCGCCTTTCGCCTGTTGTGGAAGAGTATCTGTATAGTGCGATGGAAGACTATCGCATCGATATAATGATAGATAAAGGGCCTAGCGCTCGTTCAGTACAGATAGAACTCAATCCGTTTACCCTTGTTGGTGCAACTACTCGTAGTGGTTTGCTTACAAGCCCTTTGCGTGCACGTTTTGGGATAAACATGCACCTCGAATATTACGATATAGATACCCTTGTGCATATTATCTTACGATCGGCAGATATCTTGAATGTACCTGCTTCGAAAGATTCTGCTATAGAAATTGCTTCACGTAGTCGTGGTACGCCCCGTATTGCGAATGCCTTGCTGCGCCGTGTGCGTGACTTTGCTCAGGTAAAAGGATCGGGTAAGATAGACAAAGATATCGCTTCTTATGCTCTCGAAGCATTGAATATAGATAAGTATGGATTGGATGAGATAGATAATAAGATATTGCTTATCCTGATCGATAAATTCAAAGGGGGGCCGGTAGGAATCTCCACAATAGCAACCGCACTGGGAGAAGACGGAGGAACTATTGAAGAGGTATATGAGCCGTTCCTTATCAAGGAGGGTTTTATGAAACGTACTCCTCGTGGGCGTGAAGTGACAGACCTTGCCTATAAACATCTGGGAAGGAAAAGAGAGAGTGAGCAAGGATTTCTATTTTAAAAGAATAAAACATTGAACTTAGAATTATTTATAGCCAAGCGGATCCATTTTAGTAAAGGCGAAGGAGAGAAAAAAGCGTCTTCACCTGCTATTAAAATAGCTATTGCAGGTGTTGCAATAGGATTGGCAGCTATGATTTTGGCATTGTCTATTGTTATCGGTTTTAAGAAAGAGGTGCGGAACAAGGTTGTTGGCTTCGGCTCTCATATTCAGATTACCAATCTGAATAACACCACGTCTTACGAAACATTGCCGGTAGCTGTTACTCCCGGTCTTTTAGATACATTGAGCCATGAGACAGGTATAGCACATGCACAGGTATATGCCACAAAACCGGGTATCATAAAAACAGATAGTGCATTTCAGGGGATAATTCTAAAAGGGGTAGGGAAAGACTACGATTGGGACTTCTTCAAGAAGAATATGATTGATGGTAAGATCATCAACCCTGATGATACAACAATCACCAATCAGGTTATTATCTCGAAGAATATAGCCGATAAACTTAATCTGAAGACAGGCGATAGTTTTATTTCATATTTTGTTCAGGAACGCAGTGCCCGTAAGTTTAATATCACGGGGATATACAGTACCAATTTTGAAGATTACGACAAACTATTTGTTATAACAGATATCCGACTTATACAAAGGCTTAATAAGTGGCAACCCGATCAGGTGAGCGGTATAGAGCTGCTTGTAAACGATTTTGAGCAACTTGACCAGCTTACACAAAATATCTATTTAGATATGATGACTTATCGGGATGTGGATGGGAATACTTTTCTGACCCGCTCTATTAAAGAAATGAACCCGATGATATTCAGTTGGCTCGATCTGTTGGATATGAATGTATGGGTAATCATGATCTTGATGTTTGCCATTTCTGTATTTACGATGATATCGGGATTGCTTATTATAATCTTGGAGCGCACCAATATGATTGGTATACTTAAGACCCTTGGTGCACGAAATTTTAATATCCGCAAAACATTTCTCTATGTGTCTTCATTCCTGATATTGAAAGGTATGTTGTGGGGAAATATTATAGCCCTAACTGTGTTGTTGCTTCAACGGTATTTTGGCTTGATAAAACTAGATCCCAATACTTATTATGTATCCGAAATGCCGGTGGATATAAATATATTACACATTATTCTTATCAACATTGCTACCTTAACCTTGTCGGTATTGGCTATGGTTGGGCCTTCTTATCTGATAGCAAAAATATCTCCTGCAAAATCACTTCGTTTCGAATAAGAGATTATTCGTGATGGTAAGGTTCGTTGTTTAAGATTGTCATTGCTCTATACAACTGTTCCACAAATATAAGACGTACCATCTGGTGCGAAAAAGTCATACGTGATAGAGTTAGCTTTTCATTCGCCTTTTGATATACTGCTTCCGAGAAACCATAAGGGCCTCCGATGGCAAATATGAGCCGCTTGCTTACCGTATGTGTTTTCTTTTCTATATAGGAGGCAAACTGCATCGAGGTATATTCTTTTCCCTTATCATCGAGCAGAACGAGATAATCTCCCGCCTGTATGTTTTTTAATATCAACTCACCTTCCTTCTCTTTTTGCTGTTCCATCGTAAGGCTTTTGGTGTTTTTTATATCAGGTATAATTTGTATTTCGAAAGGGATATAATGCTCTAACCTTTTCTGGTATTCGTTGATAGCCTCTACAAAATAGCCTGCATCGGTTTTGCCTATAGCGAGAAGAATGATTTTCATATTTTCTAGTTTTTCATTACAAAAATAGGCAACAATTTCTTGCTGCCTATCCTGTTATATAAAAAATAAGTTTTTTCCTTATTTCGTTGCATCAATCACACCTCTGAAATAACCTATAGATTCGGCTATTCCCGCTAAAGGGGCTTTCATATTTCGCTCGTATTCGAGGCTGCAAGCTCCTGAGTATTTCACTTCGCGAAGCATTCTCACAAAAGCAGGAATGTCTATTATGCCCCGACCGATTTCACCTGTCTTTCCGGCTTTAGTTGCTGCGGTTGTATTCTTCATATGGATGTCGAACACTCTGTCGCTGTACTTTTTTAGGTCGGCAATCGGATCATGTCCTGCACGTGCATCATGACCAATGTCGAGACACATTCCGATACGAGGGTCTAGGTCTTTTACATGTTCATAGATATCAGCTGCATGCGGATATAGTTCGATGTCGGGACCATGAAGATGAATGGCATATTTGAAATCATATTCTTTTACTTTCTTGTCTACATAAGGCAGTAGTTCATGATTGGGAACACCTACGATAAGTTTTACGCCAACACGTTTGGCATAATCAAACGCTTTGTCCACTTCTTCTTTGGTCTTCATGTAGATAGGGCCTACAGCATAACCTGTAACATCATACTTTGCCAGTTTAGCATGGAATGCGGCAATTTCTTCGTCTGTGCTATTCAGCGGAAGATGGAAATCTTTGATACAAAGATAGTGAACATCTACCTCTTGCATCATTTTGAGGGTCTCCTCCAAATTGAAATTTACAAATGTATATCCGGCTATGGCTAACTTAAATAATTCGCCATCATCTCGTTGCGTTTTCTCGGGTTCATTGGCAAAAAGAATTGTTGTGTGCGCGCACACTAAAAGTAGAAATAATCTTAGTGTTTTACTCATGGGTTACTTTTTTTAGATATTTAGATTTTTATTTAAGATCATCACGGTGTACAAATATAACAATTCTCATAGAATAATATATCCTTATACCTAAAGCTTATATCTTTATATTTTATTAAATAGAGCTTATAATAAAAGAAGAATGGCACATTTGGATAAAGAAGATTTCAGACGAGGAGTGTATGACGTTGTGAGGAGTATTCCGTACGGACGGGCTACAAGTTATGGCGCAATCGCTAAGGCTATCGGCTATCCCAATATGTCACGTTTGGTAGGTCGAGTGATGGGAGAGTGCAATTCTGTTATTTCCGGTATTCCGGCGCATAGGGTAGTAAACAGTCAGGGAGTACTCTCAGCCAAAGAAGCATTCGGAAACTCGAACGAAATGCAGAAGCTCTTAGAAGAGGAAGGAGTTGGTGTTGTAAATGATAGAATCATCAATTGGAAGAAAGTATTCTGGGATCCTACCCAAGAATTGACTATCGAATGATTTCCTTTATAGCAATTCGCTTTCTAAGAATAAAATTATCTAATAGAGTAGACTTTGATATACAAAATCAAAGAAAAAGGTAACAACAAAAAACATTTCAAAAAGTGTCACTTTTGTCACCTTTTGGCTGTAAACTGCTGATATAGAGTGTTAGGTGTTTTTCGGGTTTTGTCACTTTTTTATATGAATAGTAACTAAAGAATAGAACCAAGTAAAACAATTTATATCTTTGTAAATAAACACAAATAAACGATATGAGAATAATTCCCGATTCAGAACTGATTATAAATAGTGATGGCAGTGTTTTTCACTTACATCTAAAGCCGGAACAATTATCGGACAAAATAATAATGATGGGCGACCCCGACAGAGTGAGCCTTACCGCATCTTTTTTTGATAGTATAGAATGTGATATCCAAAGCCGGGAGTTTCATACGATTACCGGAACGTATAAAGGGAAACGCATTACTGCTCTTTCGCATGGTATCGGCCCCGATAATATAGATATTGTAATTACAGAATTGGATGCGTTGGCTAATATCGATTTCAAGACACGTGAAGTAAAGAAAGACTTCAAACAGCTCACAATGGTGCGTGTAGGAACATCAGGAGGGTTGCAGTCTCATTGCCCAATCGGTTCGTATGTGGTTGCAGCAAAGTCGATCGGTTTCGACGGAGTACTCAACTATTATGCAAATCGTGATAAAGTGACATTGGCTGACTTTGAGGATACCTTTAAGAAACATGTTGGCTGGAATCCCCAGCACTGCGCTCCGTATGTTGTAAAGGCCGATGAGGAATTGGTAGAACGTATAGGACATGACATGATAAAAGGAGTTACCATATCTGCCATTGGTTTCTATGGGCCACAGGGGCGATATGTACGCATGCCGTTGGCTAATCCCGATCTGAATAGTAAAATAGAGTCATTCAGGTTTGGTGAAGATTCGATTACCAACTATGAGATGGAAAGTGCACCGTTGGCAGGAATGAGCCGATTGATGGGGCATAAGGCCATGACTGTATGCACAATAATAGCCAATCGTTTGGCAGGAGAATCAAATTCAAACTACAAGGGTTCGATAGAAGATTTAATAAAGAAGGTATTAGAGCGTATTTAATGAAGGCACAAACAAAAAAGAGGCTCAAGCGGATGTTTTGGGTATTATTAATCGGACTGATTTTATCAGTTTTAGCAATCCTTTTTGCTAACTGGAAGATTCCCCACGATTCCAAAGGTTTTGTATATAATGAAGTAGATAGCATACCCACACAGAAAGCGGCGTTGGTTTTGGGTGCTGCTAAGAATATAGGCAATCGTCCCAATTTATACTTCACCTACCGCATTCAGGCTGCGAAAGAATTATATGATGCCGGTAAGGTGCAGGTCTTTGTTGTAAGCGGAGATAATAGCCGCAAAGATTATAATGAGGCAGACGATATGCGTGCCGCTCTTGTCGAAGCCGGCGTGCCCGACAGTATTATACATTGCGATTATGCGGGCTTGCGCACACTCGATTCGGTGGTGAGGATGAATGAAATATTTGGACAGGATTCGTTTATTGTCGTGTCGCAAGAGTTTCATAACGAACGGGCTGTGTTTTTGGCTCAGAATTACGGGATGACAGCCTATGGATATAATGCAAAAGATTTATCGCTTAACCGATCGTCATACAGAACAAAAATAAGGGAGTTGTTTGCTAAGGTAAAAGTCTTTGTGGATATCGCTACAGGCAAAGAGCCAAAGTATCTGGGAGAAAAGATTAAAATCTGAAATCTTTTAAGAATTAGGGTCTTGCTGATATTAGATGGAAACACTAATTTTGTCGCTTCTTTTAAATAAGGTTAATTTAAACAATAATAAATTATATTAATGAAAAAGCTCTTATTCGTGCTCTCTCTATGTGTAGCATGTACCCTTGTGTATGCTCAGGACTCAAATAGTGAACTGTTAAAAAAGTTAGTAGAGAAAAATATATTGACTCAAAGTGAAGCCGACTCGATACGAGGAAATGCACCAGCTAAAAGTGCATTGGGAAACGCGACTACCGAAAAAATCAGGCAGGCTTTTAATACTCCATACATGCGTTTCGGAGGATATGGATTATTCATGTACAGATATAGCGACATAGCGAATGTTAAGCATGATTTTGAACCGAGAGTAATATTCTTATCGATGCGTGGCGAACTGACCAAAAATCTGAAATATTTTATTTTGGCAGAGTTTGTTAACCCAATGCCGTATGAATTTTGGGGAGAATGGACTCCGGCTAAAGAGTTTAATATCAGGTTGGGACAAATGAAGACGCCTCTTTCACTCGAAAATCAAATATCATTAACCGATATTGAAGGGGTTTTCAACACTCGTTCTATTTCTGCTCTTATCGGAATGGGCGATGATGTACAGAGACAACAAAATAATAAGAATAATACAGGACGTGATGCAGGTGTGATGGCATACGGAAACTTGTTAAAAACGCAAACGCACGACCTACTCGAATACAAGATAGGTTTGTTTCAGGGGACAGGTATTAATACCACAGAAAATAATAACTCAAAAGACTTTGCTGCAAACTTGATGCTTCAACCCATAAAGAATTTTAGAATCGGTGGAGGAGTATATCTTGGAGAAGCTAAGTATATAAAACCCGGAGAAACAGAGAAGAATGATCATGTTCGTAACCGTTGGATTGCAAGCTCCGATTATCGTTCAGAGAGAGTGTATGCTCGTGCCGAATGGATAAGAGGCAATGATGGAGGTATCAGCAAAGAAGGTCTTCACGGAATGGGGCTCTATTATTTTGTTCCTAAAAAGTTCAATGCTTTTGCAAAGGTAGATTATCTGAATCAGAATAGAGATACAAGCAAGGAGGTGATTGATTATACGCTGGGCTTGAACTATTATTTTTACGGAGCATGCCGTTTTCAGATAAATTATACTTACTCAGATTACTCAAAGAGTTGGGGTGAGAAAAATTCGAATGCCGTATTAGGGCAAATGCAGATTGTATTTTGATCAGACATTCACGAAATATAAAAAAGGTTATTTCGAAAGGAATAACCTTTTTCAGTACATTTGTATTGATATCTTAAAAAATATAGTCTGATGAAGATCTGCTACCTTATATTAGCTCATAATAATTTCAGGCATTTAGATCGCTTGATTGATGCTTTGGATGATGCAGATAGCACTTTCCATATTCATTTAGACAAGAAGACAGGACAGGACTATATCCCTAAAAAGAGTAACGTTACAATTATTCCCACCTCCATTGATATAAACTGGGGAGGGGTTTCTATGGTAGAGGCCACATTGGCACTGCTGGAGTTTGGAGTGCAACATTCCTCTGATGCCGACTATTATATATTGCTTAGTGGTGTAGACTATCCTATACGGTCGAAAGCTTTCTTGCATAAGCTATTAGAAAAGAGAAAAGAGTATATAGATATTGTACCTCTCCCTGTGCCTTACAAGCCTGCGGAACGTTACGAGTATTATTACTTCGATTATAATCGGCGCAATCTGAAACATTACAATCCGAAGTTCTTAATTGAGGTGTTGCTTAAAAAGTTGAGGATAAAAAGGAAAGCTCCTTTTAAGATATATGCCGGTTCGCAATGGTTTGCTCTTACCCGTGAATGCGTTATATATATTCTGAATACTGTAAAGGATGATAAAAGGTATCTTGACTTTTTCCGTCATACATTAGTGCCGGATGAAGCTTTCTTCCAGACAATTATAGGTAACTCTGACTATAGAGATAGAACACATGCAAACCTTACATATACCGATTGGGATGTACCTAATCCTCCTGCTACAATAGAGCAGCGTCATGTTGATCTGTTAGAAATTCGCATAGAATTCAATGATGAGTTTGGGCGGCGATTTCCTTATTTTGCTCGTAAGTTTAATGATGATAGTGAAAGCATTATAGAGAGGATTCGTACCGTACTTTGGAAACAAGATTAGTCGAGCAGAACCCTCTTCTAAGAAATCATATCACCTAAGTGGCTATTGATTGGTATTAATTAGCAATTCTTTGCCTTTCTTCAAATCGCTATGTGATATAAAGTAACCATTAACTTTCTTACCTCCGTAAGTAATATCGGTAATTTTCCTGCCCGAGTTTCTCTTGCTTATAGAAAACTGAGTGCCATCACCGAACGTGAATTCTATCTTGTCGAAAAGAGGAACTGATATGATGTACGAAGGGTCGGCTGGGGAATATGTATAAAGCCCGATGGCGTTAAATACATACCATGAAGACATTTCTCCGACATCGTCCATTCCGGCAAGAGCCAGTTGATGTTTGCCCATTCCGTAGAAGTGATTGAGGCAGCTATCTAATATGACTTGTGATTTCTCTTGTTTGTCGACAAAGTAATAGAGGAAAGGGAAACTATGATCAGGTTGATTTCCGTGGCAATATTGCCCGATAAATCCCGATAGGTTATGTGCCTCATATCCTCCCCAAGGAATGGTAAATAAAGAGTCGACCTTCTTCTCGAAGTCATCTTTGCTTTTATAAAGATTTATCAACCCTTTAGTATCATGTGGTGCAAAGAAAGATGATTGCCAGGCATTCGCTTCACGGTACAGGTATTCATAGTAAGGGAATTCAGGGTCGAATGGGGTAACCCATTCACCGTTTTCGAGTCGACCTCTCATCAATTCAGTTGAAGGGTCGAAGAGGTTCTTGTAATTGCCGGTTCTTTTCATCAGCATATTGTAGTTCTCCTCGTCTCCCAACTCTTTAGCTAATAGAGCAACAGCGTAGTCGTCGTATGCATATTCGAGCGTTTTTGTAACAGCTGCTTTCGCTACGGTTTCTATCTTCGGATTTTTAATGTTCATCTCAGAAATATATCCTTTTGCTATATATTCCATCAGATGAGGACGACCTCCTTCTACTGTGGCATTTTTCAGGATGAGATGATATGCTTTGTTGACATCAAATCCTCTTAGCCCTCTCAGATAAGAGCCAGTAACGAATGTGGAGGCATGATCGCCATGAAAGAACGTAGGCATAAATCTTGTCTTTTCTCCTTTGTCGGTGATGGAGTTAATTACATCTGCTGCAACATTGGGCGAAATCATTCCGAGCAAGATCAGTTTATTCCGATAGTCATCCCAAAACGAAGGATCGGTATAATAGCGGAAGCCCTTGTTTACAACTTCGCCTTTCGCATCGGTAAACTCTCCATTTGCATCACTTCTTAGTGCCGGCCATAAGAAGGAACGATACAGTGAGGAATAGAATACCCATCTTTGCTTTTCAGTGCCACCCGAGACTTTTATTTTTGATAAAAGGTTTTCCCATGTTTCTGTAGCTTCATTCCTTATTTCGGCGAAGTCTTTATTCCCTATTTCTTTTTCTAGGTTTTCTTTTGCATTCTTGATGCTAACAAAAGAGAATCCTATTTTTAATTCCAGAGGTTCTTTGTTATTCGCAAAGTTAACTATTGACAGGCTTTTGCTTTCACCCCTTATCGAATCTATATTTTTTATTGCATGATTCGAAACTGCGTAGAAGTACATCTTTTCGCTATTCTCCTGAAAGCCTGAGAATACGTTTTCGCTTTCCTGTCTTATTTGCCAATCCTTAATCCTTTCGTTTGACGTAGAGAGATCTACTATCAGCTTTTTATCCTTTCCGGCTTCAAATGTAAACCTGTGATATGCACAGCGCAGGGTTGATGTCATTTCTGTATTTATCCCATATCGCTGGAGGAAAACCTGATAATAGCCGGGATGGGCAGATTCGTTGTTGTGACTATATGTCGAACAATAATCATCTGCTGTAAAATTCCCTGTTGCGGGGAGAATCGGAATATGGCAAAGATTCCAATGACCTTTGTTGGTATGTGTAAAGGCATATATAACATTGTCTTCATATTGGTAACCGGAGCCGCTTCTGAACAATGTGACCGGACTAACTTGAACCATTGCATTGGGGAGAGATGATCCGGGGAAAACTTCGGCTCCCCAAGTTCTGCGAGTTGGCTTGTAGCCTAAGTCGATACTATCCCATAAGGTGGCTGTTCCTAAAAACGGGTTTACATAGTCTGTATACCTTATTTGTTGTCTTTGGGCACAACCGGTTGCAACCAATAATAGACTAATAATAATAAGATTAAATTTATTCATGTGTTAATAGATTATGATGATAACAAATGTTTTATGGATTAAAAAATCCTTATGTAAAAATACTTTGTTTGTATAATCTATATGTATTTGTTAAAGAACAAATTGGAGGTGTGTCACAAAAGTATACTAGATTGTCTCAGATGCTTATTTTTTTAAGCTGGGTAGTAGGTCTACAATGTACTTGCGACTTACATCGGCAGGCTTCAGAACTTCGTCATTCCAGATAACAAGGTCGATGTCTATTTTTACAATTCCTTTTTCTTTGTCGTGAGACTCACGTCCTATCTGCCGTTCTATAGACTTAAGTTTCAGGCGGACTTCTTCTTTGTCTTGATCGGTATATATAACAGCCAGTTGGTTTAGGAAGTCATTCTTATAGTGTGCTCCATAAGGAGTAGTGACAGAAGTGTCGGAGTAAGATATCCCTCCAAAAGAGCTGTTGAGCAGTTGATGACAGAGTCTTAAATTTGTTTCTGTATCTTCATTTGTTCCTATGCAGAGAAGCGCTTTGTTCATAATAGGTGCAAATATACGCTGCATTTTCGAAATAGGATGAACGGCGAAACTTTATTTCTGAGGCATTTTTATACATTTGTAGGATAATAGTAAAAATATGAAGTTTATAGCAATAATTCCGGCTCGATATGCCTCTACTCGTTTTCCCGGAAAGCCACTGGCTGATATGGGGGGTAAACCGATGATACAACGTGTATATGAACAGGTGAAGCGAGCGGTTCACGATGTATGGGTTGCAACAGATGATTCCCGCATCTTCGAAACTGTAAAGGCGTTCGGGGGAAAAGCTGTTATGACTTCAACAGACCATCGTAGTGGAACCGACCGTATTCAAGAAGCCTACTCTAAGATTGGGGAAGATTTTGATGTGGTTATCAATGTGCAAGGGGATGAGCCGTTCATTCAGCCCGAGCAAATCGAATCTCTGAAAGAGTGTTTTGATAGCAAAGATGTGGAGTTGGCAACGTTGGTAAAACCTTTCAAAAAAGAAGATGGCTTTGATGTTTTGTTCAATCCTAATTCTCCAAAGGTAGTTATAAATAAGGAGAGCGAAGCAATCTATTTTAGTCGTTCCATTGTTCCATATATACGAGATACCCATCATACAGAATGGCTTGATAAACATACATTTTATAAACATATAGGGATGTATGCTTATCGTGTGGATGTGTTAAAAGAAATCACTCAACTGCCGCAATCTTCACTCGAGAAGGCCGAATCGCTGGAGCAACTCCGTTGGATAGAAAACGGCTACCGTATACGAGTGGGTTATACAGATGTGGAAACAATAGGTATCGATACTCCCGAAGATATGGAAAGAGCGATAAAGCTGCTGAAATAAGTAAATCTTAAACAACAATATAGATTTCTGTTTATGAGCTAAACACTTGTTTAAGTTGATTTTATTTTTTATTTTTGCTTCTTAAGCAATCGTTTAGAACACATGTTTAATAATGAAGATTCTTCGGAAGTAAGGAAACGGATTCTGAGTGAAGCACAAATCCTTTTCATAAAAAACGGCTACAGAGGCACCAGTGTCAGGGATATAGCTAAGGCTTCGGGTACGAATGTGGCAATGGTAAATTATTATTTTCAGTCGAAATATAATTTATTTGAGATCATATTCGAAGACGCATTGGATGTGCTTACCAAAAGAATATTCGAGACCGTAACCTCCGATCTTCCATTTTTTGAGTTAATCGAAACATGGATACACACTTACTATGAAATTCTATTTCAATATCCTGAAATTGCAGCATTTATTCTAAATGAAGTGAGCCTCAATCCGGAGGGACTTACCCAGCGTATAAAAAATAAAAATCCTTATAGTTCTTTCAGTAAAATAGAAAAGCGTATAGCCGAAGAAGTGGAGAAGGGTACAATAAGAGAAACGCCGGCAGCTGATTTTTTATTGAATATATTGTCTTTATGCATGTTCCCTTTTATGTTTGGAAATCTGGCCAAAACATTGATGGAAATTCCGTCAGGCGTTTACAATGAGCTGATAGCCAATCATGAAAAATATGTGATAGAATTTACTATAAACGCACTGAAACCGTGCGATAATGAGATCAAACGAAATAAATTAACACAATAGTTATGAGTGAGGAACAACAATATAAAATGGGAATTGATGTTGGGTCAACAACCGTGAAAATTGTAGTTTTGGATGATAATAATACAATTATTTACAAATCATACTGTAGGCATCAGGCGAATATACAGCAGACTCTGATAGCCGAACTGCAAAAGGTGATTGAAGTGTATCCCCAAGCAAAGTTTACAATAAATATATCAGGATCAGCGGGAATGGGTATTGGCGAACGTGTCGGTATCTCATTTGTACAGGAAGTTGTTGCCGCCGTGGAGGTGGTAAAGAATGTTTACCCTGCTGCTCATACATTGATCGACTTGGGAGGAGAAGATGCTAAAATGGTATTCTTCAGCGAGGGTCGTCACCCTGATATACGGATGAATGGGAGTTGTGCCGGAGGGACAGGTGCTTTTATAGATCAGATGGCAAGTCTGATGAATATTACCATCGAAGAGCTAGGGGTAAAGGCGCTGGATTTTGACAAAATATATCCGATAGCTTCGCGTTGTGGTGTGTTTGCTAAGACTGACGTGCAGAATCTTATTAGCCGGAACATCCCTGTTTCGGATATCTCTGCTTCTATACTTCATGCCGTTGCCTTACAATCGGTAACTACCCTTGCGCGTGGGTGCGAGATTATCCCTAAGATAATCTGTATCGGGGGACCGTTGACTTTTATTCCTGCGTTGCGAAATGCTTTTAGCGAGGTTCTTAAAATACAGAGTGAAGATATAATTGTTCCCGAGAATGGGGAGTACTTCCCTGCATGGGGTTCTGCTCTTTATCACGAAGCTGATGCAAAAACGTTTGATTTGGATGAGCTGGTGGATAAACTTTCGGAATCTACGTCATCAAATCATAGTGATGCACTCGAACCACTGTTCAAAGACGAACTTGAATATATTGAGTGGGATGCGAACCGCAATGTAAAAGCTCTTAAGTTTAAACCTCTGGGTGAGGAAAAGTATGTAGAATGTTTTTTGGGTATAGATTCCGGATCTACTACATCCAAAGTAGTGGTGATGGATACAGATGCCAATATCATATATAAGTTTTACGGTAATAACGAAGGAAATCCTCTGAGGAAAGTGATGGAGGGGTTATCCTTATTCTATAAAGAAGCTCAAGAGAAAGGTGTAACTGTGAAATTCCTTTCGTCAGCCGCTACAGGCTACGGGGAGGATTTGATGAAGTCTGCTCTCGGGCTCGATTATGGAATTGTAGAAACCATAGCGCACTTGTCAGGAGCGCAATATGTTGATCCCGATGTATCGTTTGTGCTCGACATAGGAGGGCAAGATATTAAGTCAATCTTCATAAATAATGGGTTGATTTCGAATATAGAGCTGAATGAAGCCTGTTCTGCGGGTTGTGGTTCTTTCTTGCAAAACTTTGCATCTACAATGAGCATGGAACTTTCTGATTTTGCTCGTGCTGCTTGCCTGGCTAAGTATCCAAGTGATCTGGGTTCTCGTTGTACGGTGTTTATGAACTCAAAGGTAAAGCAGTCTTTAAGGGAGAATGCTGGAAATGATGATATTGCGGCTGGTTTAGCTTACTCTGTGGTTAAGAACTGTTTGTTTAAGGTTCTCAAAATCTCTAACCTGAAACAGCTTGGAGACCATATCGTTGTACAAGGTGGTACATTCAGGAACGATGCCGTTTATCGTGCATTAGAAATGCTATCGGGTAAGACTGTGGGTTCTACCGATCATCCCGAATTAATGGGAGCTTTGGGAGCCGCATTATACTCTCAGCGATTATGGGAGAAAAACCAAAACGCAACAACTTTTTCGGGAGAAGAAGCTTTGTTTGATCTATCTACAATTAACTCTAAGGAGTTGACCTGTAAAGGTTGTACAAACTTATGCTCGGTATTGCGGTTCAAGTTTAACAACGGGAATATCAGCTATGCCGGAAATAAATGTGAGAAAGTTTTCTATAATAAAAATAATGACCGTAAGGAAGGCTATAATGCTTTTGACAGGAAAAATGAAATCCTTTTCAATCGTCCTGTGAAGGCTGATAATATAGAAAAAGGAAAAACAATAGGCATCCCCCGTGTGCTGAATATGTTCGATAATTATCCATTCTGGCATACTTTATTTACAGCATGTGGATTTAATGTGAGATTATCTCCCGAATCTACTTTCCCGTTATATCAAAAAGGAGTGGGAGGGGTGATGTCTGATAATATTTGTTTTCCTGCCAAGCTTGTACACGGACATATACTCGCTCTGATTGAGCAAAAGGTGGATAGGATTTTTTATCCGATTGTACCTAAAGAAGAAAAAGAATTCGGGCAATCGTCTAACTCTTTCAATTGTCCTGTGGTTAGTGGATATCCTGACGTTATACAAAGTTCGATAGATCCATCAGGCAGACATGGCATCCCTTATGATGAGCCGGTGATAACATTCAGCAGTGATAAGGCTTTGGCCAAAGGCTGTTATAACTATCTTTCGGGCTTGGGAGTATCTAAAGAGGTTTTTGATAAGGCATTTCAACAAGCTTTAGTTGTAAAGGATAGTTTAAAACAAGAACTTTATGGCTATCAGAAAGAGTTGTTGGATAAAGCCTTAGAGACAGGGGAGTTGACATTTATCGTTGCAGGTCGTCCATATCATACAGACCCATTGATTCATCAGAAGGTAGGTCAGATATTTTCAGACCTCGGGGTTATAGTACTCACCGATGATGTATTTCGCAAACCCGAAAGTCAGGGCTTTAGTAAGTTGAATATTATTTCGCAATGGTCTTACCCCAACCGTGTCGTACAGGCAGCGATGGAGGTAGCCAAGTTGCCGCAAAATATACAATTGGTACAGCTCAACTCATTTGGTTGTGGTCCCGATTCCTTCTTTATGGACGAAACGCGTGATATATTGAAGGCTGCCGGCAAAAATATAACCGTTCTTCGTATCGATGAGATAGCCAGTCCGGGCTCTATTCGTTTGCGTTTGCGCTCATTGGTAGAGTCGCTCAAAGCTGTAAAGTCTTATGATTTGGTAGCAAGCGATTCATATAAAGGTTATTCCGCCCCATATAAAAAAGAAAAAGACAAAAATAAAACGGTTCTTATTCCTTGGCTTTGTGATTTTATTTCGCCATTTGCCCCGGCATTGGGTGAGATTCTTGGGCTGAAGGTAGAGAATCTTCCTAAATCGAACAAGGTATCTGCTGATCTTGGTTTGATGTATGGAAACAATGAAGTGTGCTATCCGTCTACCCTCATTCTGGGAGATATTATCAATGCACTCCAGTCGGGGAACCATGATGCGAAAGATATTGTGCTTGCCATTACACAGACAGGGGGGCAATGCCGTGCTACAAACTATATAGCACAGATCAAGACCGGGTTGCAAAATGCAGGATTTAATGATATTCCTGTAATAGCACTCAGCTCGGGAGAAACGTATCAGAATGACGAGAGTGAATTTACGTTGGAATGGAAAAAAATAGCAAAGATCGCAGTTCCAATTGTATTGTATGGCGATGGTCTGCAACAGATGCATAGTGCTATTTCTGTGCGTGAAAAAAAGGAAGGAGCGTCGCAGCAGATATTTGATTTCTATATAGAACGAGGGATTGATGCTGTTCGGGCAAAGGATGCGAAAACATTGTATAGATTACTGAAAGAGGCTGCTGAGGATTTTAATAATGTGCCTATCTACGATAAAGAATATTCTAAAGTGGGGCTTATTGGAGAAATATTTGTGAAGTACAACAATTATGCACAGTCAAATATATCCGAATGGTTACGGTCTCGTAATGTAGAAGTTTCTACTCCTCCATTGTTAGATTTCCTTATGCAGTTTTTTGTCAACAGTAAGGTGAATGTAGAAAATGGGCTTAGTGAAGAAACAATTTTTTCGAAGACTCTAAAACCCCTTATTTGGTGGTATATAAATAGTAAGGTGAAAAGGTCGGAGAAGATATTGAGCAAGTTTAAATTTTACGAGCCCTCAGAATCTATCTATGCGAAAGCGGAAGCAGCTTCGGAAGTATTAGACCTCTCCAATCAGTTTGGGGAAGGTTGGCTTATCCCGGGAGAAATTGCTCATTATGCCCGTAAGGGTGTAAACAAAGTTGTTTGTTTACAGCCATTCGGATGTATTGCAAATCATATTGTAGCCAAGGGGGTAGAAAAGCGGATTAAGGAAATATATCCGAATATGAATATTTTGTATCTGGATATCGATGGGGGTATTGCAGAGGTGAACTTGCAAAATCGCCTGCATTTTATGATATGATGATCAGTTGTCTCACAGCTTCGTAAATTCATATATGTTGTTTCTGAACGGAGAAAATAGTTCTAGACCTTAAAATTTTTCTCTATTCAGAAACAATATTTTAGTATGCTATTTTGTCCAATATCAAAATTATAACTGTAGCAAGTACCTATAATTAAAAAAATAAAAACTTATATTTGCAGAAATATTCAGTCATAACTATCTATGAAGAAATCCCATTTTCTGCAAACATTATACTTGCAAAAACCTCTCTTCCTGATTCTTCTTATAGCGACCTTATCTACTCTTCCTTGGATAGGATTAGGAGATTTTTATACCAAGGGCGAGCCTCGTGAGGCTGCATTGGCCGTATCGATGATCGAGAAAGGAGAGTGGGTTATTCCTTCCAGTTATGCAGATGAATTTGCATATAAACCGCCATTTAATCACTGGCTTATAGCCGGATTTTCTTTAGCTCTGACGCATGGCGAAGTTACTCCTTTTACATCGCGTCTGCCATCTACAATTGCATTTATTGCTATGATTGGGGTCTGCTTTATGTTTTTTGCTCGTCGCAGACCTGTTATAGAGGCTTTTGCTTCGTGTCTTATCCTGATTACCTGCTTCGAAATACACAGGGCTGCCATGACTACTCGGGTAGATATGGTACTTACGTTTCTCCTCGTGGCAGCGATTATTCAAATGTATGCTTGGTATCAAAAGCGGCGGGTGTATCAACTTATTTCCATCTGGCTGCTTCTTAGTATGGCTACCCTCACCAAGGGGCCTATAGGGGTCTTACTGCCATGCATGATATTCGGCGTGTTTTTGTTGTTCCAAAAAGAAAACTTTTTCAAAGCAACAGTAAAATGTATTTTGATTGCACTTCCTGCGTTTATTATACCTCTGATTTGGTATTATGCTGCTTATAAGATAAAAGGAGAGGCATTCTTCGACCGTGTTTTCTATGAGAATTTTGGCAGATTTCTTCATCTGAAGGCTGCTGATATGGATGCAAGCTATGAGCTGGGGCATGAAGGGCCGTTTTGGATTTACATCGTATATCTGGTTTCAGGCTTTTTGCCTTGGGCTATTTTGCTTGTGATATCTCTTTTCTTCTTGAAGTATAAAAGAATGAGTGGCTCGGTAAAACAAATCATAAATAATATTGCAGGTAAAATAATGACTATGGACAAAGCGCTTTTGTATAGCCTTATAGTTATTGTTGTTTCGCTACTGTTCTATTCTATTCCTGTGTCGAAAAGGAGCGTATATATAATGCCCGTGTATCCGTTTATAGCAATATTTATCGCTCGCTTTTTTATCTATCTTGTTGATGCAAAACCGAAAGCGGTTCGTATTTCAACCTCTATTCTGTTAGGAATTTCAATTATCGCTCTTCTGATAATAGGACTCGCATATACACGAATTATTGATATAGAATCTATTGCAGGACATTTTGCCAAGAGAGAGAGAACCCTTCAGGATATCAAAATCTTCTCGGACATGTTCAAGTCCCCGGGTTGGTTAGGCTTATTTGGAATTTCGATTTTGCTATGTGCTACGATTAATAGCATTTATTTGTTACGCAAAAAAATCAATATAAAGATATTGATGGCAGGTTTTGGAATCATGTTCTCCATCAATGTTTTCATGGATTCTTATTTGCTGTCTAACTTTAAAGATACTTATTCGGCTCGCCCATTTGCTGAAATGATTTCTGAGAAATATAAGCCTGATGGAGAGATATACGTTACGAATAATCTGAGAAAGTATTTCAATCTCTATGCGTTAAATTTTTATCTACACAATAACTTTAAGAACATAGATTTAGAATCCCCAAAAGAAGGTTATTTTGTAACCTTAGAGAAATATTCAGATAGTATTCGTCAAGAATATGGAAATAAATACGAGTTTGAACTTTTAGAAAAAAGCGATAAGTTAAACGAATACAGAACCTCGATGTTATTTTATAGAATAAAATCGAGGAATTAACTCAGCCTTAGCAAACGATTAGAGACACATGAAGCAACAAATTAGTAACCTGATTAAAAGTGATTCGATAAAACAATTGATAAAATATGGTCTCGTTGGTGTGGTGGGACTTATTATTGATATGGGTGTTTACTACTTACTGGTTACTAAATATTCT
Organism: Dysgonomonas mossii; assembly: GCF_004569505.1. Lineage (NCBI taxonomy): Bacteria > Pseudomonadati > Bacteroidota > Bacteroidia > Bacteroidales > Dysgonomonadaceae > Dysgonomonas > Dysgonomonas mossii. The sequence goes on from NZ_SPPK01000005.1 coordinate 189,709, forward strand.
GTGCATTACCCCTTTTCAAATCATATCAGTACTCTTTTAGCTGGAAGGATGTCTGTTGGGATGCTTGATATTCTTATTTCCAATATTATAAGTTCCACTCTGGCTGTGATTAATAATTTTATACTGAACAGCTATTTTACATTTAAGGTAACTGATAACAAGCTGAAGCGCTTTACTTCTTTTGCAGGTATAGCTTTGGTAGGCATGGTTATAAGCTCCATGTTGCTTACATTGTTTATTGGGGTCATGAAGATGGATGATATGTTGGCAAAAGCATTTGCTATATGTATTGTGGCTGCTATTCAATTTATAATCAATAAGTTTTTTACTTTCAAGCAAAAGTGAGGCTAGGTAAGACGTAATATTTTAACATTATAAATGCAATAATTACACGAGCAACTAAAAACAAAATTCCATATTAATTGTTCTATTAGGAATAACGATAACCTTACTTATTTTGTATTCTAAAATTTTACAATGAACTACCGGTAAGAAGGGATATTCAGTAGTGTTTATTGTTTATTTCAGCTAGATTTTTTTTTGAATTTTTAATGTGGAATGCTTAACAAAGGTATAAAAAAATATGTGTCCAACCCGGTAATCGGGCTTTTACCATTTCTCTTATATGTAATACTTCATATAGCAAATGTGGAAGAGGGATTAGCGCTAATTATCAGTCTTTTCTCAGCTATAGTTGGAGAGTTTCTTGTCCGTCTGTGTTGCAAAACCCGAGGCTTTAGTATTACGTTCTATATTTCAGCAATAGCTATTTTTATTACCTTGTTTATCTGGTTGCTAACTCATAAATATAGTTGGCAATTAAATACCTATCTGGTGATATGCGAAATTGTAATAATATGTCTCTTCATGCTTTTAAGAGTAAGCAAGACATATATTGCCACACGATTTTTTCGACATAGAAACCATCTTCAGAAGGCACTCATGAGCGAGTTTTATGGTTGTGCAACACTCGTTCAGTATGGCCTGACTTTGCATATTTTTGCCATATTATTATATCGACAGTTCTCTTTTAATTATAACTTTTTGCGCTCATCGGATATCGTTATATTCGTTGCTACGCCGGTCTTTATTATCTCTCTGATAGGAATATATCAAACGGTGAAAGTAGGCAATTTGGTCTCTAAACTTAAACAAGAAGATTGGATTCCTATCGTTACAGAGAAAGGGGAGGTGACAGGTAAGATAGCCAAGAGCGTATCCTTGAATATGAAGAACCGATTTATGCATCCTGTTGTTCGGGTAGCTCTTATCTCAGGATCGAAAATATATTTACAGGAACGTCCCAAGAATGATTTGCTGAACCCTTCGAAACTGGATTATCCGTTCGAGAAATATATGCTCTTTAATCATGAGATCAACCTATCGGCACGGAACAGTATAAGACGAATGCTTGGTGAAGAAACAAATATTCCTTTGAAATTTGTTCTCAAATACGTATTTGAGAATGACGATACAAAGCGTTTGAATTTCTTGTTTGTAGCCAATGTTGACGATGAGTTTAGTATAAAGAGAACCGGAAAATTGAATGGAAAGTTCTGGACTATAAAACAATTAGAGGCGGGTTTTGCCGATGAAATCTTTAGTGAATGTTTTGAACTGGAATTTGAATACCTTAAAAATATGGTATTGCTATCTCCTGAGAATCAGGCGAGTCAATCAGTCTGAAAAATCTCTTTATAGGGTTTTTCTTTTTCTCCATACCTGATAAGAATTAACCACATTTTGCCACAGTACATAAGCTCCGGGTCCTAATGATGATATAGGATTTAGATATGTTTGAGCCATCCAGATAGCAAGGATGGTATTTTTTTGTCCTAATCCCTGTCCTCCGGCTATCGTGTCGTTGTAATAAGTGCCTAAACGGCGTCCCACAAGAAATTGAGCTATGCAAATAGCTAAAGCCGAGAAAGCGACCGACAGTTCTACTATAAAATTGGGACTTTCTTGGTCGATTATAAACTGTACGGTTTTTCCTGTAATAATAACCAACGCTATCGACCAAAGATAGAAAGACAATCCTTTTGCTTTCTGAATCTCATGATGTACTCTGGGTAACAACCTCTTGAGTAAGAATGCGCCAAACAGAGGAAGAAATAATAATATTGAGACTTTTTGAAATACAATCCAGAATGATTGAAGAAATGAACTAGACTCTATTTCTCCCGTATATGAAAACAGGATGGGTGCAACAATAACAATAACCATGTTGCAGAGTAAGCTATAAGCCATCAGGCTAGGGACATTCCCTCCAAGCATGCCTGTTATTACAGGCGCAGATGTGGCTGTGGGTGCTAAAACGCAAATCATAGCACCTTGAGCGACAATGGGATTGAAAGGGCGAAGTAATACGTAAACGCCAATGCTCCCCAATATCTGTATGGCAATAAGCCAAAAATGCAGTCGGGAAAAATGTATCTCCTTAAACGAAATGTTGCAATAGGTGATCAATAGCATTAATGCTATGAGGTAAGGGGTAAGGAACGAAAGTTCGCCCATATATTTGTGTAACAGAATGCCGGTAAGCATAGCTATAGGCATCATGTACGATTTAATCTTATTCAGCATGATTTGGCTTATTGAAGATGTAAAATTAGCAAATATATTCCCTTTGAAGCCGTAATAAAGGTAAAATCATAAAAAAAGAAAAAAAAGAAGTAAATTGAAATATTTTTAAATCTAAATCGTCTAATTAGATAAATACACTAATAAGAACATTGGATATGAAAGATGACAAGAACAAGAAGGAGAATTTGAAATACGCTCCTAAGAAAGAAATCGAAACTCTTGACAGGAAAGATAGTTCAAATGTGCAACTCGCACTTGCTATAGAAGAACTATGTTCCGATGATTTTTTGTTTGATGATGAGAAAGAGTGATTCTTTTCGTTCACCTTATTAACTTAAAAAATGAAAGCCCCCCATGCTATTATACGGTTGAATACTACTATCTTTTTAGTTCGTCTATTGCTTGTCTGAGTGCGTCCGCAGCTTTTTTTACTGTAATATTCCAATCTTCGGCGGCATTGTCGTCGGCACCATCCGAAATGTATTTAAGGCACAGGAACGGAATGTCCTCTTTTTTCGCAATATATGCCAATGGATATGCTTCCATATCCACGATATTGTAATCTGATGTATTATGGCTCACCTCGAAACTGTCTCCGGTTCCGCAGATGCCTTCTTGCAGACCGTCGACCTGGATTCCATACTTCAGAATCGGTTTTGTGTTAGAAAAAGGTGTTTCATATAACTCACAACCGAGTGTTGTTACATTCATATCACGTTGTATAAACTGGGTGCAGCAGATTACTGCCCCTCTTTCAAAAAAATTACTGCCTGCCGATCCGAGGTTGATAATAATACTTGGTTTATTTTGTGCTATCTGTTTTGTTAAATGATACGCTGCATTTACCTTGCCCACACCAATAAAAAGCGGACTTTCATTTACAAACTTATCTGAGGCTTCACTCTCGAGTGCAAAGACGTATAAAGGATTTTTATTTAATAGTTCTTTAATCATGTTATTGAATCTTGTTTGCAAATATAAGCAATCTAAAAGAATTAGATAAAGATAAAAAGGTGACAAAAGTAACAGGTTTAGTTTATATTTGATTGTAACTTTTCTCTCCCAATCATATCAACCCCTTTTATATAAGATAATTTTTTTTCATCTGCATTAACATTCTACTTTGTTGAGTAAAGATAAGAAAATATCAAATTCACATTTGTGCTAATATAAGGTAAAGTAAATAAAAATACGCTTCTACATCCCGGTTTCTATTATAATCGAATGATGGGGGAGGTGATTTTGTAACAATAATTTAACCGTCAGATATTCCATCTTATGTTAAATGAACGTAACTTTGTCGGTTTTGAATAACCAATAAGGTTTTAAAGACGTTAAAGATAAATAACCAATAAATAATGGAAGGTAGAAAAAAATACATAGGTCTCTCCGATAGTGAAGTGAAAGCAAGCAGGCAGAAGCATGGTGCAAATATTCTCACTCCCCCCAAAAAAGAACCTCTTTGGAAACTTTTTTTGAAAAAGTTTGAAGATCCGATCATTCGTATATTGCTTATTGCCGCATTCTTGTCCTTAGGGATTTCTATTATACACAATGAGTATATAGAAACTATCGGTATTTTTTGTGCTATTCTTCTGGCAACAGGTGTCTCTTTTTGGTTCGAAATGGATGCCAACAAAAAGTTTGACGTCCTCAATCAGGTGAACGACGAAGACCAGATTATGGTGATGCGAAACGGAAATGTAAAGCAGGTTGCAAAAAAAGATATTGTAGTTGGTGATATTGTTTTGCTTGAGATAGGCAATGAGGTTCCGGCTGATGGCGAATTGCTCGAAGCTGTATCAATGCAGATAGATGAGTCCTGCCTTACAGGAGAGTTGAGCATAGATAAAACTACAGACCCTGAACATTTCGAAGAAGGAGTTACTTATCCTTCAAACTGGGTGCTTCGAGGAACGAAGGTTATAAATGGGCACGGTGTTTTTGAAGTACATCGTATTGGAGATAATACCGAATTTGGAAAAGTGGCGGTGAAGGCGACCGAAAAAGTTGAAGGCGAAACACCATTGAACCGTCAGTTAGACTCTTTGGCTAAGTTTATCGGTGTTGTTGGTCTTATATTAGCCCTTTTCACATTTTTAGTCCTTGTTCTTAAGGATGTTGTTTTCGATCCTATTGTACCTATGCAAAAAAGACAACTTGCTTTGCTTGCCGGTGCAATGTTGGGGGTAGCAGTGGGCATGACAAAAGTATGGTTGCCTATTATATATGGAGGTCTCGAATTGCTCGGTAAAGACTCTAAACTTCCTAAGTCTGTGAAAGAAGGAGGATGGTTGAGGTGGCTTTTGACAGGAGCATTGGTGACGGTTGCCATTTCATCGATCGGATATATTTTTGGAGTAGATCCGCTGGATAGTAGTTCGTGGATAAATCTGGATACGGCTACAGAGATCTTACAGGCCTTTATGGTGGCGGTTACATTGGTTGTTGTTGCTGTTCCCGAAGGTTTGCCGATGAGCGTTACGCTTAGTCTTGCGCTTAGTATGCGCCGCATGTTGAAGATGAATAATCTTGTGCGCAAAATGCATGCTGTGGAAACAATGGGAGCTACCACTGTTATATGTACAGATAAGACAGGAACATTGACTCAAAACCAAATGCAGGTTGCCAGCACTAATTTCTACGGATTGGAAGATCAGCGATTAACCGACAGCGAGATCAGCCGTCTTGTGATAGGAAATATTTCGGTAAACTCTACTGCATTTTTAGATTTCTCAGACCCTAAGAAAGTGGCGGCTTTAGGAAATCCTACCGAAGGAGCTTTGCTGCTTTGGCTCAACAATAGTAAAATACTATATAGTAATATTCGTAACAAAGAAGCTATCATAGAGCAATTGCCATTCTCTACCGAACGTAAGTTTATGGCAACTTTTGTAGACTCTCCAAAACTCAGAAAGAAAGTTTTGTATGTAAAAGGTGCACCAGAAGTAGTTTTGAGTAAATGTAAGCACGTAATTACTACCGAAGGGCTCGTTCCTGTAAGTGAGTACAAAGAAAAAATTAATAGTCAGCTATTGCAATATCAGAATCAGGCAATGCGGACTCTCGGTTTTGCATATCAGTATCTAGATGATGCAAAAGCGGCTGTGGAAGATTTGATTAAAGGAGAATTAGTATTTCTTGGAATAGCAGGAATTTCCGATCCTGTGCGTTCTGATGTTCCTGAGGCTGTGCAACATTGCTTGAGTGCGGGTGTCGGCGTAAAAATTGTTACAGGCGACACGTATGGTACGGCTAAAGAAATAGGACGTCAGATTGGTATTTGGAAGGATGATGAGGATACCGATCTGAATATTATTGGCGGTGTTGATTTCGAAAAACTCTCAGATGAGGAAGCGCTCAATAGAGTGCAAGGCTTGAAGATAATGTGCCGTGCTCGTCCAACAGACAAGCAACGGCTTGTACATCTCCTGAAACAGAAAGGAGAGATCGTTGCTGTTACTGGTGACGGGACAAACGATGCTCCTGCTCTCAATTATGCGGATGTAGGCTTGTCGATGGGCTCGGGAACATCAGTAGCCAAAGAGGCGAGTGATATAACCCTGCTTGACGATTCGTTCAGCAGTATTGCTACTGCTGTGATGTGGGGGCGTTCGCTCTATAAGAACATACAGCGCTTTATGCTGTTCCAGTTGACTATCAACGTGGCTGCACTTTTGATCGTGTTTTTGGGTTCTGTATTTGGACAACAATTGCCGTTAACCGTAACGCAGATGCTTTGGGTAAACCTGATTATGGATACTTTTGCGGCCGGAGCATTAGCTTCATTACCTCCTGACCCGAATGTGATGAAAACTAAGCCTAGGAAGAACAGTGATTTTATCGTGACGCCTTCCATTGCTAAACATATTCTTTTTACAGGCGTAATGTTTGTTATATTACTTCTCGGAATGATGTATTATTTTTCAGATCCTGTTCACTTGAATTCATTCTTTAGCTATGTTGCCGAAGGAGATAGAGAGCGTTACTTCTTGTCGTATTTCTTTACAGTCTTCGTTCTACTACAATTCTGGAATATGTTTAATGCCAAAGCTTATGCCACAGGCAAATCCGCTTTTGCAGGATTAAATAAAAGCGCAGGCTTTGAGTTAGTAGCTTTAATTATTCTTGTAGGACAGATATTGATCGTTACTTTTGGTGGCGATGTATTTCGTACTATGCCGCTAACCATTCAAGATTGGGGCATTATTATAGGCGGCACATCTGTTGTTCTCTGGATTGGCGAATTGATTAGACTGATAATAAAAAAATGATTTGACAAATAAATATATATTTTCCTGACAATCTTTTCAGGTTATATTAAATAGGCTTATCTAATGTGGAAGTTAGATAAGCCTATTTTAAGATTGAAATAATCTTTTAAGTTAAAAAAGTATTGTTTTTTGAACGTTTGTTGCTAATAATTCGTCAAAAATATGTATATTTGCGCGCAATAAATTTCAAAAGCTCTTTAATATATGTCGTTTATTGCAGATAAAGTTGTAATGGATGGATTGACATTCGATGATGTATTGTTGATCCCCGCTTATTCAGAAGTTCTCCCCCGCGAAGTCGATTTGTCGACAAATTTCTCACGCAATATCAAATTAAATATTCCGTTCGTTTCGGCTGCAATGGATACTGTTACCGAGGCTAAGCTTGCTATCGCAATAGCTCGTGAAGGTGGTATAGGTGTTATACACAAAAACATGTCTATAGAAGCTCAAGCGCAGCAGGTTCGATTTGTTAAACGTGCAGAAAACGGAATGATCTCAAATCCTGTAAGTATTCTTCGAGACAAAACAGTTGGTCATGCTTTGGCAATGATGGCTGAATACAAAATCGGGGGGATTCCTGTTGTGGACACAAACAACCGTTTGGTTGGTATTGTGACCAATCGAGACCTGCGCTTCAGACGTGATATGAATGAGTTGATCGATGATGTGATGACAAAAGAAAATATCATTACAACACGCCAGACTACAGACCTTGAAGCGGCAGCAGATATTCTTCAACAACATAAGATAGAAAAACTACCTGTAGTTGATGCCGATAATAAATTAATCGGACTAATCACATATAAAGATATTACAAAGGCAAAAGATAAACCATTTGCCTGTAAAGACGAAAACGGACGTTTGCGTGTTGCTGCCGGTGTAGGAGTAACCTATGATACTTTAGAGCGTGTTGATGCTCTTGTACAGGCAGGAGTTGACGCAATTGTTATTGATACCGCACACGGACACTCTAGAGGAGTGGTTGAGATGTTGAAAAAAGTAAAAGCTACTTATTCCAACATCGATATTGTTGTGGGTAATATAGCAACAGGCGATGCTGCAAAATATCTGGTTGATGCCGGAGCTGATGCAGTAAAAGTGGGAATCGGTCCGGGTTCAATCTGTACTACACGTGTAGTTGCAGGTATCGGAGTTCCTCAGTTATCGGCTATCTATGATGTTGCTAAAGCGCTCAAAGGAACAAATGTTCCGTTGATTGCGGATGGAGGTTTGCGCTATTCGGGAGATATCGTGAAAGCTCTTGCTGCAGGAGGCTACTCTGTTATGATGGGGTCGTTGCTTGCCGGAGTAGAGGAGTCTCCGGGCGAAACAATTATTTTCAATGGACGTAAGTTTAAGTCATATCGTGGTATGGGATCTTTGGAAGCAATGGAAAAAGGCTCAAAAGACCGTTATTTCCAAGATATGGAAGCTGATATTAAAAAGCTTGTGCCGGAAGGTATTGCTGCCCGCGTTCCTTTCAAAGGATCGTTGTTTGAGGTTGTTTACCAGATGACCGGCGGTCTTCGTGCCGGAATGGGATATTGCGGAGCAAAGAATATTGATGAGCTGCACAATGCTAAGTTTACTCGTATCACGAATGCTGGTGTTGCAGAAAGTCATCCTCACGATGTAGCTATTACAAGTGAAGCTCCAAATTACAGCAGAGGAGAATAAAATTTGATTCGACAAAATTTATTATAATACGAATGGCTACCAATTGGTAGCCATTCGTATTTATTTATATTCTATCATCTTATTCGATGGTATTACTTCTGCTAACTAACCTTTGCTTAGATTAAAAAAACTATTGGTATTCCTTTATTTTAGAATATTTTAAAACATTGTGAGCCTTTATTTCTTGTATCTTTGCTTTTTATACAGTTTTTCAGCTTGATATATGAATAAAAGACGACTTATATTCTTTCTTATCACACTACATGCTACTTTCTATCTGCATGCACAGCAGGTAGACCCTGTCGCTATTAAGATTGACGGAAAACCTGTATTGAAGTCGGAATTGGAGAAAGCTTACAGAGAAAGTAATGCCTCAAGACCTGATGGTGAAAAAGAATCTCTTGCCGACTTTGTTCAATCTTACATAGATTTTAGGTTGAATATTGCAGAAGCTAAAGCTCAGCGAATTGATACAACCGGAAATTATATAAGAGATTTATCTGCGGCAAGAGTAGGCATGTCTCGTAAATATATGCAAGATACGATTTACGAAAATGATTATTTGTTGAAGATATATAATAGGATGCAGCAAAACGTGGAAATAAATCACGTGCTTGTCCCATTCGAAGAAAAAATAATATATCCTGCCGATACAGTCGTTCTATACCAAAAAGCGATAGAGCTGCAACGCAGATTATCTAAAAATGGATTCGCTGCCGAAGGGTATAATAAAGTATTGTTGTCTTCTACTGTTTTGGATTATAATCAACAAAACGGCTATATTGGCTGGGTTGCTCCTTTTATGTTTAATGCTAAAGTAGAGGAGGCGATTTACTATCTTCCTGTTAACGAGGTCAGTATGCCAATAAGATGTTCGGATGGATATCATATTATACAGGTCTTAAATAAACGCCCTGCTGTAGGTTCGCTGGATATCGAGCAAGTATTATTTAATTTTTCCCGTATCCCTGCCGACCTCAATCAAATAGACAGTGTGGGGAAGGTTGCTTGGAGAGAATATCGGAATATGCGTACAGCTTCAGATTATCAATCGTTGTGTGATGAGTTTACTCGTGTAATGCAAATGGGTGAAAAAGGGTGCCATTTTGGAGTTCTAAATTTGGAATCTCGTCTATCTGCAACATTTATAGAAGCAGCATTTAATCTCAAGAAAGAAGGAGATGTGAGCGAGCCTGTACAGTCGGAATATGGATTTCATATTATCCGGCTGCTGAAAAAAATCCCGGTTCCGTCTTATGCTGATATGAAGAGCTCGCTGAAAGCTCGCATACTAGAAAGTGACAAGTCGGAAGAAATGACTATTGAGAAACGGAAAAGAATGTCACAAGAATTAGGTTTTAACTTCAATCGTGTGGCTTATGACAGACTGAATGAAATAGCAAATAAGATATCTCCTAAAGATTCTTCTTTTTTGAAAAATGTTGATAATAATAACGATATTTTATTTTCGTTTGGAGATAAGAAGATATATACTGTTGCTAACTTTGTTGAATATATTCGATTGAGACAAAACTTGATGGATAATAAGCCGACCGATGCTCCTGAAACGGTAGTATACACTGAGGCTATCAATAATTCGTTATCCACAGATGTGTTGAAAGAATATTTTAAAGCATATTATTCACGTTGCCTGACTGATTATTATTACTTATCTCTACCAGATAGAGAACCTGAGTATAAGAACCGATTAGATGAAATTTCAAATGGTCTTTTATCTTTTGGCGTAATGAATAAGAATATATGGGGACGTGCCGCTACCGACAAAAAAGGTTTGTCGGAATATTTCAAGAAAAATAAAAGTAAATATTCCCTTGGCGGAACAAAGTATAGAGGGCTGATTGTTTATGCAAAAGATGAAAAAGCACTAACTGTTGCTACATCATTGTCCAAGAGAGAGAAGAACAGAGATGTTCTTATTGAAAAAATAAGGCATACTCTGAATAAAGATTCTCTGAGGGTACTGATGGAACCCGGAATATGGGCTAAGGGCGAAAACCCGTATGTAGACAATAAGGTCTTTGAGGGAAAAGAAGTAAAAGCAAAAATGGGTTATCCGTACTTTATTGTTTTGGGAGACTTTGTTTCAAAACCAATAGACTATAATGATGTGAGACATGCTGTTGAGTCTGGTTATCAAGCTCAGCTCGAACAACAATGGAAGGCTGATTTACGCAAGAAATACAAAGTGGAGATAAATAATTCTGTATTGAATACAATAAAATGAGAATCTATAATATTATTATAATATCTGCATCAATTTCGATATCTATGCTGTCATGCAGTAAAGGAAGTACTGATGCACCTGATCTGAGCCAAGTTCCTGTAGTTACTGTCGGGGATAAAACCTTGTATATGAATGAGCTCAACAATACGGTTCCTCGCACACTGTCTTCGCAAGATAGTACTGCTGCTGCAGATGCATACATAAAAATGTGGATAAATGATCAGTTGCTGTATGACAAGGCGAAACAAAACATAGTAAATAAAGAGGAGATAGAACGATTGATAGAAAATTATCGGAAAACTCTTATTTCGAATTTATATCAAGAGCAATTGTTGACGGAGCATTTATCAAAATCCCTCTCCGATGCGGAATTGCAATCTTTTTACGAACAGAATAAAGAAAAGTTGAAGCTGAAAGAAAATATAATAAAGGGGCTTTATCTGAAAGTTCCGATTGACTCAAAAGAGCTCAATAATTTTCTGAAGTGGTATAAACAACCGACCGATGCAGCTGTAGAAAATATAGAAAAGAATACATTGAAGAATGCAGTTGGATACGAATATTTCTACAATAGGTGGGTGAGCTTCAACGAGATTATAGATAATATGCCACTATCCGTGGATAACGGGGCAGACTTCTTGAAGATCAACAAGAATATAGAAGCCCGGGATTCTTCATTCGTATATCTTTTGAATGTGAAAGAGTACAGGACTGTGGGAAGTGAGGCTCCTTATGAGTATATAAAAAATCAATTGATGGAAATTTATACAGAACAAAGGAAAAGTGATTACCTCAATAAGGTGCAACAGGACTTGTATAATAAGGCCATTTCGGATAATGAAATTAAGTTTTATAATAAGTAGACTATAACTTCTTTTTTTACGTTAAGAAAAAGTGATACATTATCACTATATTTACGCCACTTTTTAATAAACAGACAAAAATGATGCAAAAGGCAAGAAAATTAATTTTATTAATAATACTATTGGGGTCGGGTATTTTATCCTACGCTCAGAATAATGTTATAGATGAAATAATATGGGTAGTAGGGGATGAAGCTATCCTGAAATCGGATGTGGAAAAAGTTCGCTTGGGGATGTTGTCCCGCGGAGAACGCATCGAGGGAGACCCTTATTGTTTGATTCCGGAGCAACTTGCTGTTCAGAAGCTGTTCCTCGATCAGGCAAAGATAGATAGTATAGAAGTGCCGGCATCAGCAGTTAATAGCCAGCTATCGAGATACGAGAATAATGTTATTGCTAATCTAGGTTCAAAAGAGAAAGCCGAAGAATACCTAGGCTCTACTATGGCACAGCTCAGGGACGAATGGCGCGAACAAATTCGTAATGAATATCTGGTTTCAGAAGTAAAGAAGAGTTTGGTGGGCAAAAAGACGAATCTGACTCCTTCTGAAGTTCGAAAATATTACGCTCAGCTGCCAAAAGATAGTTTGCCTTATATCCCGACAATGGTTGAAGTGCAGATTATTACGAATGAACCTGTGATTCCATTAAAAGATATTGATCAGGTAAAAGACCGACTCAGAGATTATACAAATAGAATAAACTCGGGAACTGCCGACTTCGCTACTTTAGCAATTATGTATTCCGAAGATCCGGGTTCGGCTCCAAATGGTGGCGAACTGGGCTTTATGGGACGTGCCGAGTTATTGCCGGAGTTCTCAAGTGTAGGATTTTCTTTGTCTGATCCTAAAAAAGTATCAAATATTGTAGAGACTGAATACGGCTTCCATATCATTCAATTGATAGAAAGAAGAGGTGATAGGGCTAACTTCCGCCACATACTACTTCGCCCGAAGGTATCGACAGAAGATATGAATAAAGCAAAATTCAGACTAGACTCTATTGCAAATGATATAAGAGCAAACAAGTTTACTTTCGAAGATGCTACAGTCTTATCCTTCGATAAAAATACAAGAAAGAATAACGGTTTGATGGTAAACTACAAAGAGAGTACAAACTATGGTACTCCTCGCTTTACAATGGAAGAACTACCTACCGAAATAGGTAAGATCGTAAACAATATGAAGGTAGGGGATATATCGCCTGCGTTCACAATGAAACAGAATAGTGGTAAAGAAGTTGTTGCCATTATAAAGTTGAAAAGCAAGACTGAAGGACATGTCGCAAATGTTTCTGACGACTATCAGACATTGAAAGCGATTGTAGAAAACAAAAAGCATGAAGAGGTTCTGAAAAAGTGGCTCCAAACAAAAATAAAGAGTACTTATGTAAGAATAGATAAGGATTGGGAAAACTGTGATTTCCAATATCCCGACTGGATTAAAAAAGATCAGGCTAGCAAGTAAATATAACAAGTGTTTAAGAAATTTATTACATACATAACTCAAAGGCATAGAATATCTGCAATCAGTGTTTTATGCCTGATTGCTATTTATGCATCGGCACAAATGATGATTTCTCCACATGTGGATGTGGATATCCTTCAGGTGCCTCAAAAGCCTCAGAGTCAGCAAAAACCTCAACAGGCAAAAGGAAAGCAGAAAGTAATAGACATTGTATTTAGCAAGGAGCTCTTTACCCGAGCGGGTTCAGATGTTAAGATATTGAAAGATAGTGTTATATTCTTTCACGATGGGGCGTATCTGTATTGCGATAGTGCCTACTATGACGAAAAGATGAACTCTTTTAATGCATTTAGTAACGTACGGATGGAACAGGGCGATACCCTATTTCTCTACGGCAACTATATGCATTATGATGGAAATACAAGAGTTGTAATGTTCAGAGAGAATGTACGCCTCGAACATGGTAGTGGAACACTGTTTACCGACAGTTTAAACTATGACCGTATGATGAATATTGGTTATTACTTTGATGGAGGTATGCTCGTCGATTCGTTGAATGAACTTACGTCCTACTGGGGGCAATATGAGCCTGCACTCAAGCTGGCAACATTCAAGGATAGCGTGATTCTTGTGAACAATAAGTTTAAGTTATACTCCGATCGTCTCAAATATAATACGGATACTAAGATTGCAACAATCTATACTCCTACCAAAATTGTTTCCGACAGTGGCATTATTTATTCCAGCAAAGGGTGGTACAATACTGCAACTGAGGAGTCCCTCTTGTTGGATCAATCCACGATTGTAAACAAGCAGGGTAATCGTATATTGAGAGGAGATTCCATCTCGTACCATAAGGCAAAAGGATATGGCGAGGTATTTGGCAATATGTTTTTGCAAGATACGACTAAGAAAGTTATCCTAAGAGGTCATTACGGTTTCTATAATGAATTGACAGACTATGCGCTGGCTACCGATTCGGCTTACTGTATCGAGTATTCGCAAGGCGATACACTATATATCCATGCCGATACTCTTAAGCTGATTGCAATAGTAGATAGCATCAAGCCCACTAATCAGAAGATACAAAAGCATACTAAAGTCGCTGCGGATTCCTTACATAGCGATTCTATAGGTAAGCTTCATTCCGATTCCTTACATACTCAGTCGGTAAATATATCTTCTTCGCTCGAACCTTTGCCGTCTGCATTACCTCCTGCGAAAAAGGAAGAACCTAAAGTGACTACTTACCGAGAGATAAAAGCATATTACGGAGTGCGTTTTTATAGGTCCGACATGCAGGGCGTTTGTGACTCTTTACAGTTCAACTCAAGAGATTCTATACTCCATATGTATAAAGATCCTGTACTGTGGAATACAAACAGGCAGTTGTATGGCGATACGATAGACATTTATATGAATGATAGTACAATCGATCATATGCATGTCAAACGATATAGTTTCTCGATAGAGCAGAAAGACTCGCTACATTACAATCAATTGAAATCGCGTTCTATGAAGCTTTTCTTCCAGAATAAACAGTTGGAAAGAGTATTGGCAGAAGGAAATGTGGAGACAATATCATATCCCGAAGAGAAAAATAAGGAACTGTCAGGTATTCTCAATTGGCTTGAAAGCAGTTATCTACAGATATTCATGAAGGACGGTGCATTCGAGAAGCTTGTCACCTGGCCAAAATCTGTAGGGAAAACAACACCTTTCGACCTGATTACTCCCGAACAATTGCGTTTAACAGACTTCTATTGGTACGATTATTTACGACCTTTAGATAAAGATGATATATTCAGGAAAGTTTCTCGTAAAGCATCAGATGTAAAACCTCAACGGAGTAAAACCTCTGTCTTTAATCGGGAAGAATAACCATAGAATAATAATGAGTGATATAATACATCTTTTACCCGATTCTATAGCCAATCAAATCGCGGCAGGAGAGGTTATTCAACGGCCTTCGTCAGTGGTGAAGGAATTGGTTGAAAATGCCATCGATGCCGGTGCAGACAGTATACAGCTTATCATTAAGGATGCCGGCCGTACACTGATTCAGGTGATAGATAACGGAAAAGGAATGTCGGCAACAGATGCCCGTATGGCCTTTGAACGGCATGCTACATCTAAGATAAGAAAAGCGGATGATTTGTTTGATCTTCACACCATGGGGTTCAGGGGTGAGGCTTTGCCCTCTATTGCCGCTATCTCGCATGTGGAAGTTAAAACGAGAAGGGCTGAAGATGAGCTCGGTACTTTGCTGCAAATAGCAGGGTCGAGAGTCGAAAGTCAGGAGCCTGTGGCTTGTCCCGTAGGGAGTAATTTCTCTGTAAAGAACATATTCTATAATGTTCCTGCCCGTCGTAAATTCTTGAAATCGAACGATACTGAACGTAGAAATATTCTTACCGAACTGGAGCGTATTGTTCTGGTAAATCCTTCTATCGAATTTACTTTTATAGATAATGATGTAGAAGTCTTAAAATTCCCGGCTGGAGGTTTACGGCAGCGTATCGTTAATGTCGTAGGTAAGAACTTCAATCAGCAGCTTATCTCTATTGATATAGATACTTCTCTGGCTAAGATAACCGGCTTTATAGGTAAGCCCGAATCGGCACGAAAAGCCAGAGCCCAGCAGTTCTTTTTTGTGAATAACAGGTATATGCGTCATGCATATTTTAATAAGGCTGTACAGTCTGCATTCGACCCGTTGATTCTGAACGGCGAGTATCCAAACTATTTTATTTATTTTCAAGTTGATCCCTCTACTATCGATGTAAATATACATCCGACAAAGACAGAGATAAAGTTTGAAAATGAACAGCCTATCTGGCAAATTCTTACTGCAGCCATCAAGGAGGCATTGGGTAAGTTTAATGAAGTGCCTACAATCGATTTTGATACCGAAGGAGCTATAGATATACCGATACACGATCCTTCAAAAAATATATCCCAGCCTCGTGTAAATGTAGATCCGTCATATAATCCATTCAAGTCGCCTGCAAGGACAAACTATCAGCGTCCAAAGTTCGATTTGGATCAGTTATACAAAGGATTTGAAAGTGATAAAAATACTGTCGATTTTTCTACAGAGGTTGCCCCCGATGTTGATATTTTTAGTCAGCAACAAACAGGCGATTCTGAAAAGATAGTTCCCGAAATGGTGGTACATTATCAATACAAGAACCGCTATATCCTTACCTCCGTTAAATCGGGGCTAATGCTTATCGATCAGCATCGTGCTCATATTCGTATATTGTTCGATCAGTTTTTATCTCAGATAGAGCATAAAAGAGGTATCTCACAACGTGCACTATTCCCCGAGATTATCGAGCTGTCTCCATCAGAGGCTGCTATGATGCCTTATCTGACAGACGATCTTGAGGCCGTAGGTTTCGATCTGGGTCATTTAGGGAATAATTCTTATGCTATAAATGGTACACCTGCCGAAATAACTAATATAGACTCTGTACAGCTTGTGCACAACATGATAAATAAGAGTATAGAGAGCGGTAGCGATGTAAAAGAGGAAATACGAGAGGCACTAGCACTTTCGATGGCTTATGCTGCATCAATCCCTTATGGGCATACGTTGTCTACAGAGGAGATGAATAAGATTGTCGATCAGCTTTTTGCTTCCTCTGCATATAAACATACTCCTGACGGAAAAACAATTATCTCTATGCTCGAAGATGATGCGATAGAGAAAATGTTCAAGTAAATCTTAAACTATTTATCTATGAGAAAGGCGAAAATTATCTCTCTCATCTTTAGTATCTTTTTTATTTTAGGGCTATGTGCCTACTACTTTTATCCATCAACGACAGTCTCTACCGATAAGGCTAAGGCTACTCGGGAAGAACAGATAGAAGATGGCGATATAATCTTTCAGACTTCACTCTCGGCTCAGAGTGAGGCTATTCAGCAAGCTACAAACTCAAAGTATTCTCACTGTGGCATTATTTATAAGAATAATGGTAGATTCTATGTCTATGAGGCTGCTGAAACTGTAAAGCTGACTCCTTTAGATGAGTGGGTAGCAAAGGGAAAGGATGGTCATTATGTAATCAAACGGCTAAGGATTGCAAATCAGATATTAACCTTTAACACGCTGAAGAAAATGAAAGAGGAGGGGGCTAAACTCTTAGGAAAAAGTTATGACTCTGCATTTGACTGGTCGGACGAAAAAATATACTGTTCTGAACTTGTCTGGAAAATTTATAAGCGAGGCGCAGAAGTTGAAGTTGGCAAGCTCCAGTACTTAAGAGACTTTGATTTGACAGGGGAAGAAGTCCAACAGAAACTAAAAGAACGTTACGGAGATAAAATACCGAAAGATGAGGTTGTAATTTCCCCCGCATCTATTTTTAATAGTAGTATGTTAGAGACGGTTATTTCTCATACTCTATAAGATACAAAAAGCAGAATATTCGAATATTCTGCCTTTTGTATTTATAATAAAATTATACCAGTGTTATTTATTCAACAGCTTTTTTACTGTTTCAGAAATAGCTTTTCCGGCAGCAATACCTGCAAGAGCTTTTGTGGCTACCCCCATCACTTTACCCATATCAGCAGGAGATGAAGCTCCTACCTGAGCTATAATTTCGGTGATTCTTGCATCCAGTTCTTCTTGTGATAATTGCTTTGGCAGATATGCTTCTATAACAGCAATCTGTGCTAATTCATCTCCCGCCAGATCTTCACGACCCTGATTTTTGTATATATCTGCGCTGTCTTTACGTTGCTTCACCATCTTTTGCAAGATAAGAGTTGCTGCTTCGTCAGATAATTCATCATTAGCTCCTTTCGCTGTTTTTGCTTCAAGAAATTCTTTTTTTATTCCTCGCAACGCCTCTAGTCTTATTTTGTCCTTTGCGCGCATTGCGTCTTTGATATCTTCGCTTACTTTATCAAATAAGTTCATTGTTGTATTTTTATTATGATTTAGTCATTAAAAAGGCCACCTTGTTTCTTCATTTCCGGTTTGTATTCGCTTGGGTTGAATTTCTCATCACGTTTGAATACCGGAGTATTTTCCAAAGCGTCAATAATCTTATCATTATCCAATTCATCTGTAGATAGGATAATTGGCTTTTGGCCGAAAAACGAGGAACGGACAGCTACAGTTTGCACGCCATCTTTTCCGTAATGTTTTTCAATCATTTCGTTGATGCGGCGTTTTTCTTCTTCTTCCTGCCTGATTCTTTCTTCCTCTTCTTCCTCATCAATTTCGATAAGATCACTTTCCATGCCCGGGATGCTCGACATACCGAATCCTGTGGCCAGCAAAGTTATTTTTACCTGCTTGCCTAGATTTTTATCTATAGCAGTACCCCAAATAACTTCTATCTCTGGGCCAAAGCGCTTCATAAAGTTGGCAACAGCTTCCATCTCTTCTACTATGAGCGGTTCTTCTTCGCTCGAATAGATATTAAATAGAATCTTCTTGGCATCAAATACATCATTGTTATTCAATAATGGAGAGTGAAGCGCATTTACAATTGCATCTTCCACACGATTTTCTCCTTCGCCTCGTCCGCTACTCATAATGGCTACACCGCCATCTTTCAAGATGGTTTTCACATCGGCAAAGTCCAGATTTATATGTCCGTGTACTGTGATTATCTCCGCGATACCTTTAGCTGCTATTGTCAGCGTATCGTCAGCTTTTGCAAAAGCATTGGGGATAGTCAGGTCGGCATAGATATCAATCAGTCTCTCATTGTTGATCACAAGCAGTGCATCAACGTTGCGTGCTATATTTTCTACACCTTTCAGTGCTTGTATAATCTTTTTACGGCCTTCGAATACAAATGGTATGGTAACGATACCAACTGTAAGTATTCCCATATCTTTAGCAATACGGGCTACTACAGGGGCTGCTCCTGTTCCGGTACCACCTCCCATTCCGGCAGTGATAAATACCATTTTGGTTCCGTCTCCCAATAGTTTTTCCAAATCTTCACGGCTCTCTTCTGCCGCTGCTTTTGCAACCTCGGGGCGGTTTCCTGCTCCAAGTCCTTCCGTGGTTTTTCTTCCCAGTTGGACTCGTGTTTCTACCGGAGATTCGCACAATGCTTGATTATCGGTATTGCACAATGCAAACGATACATCATGTATACCTTCATTAAACATGTGATTTACGGCGTTACCACCACCACCACCTACACCTATAACCTTTATGATTGTCTGAGTTTTTCTTGGGAATTGAAAATCCAGTATTTTTTCATCCATATCTTAGCGTATTTGTTTTGTTATAACTTAAGGGATTTACTTCGATTATTCTTCATCGTTGAATACTGTTCCTCCAAAGTTTTGTACTTTTTCGAAGAACCTAAAGAGCGATGTTTGCCCTTTGTTTTTATCTTTCTTTCCCTTTTTAGGCTTAGGAGCTTCTTCCTCATCCTCTTCTTCCTCAATTTCGGGAGCAGGTGGAGTAGGAGTTGTTTGTTGAACCGGTACAGGTTCCGGTCTGAAAGCTTCCTTCCTTTCGCAATTCTCATTTGCAAAAAGCAGTAAGCTAAGAGCCTGTGTATATACCGGATTTTGCAATAATTCGGCTGCATTATTAATATATACACGTTTTGGTGTTGCCCGCTTTACCGGAAGTTGTGCTTTGTCTGCAAAGTATTCTTCCAGCCCTGTAATTTGCGATGCTCCACCTATTATAATAATTCCGGCATCCAGTTTATCTCCAAATCCTGACTCTTTTATCTGATGAATCACGTTCAAGATAATCTCGTCCTGACGTAGTTGTATCACTTTGTTCAACTCTCTGAGGTCTATATCGGCTGAAGTATCACTGGTTGGTCTTGCTTTTTCTTTACCTAATTTTGCATAACGTATTTTATATGTTTCGGCAGATTCGAATACAAAGCCTAATCCCTGAATATCTTTCGTAATCGTACGTCCTCCGAACGGAATAACTGCCATATAGCGAAGCAATCCACCCTTGTATATGGATAATGTAGTGGTGCCTGCGCCAAAATCGACCAGAGCACATCCAGCTTGTCTGTCTTGTTCTTCCAGAACGAGAGCACCTGCGGCTACAGGCCCTACAATAAATCCGGCAATATCAATCTGAGCCTTCTCTGTACTTTTTGCAAGATTGCTCTTTATATTAGGGCGTCCGATAACCAAACGATAATGACCTTCAATTACAGAAGCAACCTTATCAATCGGGTCTTCTTCGTATTGTCCGTCAAGGTAGTATTCAGGAGCAAGTACGCTATAGTTGGCAAAGAAATCAGGTTTGTTCAGCTTAGCTTGCTGTTCCATTCCGTCGAGTATGGCAAATGTAATAGGAGTGTTGCCATCGAGCAATTTAGTCTCTTTGTGTTCTATTGCCCGAAGTGATTTTCCGGCAACAGAAACATAAGCTTTTCCTATTTTCTTCCCTGTCTTGTTTTCTAACAGGTGAATAAGTCCTTTGATTTTGCCGGCGGCATCATCTATATTATATATTGTCCCATATTTTACACATGAATCGGCAGGTATACATTCCGATGCCAAGATGGAAATAACGCCTTGTTCATTCTTACGTCCCAGTACACCAACAATTTTTGATGTGCCAAGGTCAATACCTACAATAAATCCTGATTGTTCCATATATCTTCTTCTCCTTTACAGTCCAATTCGAAAGAATTGTCCAGATCTTGTTCTTTATTCAACGTTTTGTACAAACAACTTGTTTGTTAAACTTCAGATTTATGACTGAATATTTATTCCACCCGGTCTCGTTAAGCCCGTTTTGATAAAAGGTGAGCAATTTGGCAAGCTTCTCTTTACATCCGTCCACACTGCCTAGTATGACCTGATGATCACCGACACGGGGTATTAATTTAATATCCTGGTTAGGTAGTACGACTATTTGTTCAATTTGTGCATTCCAAAACTCATCATTATGCAAAAATAATGCAAATTTATATAAGTCGGTCTTTGCAAACTCTTCTTTTATTGCTCCTGTTGCTATAGGGAGGTATGCCGTAGAGCGATTAGAAAGAGGCATTTTATTGCCCGTATTATCTATATAATAGTTTCCTCCGAGGCTGCTTATAACACGCAGAATCGGCTTCCGCTCTTCAATTACGGCTTTTACGGCTCTATTGTTTGTAACAAATACGTTGGCTTCTTTTATCAGCTGATTGGCCATTATGGCCTCCTCTATCTTGTTTGTATTAATGTTTTTTAATTGTTTGCCTGTAGGGTCAAGTCCTTTATCTTTGATATAACTTACAATATCTTTTGTTTCGATAAACTTATTGCCTTCGGCGCTATTTTTTATTTCTACTTCAAAACTTGTACAAAAGTCATCCTGCGGCTTTTTTTCGAAATAAAAAGCCGAGAAAATAAGATAGCCTGCAAGAAGGCATATTCCTCCGATGACTAATATTTTTTTTATCATTTCTCTTTTAAAACGTCTTTTATTGCTTCCAACAATTGATCGATATCTCCTGCTCCGACTGTTAATAGAACCTCAATATTATTTTTATTTTCCAATAAAGTTAATAATTCTTGCTTGTTACACAATGTTTTAGGACAGGTAACCTTGTCGAAAATTATTTTTGATGTCACACCTTCTATCGGTTTTTCCCTTGCAGGATATATATCCAGTAAAATGAGTTCGTCAAGCAAAGAAAGACTCTTTGCAAACTCATCGGCAAAATCTTTTGTCCGACTATAGAGGTGAGGCTGAAAAACTCCTGTAACCTTGCGGTCAGGATATAACTCCTTAACAGAAGTAATGCTTGCAGCTAGTTCCTGAGGGTGGTGCGCATAGTCGTCTATCATCACGATCTTATCTGTTTTAAGGATAAAATCGAAACGACGTTTTGCTCCCTGAAATGTGAGCATTGCATGTCTCAGTTCGTCAGGTGTAGCACCATTGAGCCATGCCAGAGCCATTGCTCCGATGCTATTCTCTATATTTATTCTTACAGGAACGCCAAGTTGTATGTTGTCTATTACTTCCTTTGGAGTAACAAAGTCGAAGCGAATTTCACCGTTGCCTATTTTTATGTTCTTTGCATGGAAATCGCCTTTATCTTCAGAGTAGGTATATACCTTAACTCCTTCTCCAACTTTGGGTGAAAGTTTTATATTGTGTTTCATCACCAACGCTCCTCCTTGTTGAATGAGGGTGGTGAATTTCTCAAAGCTTTTGAGATACTCTTCTTCCGTTCCGTAGATATCCAAATGATCTGGGTCTACAGAGGTAATAAGAGCCATATACGGATGCAGCCAGTGGAAAGAGCGGTCATACTCATCAGCTTCGATAACGGTAAACTCACTCTTGTCTGAAAGCATCAGATTGCTGCTATAATTTTTTAGTATACCGCCTAAGAAAGCATTACAATCGAGGTGCGATTGTTTAAGGATGTGAGCCAGCATACTTGATGTTGTTGTCTTTCCGTGTGTTCCTGCACAACAGAGTGCTTTGCTCGATTTGGTGATAGTTCCTAAAACCTGAGCACGCTTCTGGATAGTAAAATTCTGCTCGTGGAAATATATAACCTCTTCGTTCTCGGATGGAACAGCCGGCGTATAAACCACTAATGTCGTATCCTTGTCTTTGCAGTATTCCGGTATCAGGCTTACACTATCCGAATAGTGAATTTCTG
The DNA here is from genome assembly GCF_004569505.1 of Dysgonomonas mossii. Taxonomy (NCBI): domain Bacteria; kingdom Pseudomonadati; phylum Bacteroidota; class Bacteroidia; order Bacteroidales; family Dysgonomonadaceae; genus Dysgonomonas; species Dysgonomonas mossii. Next base: position 212,452 of record NZ_SPPK01000005.1, read on the forward strand.
CGCCTTCTTTTACCAGCTCTTTTGTCAATGGTGTTTCGGTACGATCATACCCTGCTACCTTTTTACCTTTCGACATAAAATAGCGAGCCAGATTGCTCATCCCGATACCACCGATTCCGATGAAATATACTGCTTTTATATTATTCATGTTTTATTTTCACTTTATTAGTCCTATTGCTTCATCTACAATCCGGTTTGCCGAATCATGTTGCGCCAATTTTAAAATATTTTCTGACAGAGTTTTTAATTTATCCTTATCCTTTATTGTCTCCAAAGCTGTTTTAACCAGCAAATCGTTCGCTTCAATATCCTTTATGAGGATAGCGGCATCTTTGTTTACCAGAGCCATTGCATTTTTGGTTTGATGATCTTCCGATACATTTGGAGAAGGAACAAGAATAACCGGTTTGCCCAACAAGCATAGTTCGGAGATAGAGCTTGCACCTGCTCTTGAGATGACCAAATCGGCTGCTTTATATGCTAAATCCATTCGGGAAATGAATTCATGGATATGAATATTCTGTGGATTCCCTTTCGATGCCAGATCCATATTCAGTTCGAAAAAGTATAGTTTTCCACATTGCCAAATGATTTGTATGTCTGACTCTGACAAAGCTTCTATTCCGCTAAAGATACTTTTGTTTATTGTTCTCGAACCAAGGCTGCCACCTACAACCAGAATCGTTTTTTTATTCGGGTTGAGGTTAAACTCTGTATAGGCATCTTCTTTCGTTATATTCGATGATAATAATTCTTCACGACAAGGGTTGCCGGTCATCACTATTTTATCTTTCGGAAAGAATCTTTCCATATTTTCGTAGGCAACACAGATACTGGAAGCCTTCTTGCCTAAGAACTTGTTTGTAATTCCGGCATACGAATTTTGCTCTTGAATGAGGGTCGGGATACCTAGTTTACTTGCCTTATACAACGTTGGGCCACTGGCATATCCTCCCACGCCAATCACGATATCAGGCTTAAATTCTTTTATGATTTTGCTAGCCCGATTGAGGCTTTTCTGAAATTTCCAGATTGTAGAAAATATCTTGATCGGATTTTTTCTGCTAATCCCGACTACATTTAACCCTTCTATTTTGTATCCTGCGTTTGGAACTTTTTCCATTTCCATGCGTCCTTCGGCTCCCACAAAAAGTATTTCGGAGTCAGCGTAACGTTTTTTGATGGTGTTAGCAATAGCTATTGCCGGAAATATATGACCTCCTGTTCCACCTCCGCTAATAATAACTCTCAGATTTTTCATTGTTCTTCTGTATCTTTTACATAGGGTTCAAAATCTATATTGGCAATGCTTTCGTCCACATCTTCATGATCTGAATCATTGAGTCGGGATGAGCATGCCAGAATAATGCCAAAATAGGCACATGTGATAATGGTAGACGTTCCACCCCGGCTTACCAGAGGCAGAGGTTGTCCTGTAACAGGAATCAAATTGACGGCTACGGCCATATTAGCCAAAGCCTGTATTGTGAGTATAAGTGCAGATCCGAGTATAAGATACCTCGGGAACTTCTTTTCGCATTTTGAAGCCAGAACGCCACACCTGAACATCAGAGCTACATATAAAAGCAAGACGAATAGCCCCCCAAGCAGTCCGGTTTCTTCAAGGATGATGGCAAAGATAAAGTCGGAATAGGCTTGTGGAAGAAAGTCTCGTTCAACGCCGCTTCCCGGCAAGCCGATTATACCGCCGTTAGCTATAGCTATCTTGGCATGCGATACCTGGTAATTGTCGTCAGTTATTTTATAGGCAATAGTTCCGTCGGCGTTCCTCATCTCTTTATCTTCTTCCGAGTGCCTTTCTATACGGTTTTTCCATGTAGCCAGACGTCCCGGTAAATACTCTTTTGCAAAAGAATCGGGTAGGAGCGTAAGGCTGCCTAGCAAAATAGCTACAGCAGCAAGCCCAACAAAAGCAATCAATCCTAACTTCCTGAGGCTGACCTGTCCGATAAACATAAGCATAAAGCAGACGCCAAAAAGGAGACATGCCGTAGATAAGTTTTCGGGTGCAATAAGTAAGCATAAGGCTCCAATACCAATAATAAGGGTTTTGAATATCCAACCTTCATTGTCAGGCTTCATCTTACTTAAAAAGAAGGAGACAAATCCGATTGCCGAAATTTTAGCAAACTCGGAAGGTTGTATCGTAAATGCTCCGATACCCAGCCAGCGTTGTGCCCCATTTACATCTTGCCCCATAAACATGGTGACAACAAGGAGAACAGCAGATAGCGGTATTCCCAATAGTAATACTGAGAAATATTTGCTGGGAACTCTCTGCAAAAACATCACGAGGGCAAAACCAATAAGCAGGAATGCCGCATGTCGCAGAATCGGTGCCCAGTGGCTATGTTGACGGTAGGCAATTGTGCTTGTAGCACTAAATACTTCAAGCAAAGAGATAATACACAGTGCGATAAATATACACCATATAACTTTATCTCCTTTGAATGCCCGCCCTAAAAAATTGAATTCCATTTTTGATTACAGTTTTCTGACGTATTCTTTAAACTGATCACCTCTATCCTCATAATTCTGGAAGAGGTCGAAACTGGCGCAGCAAGGCGATAGTAAAACCGTATCTCCTTCTTGAGCCAATGCGTAAGATTTTTCTACTGCATCCTTCATTGATGAGGTATCTACAATATTGTCTATTTTACCATCAAAGAATTTATGCAGCTTACTGTTGTCAACTCCGAGGAAAACCAAAGCGCGAACTTTATCTTTAACCAATTGTTCGATCTCTCTATAGTCATTCCCCTTATCTGTTCCTCCTAAAATAAGGACAACCTTCGTTTTCATGCTTTGTAAAGCATACCAGCACGAATTAACATTAGTCGCCTTGGAGTCGTTTATAAACTGTATACCTCTCACTTTGGCCACTTTTTCAAGGCGATGTTCTACTCCCTGAAAATCACTAAGCGAGTGGCGCAGGTTCTCATCTGTTATATCCAGCAACTTTGCCGTGATACCTGATGCAAGCGAGTTATACAGATTATGTGTTCCTTCGAGTGCTAGTAAATCTTCTTTCATAATGAAAACCGATTTAGGAGTATCTATTTTTATTTCATTGTTTTCGGGGTATGCAATAGCATTACCCACTTTGTGGTCGGCAAATGTATATTGTTTGCCTTTCGATACCAGCTTTTGTATTTCTTTGCTTACAATCGGGTCTTCTTCCCAAAATATAAAAGCATCTTCTTCCGTTTGGTTTTGTACAATACGCATTTTGGCATCAACATACTTTTGCATATCATGATCGTATCTGTCGAGATGATCGGGGGTGATATTTAAAAGAATGGCGATATCTGCCTTAAACGAGTACATGTTTTCCAGCTGGAAACTACTTAATTCCAATACATAATAATCAAAATTATCTTCTGCTACCTGACGGGCAAAACTTCTTCCGATGTTTCCTCCAAGACCTACATTTAGTCCTGCCGATTTCAGTATATGGTAGATGAGGCTGGTAGTAGTTGTCTTCCCATTACTGCCTGTAATACAGATCATTTTTGCGGAAGTGTAGCGTTTGGCAAATTCCATCTCCGATAGGATAGGAATTCCCTTATCTGCTGCTTTGTGAACAAGAGGTGCATAATTAGGAATACCCGGGCTTTTTATGATCTCGGTTGCAGCCAGTATGAGGTCTTCTGTATGTCCTTTTTCCTCGTAAGGTATGCCATACTGATCGAGTTCGGCTTTGTACTGGTCTTTTAACGACCCGCTGTCAGACAAAAAAACATCAAATCCTTTTGCTTGTGCCAGTATAGCCGAGCCTACGCCGCTCTCTCCTCCTCCTAATATGATAATCTTGTTCATCATTTATTTTTATCGCATTTTTAATGTTGCCAATGTAAGTACTGCCAGAATAATTCCAATAATCCAAAAACGGACTACAATCTTCGACTCGGGTATAGGCCCTATTGGTTTTTGAAATAAGGCTTGTATTCCCGAATTTCCTGCTTTCTGAAAATGATGGTGCAAAGGAGTCATTTTGAAAACACGTCTGCCTTCTCCGTATTTTTTCTTTGTGAATTTGAAGAATGCCACTTGCATCATTACCGAAATACTCTCTACAAAGAATATTCCACAGAGAATAGGGAGTAGCAATTCTTTGTGAATTACAACTGCAAAAACGCCGATAATTCCCCCTAATGTCAGACTACCCGTATCTCCCATGAAAACCTGTGCAGGGAAGGCGTTATACCAAAGGAAACCAATCGTAGCTCCGATAAATGCAGCGGCAAATATCACGAGCTCCTGACTCCCGGGTATAAACATAATATTAAGGTAAGACGCAAACTCCATGTGCCCGGAAACATACGCGAGTATCCCGAGTGTTACCCCGATAATGGCAGAGCTTCCGGCTGCTAACCCATCCAGTCCGTCGGTAAGGTTGGCACCATTGGAGACGGCAGTTACAATAAAAATAACGATGAACACAAACAGTATCCATGCTGCCGGTTCGGCATATTCTCCCATAAAGCCAACAAGATCCTCGTAGTCGAGGTTGTTATTTTTCATAAATGGGATTGTTGTCTGAGTGGATTTTACTCCTTCAGCTACATAACTTACACGCTCTATTACATTGTCCTGATTACGGTATTCTATATTCTCGCGGATGATTATATCGGGACTCAGGTATATTGTCAGACCCACTATCAATCCCAGTCCGACCTGTGCCACTATTTTAAATTTACCTTGTAACCCTTCTTTATCTTTTTTGAAAACTTTTATATAGTCGTCCAGAAAGCCCAGTGCACCAAGCCATATTGTTGTGATCAACATGAGAATGATATATACATTGTCTATTCGGGCAAAAAGTAGTACAGGTGTTAGTATTGCTATAATAATGATAACACCGCCCATGGTAGGGGTTCCTTTTTTACTTAGTTGTCCTTCAAGACCAAGATTACGGACTGTTTCACCTATTTGCAGCTTTTGCAATTTGTCGATGATCCGTCTTCCTATAATCGTAGAAATCAGCAAGGAGAATATTACAGCCATGGCTGCCCTGAATGAGACATAGCGAAACATCCCTGCTCCCGGGAAATCTAATTTGTCTAAGTAATCGAATAAATAATATAGCATCTTGTCTTTCTTATTTTTCTAGTTATTCTCCAAAAATGTTCTTAACTATTTCTTTATCATCAAAATGATGTTTTACTCCTTTTACATCTTGATAATCTTCGTGCCCTTTTCCTGCAATAAGGATTACATCTCCCGCTTTAGCCAGTGCACATGCCGTTTTTATGGCCTGTTCACGTTCTACAATCAGAAGTGCTTTTTTCAATTGTTCGCTGTTTAGCCCATCTGCCATATCATTGATTATAGCCTGTGGCTCTTCGTAGCGAGGGTTATCGGATGTAAGTATAACCTGATCGCTCAAACGCACAGCTTCGCGTGCCATGATCGGACGTTTTGTCTTATCCCTGTTTCCTCCGCAACCAACAACTGTTATTACACGACCATTTCCTTCCAATACCTCGTGTATTGCTTCCAATACATTCGTAAGAGCATCGGGCGTGTGCGCATAGTCTACAATTGCAGTAAAGCCTTGAGATGAACGGATTGTCTCGAAGCGTCCTGATACCGGTTTCAGAGTACTAAGTACAAGCAGAGCTTCTTCCGAGCTTTGTCCTAACAATATGGTTGCCCCGTAGACAGCAAGCAGGTTGTATACATTAAATACTCCCACGAACTGTACTTGCAACTCTTTGCCATTGATTTCTATTGCAGTACCATCGAAGTGTTTTTCGATGATTCGTGCTTTGAAATCGGCTAAAGAATGAACAGAATAAGTACTTGTTTTAGCCTTTGTATTTTGTAACATTACCAATCCGTTTTTGTCATCGATATTGGTAAGAGCGAATGCTGTTTCGGGTAGTTGGTCGAAGAAAGCTTTCTTCGCTTTTAAGTATTCGCCCATTGTTTTATGGTAGTCCAAATGATCTTGTGTAAGGTTGGTAAATATTCCCCCTTCAAATTTTAGACCACTTATACGTTTCTGATGAATAGCGTGCGAGCTTACTTCCATAAAGGCATATTCGCACCCTGCATCTACCATATTTTTGAGCATTTCGTTCAACGAAATAGGGTCGGGGGTAGTATGTGTGGCATGATATACTTTGCCATCTATATAATTGGCTACGGTTGACAACAAGCCGACTTTATATCCCAACTTGCGGAACATCTCATAAAGGAGTGTGGCTGTTGTTGTTTTTCCGTTTGTGCCTGTCACACCTACCAGCTTCAGATTGTTTGACGGGTCGCCGTACCAATGTGTAGCTATCTTTCCGGCAGCATCGGCGCTGTCTTTTACTTTTATATATGTGATGCCTTCGTTAGAAGTATCTATTTTGCTTTCGTGAAGAATAACTTTAGCCCCTAGTTCCAGAGCGTTTTTTATATATAGATGACCATCCACCTGAACGCCTTTAAGAGCAATGAAAACCGATCCGGGAGTTGCCTTGCGGGAGTCTGTAAAAACTCCGGTTACATCTATATCCTGTTCTCCCTTTATTTCTATTACATCTATGTTTTTAAGTAAATCCTGCAACTTCATATCTGTATTTTTTTCGTTAATTTAATTCTATGGTTATGGTTGCTCCTTTCGTTGTTCTTGTTCCCGGAGCTATAGATTGCTGTTTCACTTTTCCTGCACCTATAAGGTTTACTTTCAGTCCTTCAAGCTCTAATAAATATATGGCATCACGTGCGCCCATTCCTATGACGTTAGGGACTAATCCTTGCTTGATAGAAGAATTGCTTTGAAGAAGAATACCATTGATCGAAGAGTCTGTATTTATCCAGTCTACTTTATCTCCCGAATAGTTGTAATCTTGTTTTAATTTTTTCAAAACAATCTCTGTATTTTTGAATGAACCGCTTTTAACGATAGGTATAAGTGAGTTTACTGTATCTTTCTGAGCAAGGATAGGGGTTGCTACAGTATTTCGTGTATATATTCCTTCGGCAATGGTTTTGAATACCGCTCCCGGCATAAGTCCCCCCGATGGAATTCCTTGTGGTCTGCGTATACCTACAAAGCAAGTATATTTGGGATTGTCTGATGGGAAGTATCCGCAAAATGATACATAATACCCTTCGTATCCCCCTCTGGCTGCAATCATCGCTGTTCCTGTTTTTCCTGAGATAGGAAACATTTCCGATTCAATGGTTTTTCCTGTACCATCGGTTACAACACCTCTTAGAATATCTTGCACCTCTTTGAGGGTCTTTTCGGAACATAATGAAGGATTTATAATCTCGGTTTCAAATTCTTCTTCTATTTTTCCGTCTCTCATGAAGGCTTTGGTGAGAAACGGCTTGATCATCTTCCCTTTATTTGCAATACCATTATAAAACATTAGCATGTAAATAGGTGGCACCTGTGTCTCATAGCCGAATGACATCCACGGCAATGTGGTTTTAGACCATGGATTTGACTTATCATCGGGGAAGCGAATGACAGAAGTTCCTTCTTTTCCTTGTAGTGGAACATCCCATTCTATTTTTTTTGTAAGCCCCAGATCATGGATGCGCTGTACATATTTTTGAGGGTTATTCTCATAACCTTTTAATATCATTTTTGCGATAGCAACGTTCAGCGAAGAGTACATTCCTCTCGCCACTGTTACATAGCCTTTGTCTTGTCCTTTACGCCAGTCATGGTCTTTTACGATGCGTCCCTTATATTCGAACAAACCGTTGCCGACAAAGATTTCTTCATCGGGGGTAACTACTCCGTCTTCGAGGGCAATCATCAGTGACACTGTCTTGAAGGTAGACCCCGGCTCGGACATGTACGAAAAAGCATTTGGATTACCTTCGGCATAAACACCGGGCGACATGCGGTCGAGATTGGTTATGGCTTTTATCTCCCCTGTAGCCACTTCCATTACAATAGCACATCCGGATTCGGCATTGGTTTCTACCAGCTTGTTGTAGAGAGCTTTCTCTGCTAAGTCTTGGACATCTACATTCAAAGTGGTTTTTATATCCCATCCATCGGTTGGCTCGTTCAATACAACGTCTATCCAGCGACCCTGCACGCGTTGGCGTGTTTTTAGACCCGGAATTCCTTTTAGTATAGAGTCGTATTTTAGTTCCAGACCACTGGCTCCTCCTGCATCAAAGTCTTTGTATATAGATCCTACGGTTCTTCCTGCGAGGCGACCAAAAGGTTTTAAACGCATTGTTTTTTCTTCTGTAAACAAGCCGCTCCTATTGCTTCTCTGACTAAAAAATGGGTAGGTGAGAACTTCTTTCAGGTCTATATAGTTTATATCGGGGCGAATAATGCGCACATAGCGGCTGCGAACCTTTACTTTTTGGTTTGAACCGCTCTCCCTATTCCTTTCTATTTGGGCGAGCTCTTTACGGCTCAAGTCCCATCCGTCTAATATTACTCTTTTGTACTGGGCTGCACTTCTGTCGGGAAACTTCTTCGCTAGAGCTTGTGACAGAGGTGTAACGTATTTCATTAATGTATCTTTCTTTATGCCATCGGCCATAAAGTCGACATATACTCCGTAGAGGGGTTCGCTTGTTGCCAGCAGGCGTCCGTCGTCGGCATAAATATTACCTCTGTTGGGGCGTATTTCTCTATCTTTCTTTACGGTTTCTTGTATGCCTAGTTCGCGCCACATGGGGCCTTCTACATACTTTATATTGAATATACATATTAGAATTGCAATAAATATCAGGGACATAATAAGTGCAATCCACCCATATCGGCTGATCGCTATATTCTTTGATGTTCCTTCAGATTTTTTCGCCATCTTCTATTCTTTCTTGCTATTTATTTCTTTCCCAGTTTATATATTGGGTCTTTTGTTTGTTTCAGATCAACACCGTTTTTCTGAACCATATCTTCTACTTTCGATTCGCGGCTTACACCCATCAGCTCGGCTGATATGGTGAGAGACTCATACTTCGCATCTTTTAGTTCGCGCTGAAGAGATTCTATTTTCGCCATTTTCTCGATACAGCTATACCTGTTGCTGATGTAAAGCACAATGATAACGAAGACCGTGATGATAAAACGTGCGTTTTTCCAAAAGAAATCCTCGGTGAGAACAGTCCCCCCAAGAATATACATGATCTTCTTTTTTATATCTTTTACTGTCATATCAAACTTTTTCTGCAACTCTTAGTTTAGCACTCCTTGATCGGGGGTTGCGTTCTTCCTCGTCCTTCGATGGAGTGATTACTTTATTGTTTATCAGCTTGAAAGGAGTTTCGAAGTTCCCGAAGAAGTCTTTTTCTACTTTGCCTTCAAAATTTCCTGTCTTAAAGAAGTTTTTGACAATACGGTCTTCGAGCGAATGGTATGTAATGACTGACAACCGTCCCCCCGGTTTTAGTATGTCAAGAGCCTGCTCCAACATCTCCTTCAATACTTCCATCTCTTCATTTACTTCTATGCGAAGAGCCTGAAATGCCTGAGCCAGTATCTTTTTCTCTTTTTCTCCTCTCCCGACAAATGGATTAAGTGTTGCAAGCAGGTCACTTGTTTTCTTGTAAGGTTTTTCTTTTCTTGTTTTCACAATCACGGAAGCAATCCGCCGCGATTGTTTTAGTTCACCATACAGGTAGAAAACATCTGCCAGCTTTTCCTCTGTGTATGTATTTAGTATCTGCGCAGCCGTTTTTCCTCCCTTGCGATTCATGCGCATATCCAAGTCACTGTCTTCGAAACGGAAAGAGAATCCTCTGTCTTCGGCATCGAAGTGATGTGACGAAACGCCCAAATCAGCCAGTATAGCATCTACACCGTCTACTTTATGATACTTGATGAAATTTTTAAGATATCGGAAATTGCTGCGGATGAAAGTGAACTTGCTGCTAGCTTCAATGTTGTTTATCGCATCTTCATCCTGATCGAATGCATAGAGATGCCCTTTGTCTCCGAGACGTGACAGTATTTCTCTCGAGTGTCCGCCACCGCCAAATGTAACATCGACGCAAATACTATCAGGGTGAAGATTCATCCCGTCAATACTCTCGTGAAGCAAAACCGGTATGTGATATGCATCGGCCATGATTAGTCGTTTTGTGAGCTGTTATTCATTAATGCCTGAATGCGAGCACTGAATTCCTCGGCAGGTATCAGCGTTTTATCCAGAGCATCGTTTGTCCAAATTTCTATTGTATTGTCTACTCCTAAGAATCTTACGTCTGTAATAATCCCCACCATCTGACAGTATCTTTTGGGTATAAGGATACGTCCGTTGGTGTCCATCTCGAGGCGTTCGGCGTCAACAACAAATTGACGAAACAACGCTTGCTGCTCCATGTCCCACCTATTGAGGCGTGAGCGTAATTTCGCAACTTCCTCTTCCCATACTACCAGCGGGTAGAGAACGAGGCAGTTCTGAAATAGATCTTTTCTGAGTATCAATGTGTTCTGGTCGCAAGATTGCAATATCTTACGGAAAGAAGCAGGTACAAAAAGACGTGCTTTTGCGTCTATTTTTGCTTCGATATTTCCCAAAAACTGTAACATTAATACTTTGAATTTTAACAATATACAATATTCGACGTAAAGGTATAAAATTTATACACTTTTCCCCACCTTTCCCCACTTAAAATGTATGAAAAAGTTTTCAACATGAGATGAACAGGTTGTAAACACAATGTTAACAATGGGAGATAAGAATATGTTTGTTGATTATTAGGTGTTTATATACAAATAAGTCCTGCCTTGTTAATAACTAAGGCAGGACTTATTAATATGTCTGTTAATAAATTAGCTAAGGATGGATATGCATTCTTCGAGGGTCAATGATTTCTGTTCGCCGGAAGTCATATCTTTCAGTGTGATTTTGTTTTCATTTATCTCATTTTCACCAACTATAGCTACATAAGGAATCTTGTTGGAATCGGCATACGACATTTGCTTTTTCATCTTTGCCGATTCGGGGAATATCTCTGTAGAGATTCCTTCCTGACGGATTTTTAAGATCAGAGGCAATATGTGAGCTTCTTCTTTTTCGCCGAAGTTGACAAACAAAACCTGTGTGTTCTGTATAGAATCTTTTGGGTATAAATCGAGTTGATTCAATACATCGAATATGCGGTCTGCCCCGAAGGAAATACCTACGCCCGAAACGCCCGACAATCCGAAAATACCTGTCAGGTTATCATAGCGTCCACCTCCGGTGATGCTGCCTATTTGCACATCAAGAGCTTTTACTTCGATGATAGCACCCGTGTAGTAATTCAATCCTCTGGCAAGAGTAAGGTCGAGCTCAAGCTCGCAACGGATTCCTACAATTTTTAGTTTGTTAAGTATATATTCAAGTTCGTTAACGCCTTGTATTCCGGTCTCAGAATCTTTGAGAACCGTTTTCAAGGTGTTTAATTTCTCTTCGTTTGTTCCTTGCAAAAGGATAATAGGTTGAAGTTGCTCGATCGCTTTTTGTGGGATACCCTTCGAAGCAAGTTCTTCGTTTACCTTTTCCAGACCTATTTTATCGAGTTTGTCGATGGCAACAGTGATGTCTGTGATTTTTTCTGCCTCTCCAATAATCTCAGCAATACCTGACAGTATCTTGCGGTTGTTGAGTTTGATGCTCACCCGAATGCCGAAACGGCTGAATACTTCATCTGCTATTTGAATCAACTCTACTTCGTTGATAAGGGAATCGGAGCCAACGATGTCAGCATCGCACTGGAAGAATTCGCGGTAACGTCCTTTCTGTGGTCGGTCGGCACGCCAAACGGGTTGTATCTGATAACGTTTGAAAGGGAATGTTATTTCGTTTCGGTGCATTACAACATAGCGTGCAAATGGGACAGTGAGGTCGTAACGGAGACCTTTCTCGCTTATTTTGGTTGCAAGGCGGGTAGAGTTTTTCTCCAATAATTCTTCATCGGATAAATCTTTCAGGTAATCGCCCGAATTGAGTATTTTGAATAGAAGCTTATCTCCCTCTTCTCCGTATTTTCCCATCAGTGTTGATAGGTTTTCCATTGCCGGAGTTTCTATCTGACGAAAGCCATAGAGTTTGAAAACTTCACGGATAGTGTCGAAAATATAGTTACGCTTCGCCATTTCTTCCGGCGAAAAATCTCTTGTTCCTTTAGGAATTGAAGGTTGTGACATTACTTATCGATTAAAAATATTCAGGATGCAAAGGTAAAAAGAAGTTGTGAGTAAAAGGTCAGGGGCATGAGATATTTAATGTCAGGGGGTAATTTTCAGCGTTATGATAATTGTCGTATTATTTATTAATGATATAATTGTCTTATACATGATGGCTCTTAGTCGTTGTTTGGTTATGATGAAAAGTGACAATATAAAAAGTGCTGAAAACTGTCACCTTTACATACGCTTCGCTCCTGTGACCGCTGGTTGTCACTTTTAACAATTTCGAGTTGGATATATGAGAGAGTCTGTGCTGCTTCTTTGTGGTCGTTCTGCTAATTTTATTGATTTATTTCCCTTATTTTTGTAATCACATATTATTTTATTTATACAAATTATGAAACATATTATATTTTCAATTCTATCTATCAGTTTATTGTTAAGTGCTTGTTCGGGTAAAAAACAAGAAAGTGCAGAGGTGCAAACGCTTACGGTTGGGGTAATGTCGTCAATGGATTATCTTCCTCTTGCAGTAGCTCAGCGTGAAGGTTATTTTGCAAAACATGGTGTAGATGTAAAAATTCAAAAATTTATGTCTGCCAATGAACGAGATATGGCTTTTCAGAGCGGAACTGTAGACGGAGGAGTAACCGATTATACCAGTGCAGCATTGCTAGCTTCGGGTGGGTTTGATATGAAGCTTACTTCTAAATGTCAAGCACCTTTTTATATTGTAGCCGGTGCGCAGTCGGGGATAAAGAACTTGTCGGAGCTGAAAGGCAAGAAGATAGCCGTTTCTCAAAACACAGTGATCGATTTCTGTGTAGATATGGCTTTGGCTAGTGTAGGCCTTACTCCTAATGATGTAGAGAAAGTGGAGATAAATAAAATTCCGACTCGCTTCGAGATGTTGCGGAATAATAAAATAGATGCTACGGGATTACCTAATCCGTTTGCTCTGATTGCTGCAAGCGAAGGTTGCAAGCTGCTTGTGTCTATGGATAGCCTGAAATATACTGTTACAGGTATTGTCTTTTCCCAGAAGGTGATAGGCACTAAGAGTGAGGCTATTAAGAAAATGTACGCCGCATACAATGATGGTGTTGCTTATCTCAACTCACATGCTGTAGCAGATATAAAAGATATATTGGTAAAAGAGCTTCAGTTTCCTGAACCTGTTGCAGAGAAGGTCACTCTACCTGCTTATACCGATGCTCAGCCTGTAACTGTTGCAGACAAAGATATACAACAAGTCATAAGCTGGCTTGGAGGCAAAAATCTGCTTAAAGCTGATTTCAAAGTTGAGAATCTTATAAATGATCAACTGACTAAATAATAGAGATGCTGTCGATAGAAAACCTGGAGGTAAAATACGGAAATACTGTAGCTTTGAATGATTTCTCCCTGACTATAAAAAAGGGGGAAATATATTCTCTTATAGGCCCTTCGGGATGCGGCAAGTCTACTTTATTGAAGGTGCTTTGCGGGATCATAAGAAATTATAGCGGACAGATTGCTTTTAATGGGAGAGCGTTTACACCCAGAGAAGTATCTATCGGATATGTACCTCAACACTATGGTTTGCTGGAATGGAAGACTGTGAAAGAAAACATTTTCCTCTCTTATAAGCTCAATAGCACTAAGGTGTTAAGAGAGGCAGAAGTTTCAGAGATTATCAACTCGTTAGAGATTGATGATATTCAAAACCGCTATCCTTCGCAATTGAGTGGGGGACAGAAACAACGTGTGGCTCTGGCTCGTGCCTTTATTTCTCAGCCCGATATTCTGTTGATGGACGAACCGTTTTCATCATTAGATACATTTACTTCCGAAGCATCGCAACGGCTTTTTCTGCGTCTGTGGGAGAAATATAAAGTAACCACTCTGTTTATCACACACAATATACATGAGGCTGTATCTATTGGCGAGCATATTATTGTAATGAGCAAATCGCCGGGAAGAATTATTCATCAGGTAGAAAACCCCTTGTTCAACGTATCTGAGTACCAAGAGGAAAAGTTGAGGTTTGTGGCATCTATTATCAATAAAATAGGGTACTGATGACAAAGCGTAGAAAACATATTTTCAATTATTTCGGCTACATAATAGGCGGCTTTATCCTGTTTAATGTTATATGGTATATTCTTGCTGCCGGTCTTAGCCTGAAGGCACTGCCTTTCCCTACAGAGGTTTATGGTGGATACTCCAAAGCTTTCGAAAACGGGATATTAGACCACACATTCGCCAGCTTGCGACGGATAGCATATAGCATAGGTATATCTTTGGGGATAGCTTTAGTATTAGGTGTATGGATGGGATATAGTAAGAGGGTGAATAGTCTGTTGGGTCCTATGATTTATTTTTCTTATCCTATTCCCAAATTAGCTCTTTTACCTATCATCATGGTATTATTCGATTTGGGCGAAACATCAAAGATTGTTATTGTTATATTGATAGTCGTTTTTCAGTTGATCATAACGATACGTGATGCTGTAAAAAATATATCGAAAGAAAATTACTATGTTCTTATTTCATTTGGGGCAACGGGCTTACAAAAAATGAGACATATTACCTTGCCTGCTATTTTGCCCGAAGTCTTTTCTTCGCTTCGTGTGGCATTGGGTATCGCAACATCGGCCTTATTCTTTATTGAGACATTCGGAACGGATAAAGGATTGGGATTTTACATTACCGATTCGCAAATGCGTGTGGATTACGTCCAAATGTATTTTGGTATAATTGTTCTTTCTCTGATCGGTTTTATTTTATTTCTGATCGTCGATCTGCTCGATAGTGTATTGTGTAAGTGGAAGAATATATGATTGTTATCTTCTCCAGAAAGCAGGCATAAATAAAGAAAGTACAGTAAATAGCTCTAAACGCCCTGTTAGCATAAGGAAGCTGAGATACCATTTCGACTCGGTTGGTACTTCCGAGAAACTACCTGTATTACCTATCTCTGCCAATCCGCCTCCCACGTTTCCGAGGCATGAAACTGCTGCTCCGAGAGCATTCTCGAATTGCATTCCCGATAAGGATAAAAGTAAACAGCTGAAAATAAGGATGGCAAGGTATAAGAAGATAAAAGCTAAGACCTTGGTTACTACGTCTATCGAAATTACATGGTTATTCAATCGGATAGGGAGTATCGCATTGGGGTGTACCTGACGTTTAAACTCATTGATTGAATTCTTAAACAGAATAATGATTCTCACGATCTTGATACCTCCCGCAGTAGATCCGGCACATGCCCCGAAGACCATAAAGATGACAACTAAGAACTGATAGAAAGAACCCCAACTTATTATATTGTCAGTAGAGAAGCAGGTGGTGGTAAGCATGGATACTACCTGAAACAATGATGTGCGGAAGGCTTTTTCTACTCCTTCTATCTTGCTCGAACTGTAAAGCCCGATGGCAATAATGACAACAAAGAGAATGATAATAGATACATACCATTTAAATTCTTCATTCTGATACAACTTTTTAGCACTGCCTTTCATAAAGAAGTAGATCAGCGTAAAGTTTATTCCACCGATGAACATAAAGAGGGTAATGACATATTCTATATAGGCTGAATTCCAATGGGCGATACTGTCTTGCTTTGTCGAAAATCCGGCAGTGGATATCGTTGTAAAAGCATGGCAAACAGCGTCGAATAAGCTCATTGGCCCTATCCAAAGCAGTATGATAAGAATTCCTGTGAGGAATATATAAACGAGCCATAGGCGTTTGGCTATTTGTGATATGCGGGGGCGAAAACGATCGTAGCCTATCCCTGTGACTTCGGCATCGTACATTACAGATGCATTACCTCCCATGGGTAGAATCGTGGCCACGAACAATACGATTCCTAATCCTCCCATCCATTGGGTTATACTCCGCCAGAAGAGAAGTCCCTTGGGCATACTCTCTATGTCGTTTAGGATGGTTGCACCGGTTGCTGTTAGTCCCGAAATGGTTTCGAAATAGGCATTACTGACGCTGGGTATCGAGTTGCTCAGATAATAAGGAAGCATACCGAATGCAGATAGTATGATCCACGAAATAGCCACCATAAAGAAGCTCTCTCGTTTTCCGATCGGTTTTGGGAAATCTTCGGTTCCTACCAATCGGATTAAAGCTCCTGCAAAGAATGTTATTGTAGAGCTTATGAGCATTGCATCGCCGGCCGCTTCGTGTAAGTAAAATGAAACAATGGTAGCACTCATCATGAATAGCGATTCGATGACAAGCAAAAATCCAATTGTTTTTAGTACAAACCGGTAATTAAAATTGCTCATGTACTTTTTATCCTGTTAATGGAACATTTTCTCGGCATCACGTAGGGTGTCATCCAAACAGAAAACGACTACATGATCGTAAGGCTCTATCAAAGTATCACCATCAATCATCATCGGTTCTCCATTGCGTATCAATCCGCCCAAAGTAACATTCTTGGGTAGCGTTAGCTTTTTTACCTCCTTCTTGGTTACATAAGAGTTCGGTCGAGCTATAATCTCCGCTACGTCTGCATTGGCGATTGTTAATGACTTTACGTTAGATACGTCTGCACTGAGCAGAAATCTGTATATGTTGCTTACTGTTATTAGTTTCTTATTTATAATAGAACCGATATCCAGATTCTCAGCCATCGACATATAGTCCATGTTTTCTACTTCGGCTACAGTCTTGCGTACTCCAAAGCGTTTGGCTGCCATACATGCGAGAATGTTAGCTTCCGAGTTCCCGGTTACAGCCACAAATGCGTCTATATCCTTGATTCCCTCTTGCAAAAGGAACTCAGCATTACGGCCGTCATTATGAAACACGGTTACATTCTTTGGTAGCTTTTCTAAAAGTTGGTAGCTCTTCTCTTTATCGGATTCTAATAGTTTGATGTTTGTATTGTCGGGTAAGTACTGACAGGTGCGGATGGCGATACGG
This sequence comes from Dysgonomonas mossii, assembly GCF_004569505.1. Classification (NCBI taxonomy): domain Bacteria; kingdom Pseudomonadati; phylum Bacteroidota; class Bacteroidia; order Bacteroidales; family Dysgonomonadaceae; genus Dysgonomonas; species Dysgonomonas mossii. Next base: position 229,493 of record NZ_SPPK01000005.1, read on the forward strand.
CTTCCGCCCATTATCATAATGTTCTTTACCTCAAAACTGGCTTTGCCTGCTATTACGGGTAGTTCGTTCACGTTTTCTTTTGTTGCGGTAAAGAATACGATGTCGCCCGCTAAAACCATATCCTTTCCTGTAGGAATGATAGTGACATTCTTTCGTTTAATGGCAACGATGTGGAATTTTTTGTCCTTGCTGCTTAAGTCGAAGAGGTACTTATTTACCAACTCCGAGTTTTCTCTTATCTTGATTCCGGCGAGTAATATATTGCCATCGCAAAGTTCTATCCATTGGCGTACCCACGGACGTTTTAAGGCTGATACTATTTCTTTTGCAGCAAGCATTTCGGGATAAACCATAGAGTTGATCCCTAGCTTTTCAAAAAACTCTTTATTCTTGGGTAAGAGGTATTCGTAATTATCGATGCGAGCAAAGGTTTTTTTTGCTCCCATATTCGCAGCCAATAAGCAGGCTGTTATGTTTGTAGATTCGTCAGGGGTGACACCAATAAAGAAATCCGCTTCTTTTATATCCACCTCCATCAAATCTTTTAGGGAAGTACAAGACCCGGTCATCGTCATTATTTCAAGATTAGAGCCAAGGAAGTTGAGCTTCTCTTTATCAGCGTCCATGAGTATAACGTCTTGGTTTTCTGCTGATAATAGTTTTGCTAAATGTGTTCCTACAGCACCCGCACCTGCAATTACAATTCTCATCGACTCTTACTTATATATTTTTTCTTCTATATTATTAGGACTTATTTGTTTATGCAAGATAGACTGCATTCGTTTTACCAATCCTTGTATGTCAAGCTCACATAGTTTTTTCAGGTCAGCAACCGAACCGTGTGTTACGAATTTATCTTGTATACCTGCACGCACTACATTTATGTTCAAATAGTTATTGTCAGCAAAGTATTCTAAAACAGCACTGCCGAATCCTCCGTTGATAACACCGTTTTCGATCGTCAGTACATGAGTAAAGTTCTCTGCCACCTCTTTTAAGATTGCAGTATCCAGTGGTTTAAGGAATATCATGTCGTAATGTGCGATAGAATAGCCTTCGTCTTCAACGATGTGGATAGCTTCACGTGCAGTATTTCCTATTGCGCCTATTGATAAAACGGCAAGATCTTTACCATCTTTCAACTTGCGTCCTTTTCCTATTTCCAGCTTTTGCATTTCGCATTCCCAATCTTTCAATATACCCTGTCCTCTTGGGTATCGGATCACAAATGGTCCTTCGTTACCGTAAGCAGCAGTATACATCAAGTGGCGCAAATAATGCTCGTCGAAAGGAGCGGCGATAGTCAGGTTCGGGACACAGCGCATATAAGCAAGATCGAATGCCCCATGATGTGTTGGTCCGTCTTCTCCTACCAATCCTGCTCGGTCGAGACACATAATTACATGCAGTTTTTGAAGTGCTACATCATGTATGACCTGATCGTAAGCTCGTTGCATAAATGATGAGTAGATATTACAGAACGGTAATAGTCCTTCTTTTGCCAATCCGGCCGAATAGGTGACAGCATGTGCTTCGGCAATACCTACATCGAATGCCCTGTCCGGGAATTCTTTCATCATATAGGTCATAGACGATCCGGTAGGCATAGCAGGTGTAATACCTACAACGCGTTTATCTTTCTTAGCCAGTTCTACAAGCGTATGTCCAAAAACGTCCTGAAAGAGTTGTGGCTGATCTTTTGATTTTGTCACAATACGTTCTCCGGTTTCTTTGTCAAACTTACCCGGAGCATGCCATACTGTAGCCGAAACTTCTGCCGGCTTAAATCCTTTTCCTTTAATAGTGTGGATATGTAGAATCTTAGGTCCTTTCATATCCTTTATATTTTGTAGTATCCGAATCAGGTTTGGTAAATCGTGTCCATCGATAGGGCCAAAATATCGTATATTAAAGCCTTCAAACATGTTTTGTTGTTTGGTCAACAGTGATTTCAAGCTATTGTTGAAACGAAGGATAAGATTTTTACCTTGTTCGGTGATAAGGTTTCCTTTCTTGAACTTTTGATAAACATCATTCCTTACCCTGTTATAGGTGGGCGAGGTAGTCATTTTTACCAAATAATCGCGCATACCCCCAACATTATCATCTATAGCCATATCATTATCATTGAGTATGATAAGGATATCATTTGGTTGAGAGCTTGCATTGTTGAGAGCTTCATAAGCTAATCCTCCGGTCATTGATCCATCACCTATTACGGCTACCACATGCCTCTTCTCATGTTTGAGAGAGGAAGCGACAGCCATACCTAGTGCTGCCGAAATTGAATTTGAAGCATGTCCTGCAATAAAGGCATCGTATTCGCTTTCTTTTGGATTTGGAAACCCTGAAAGACCACCAAATTTACGATTTGTATGAAACAGGTCTCTTCTGCCTGTCAGTATTTTGTGGCTATATGCTTGGTGACCCACATCCCATACAATGCGGTCGTAAGGTGTGTTGTATATGTAATGCAGAGCCACAGTAAGCTCTACTGTACCGAGACTGGAGCCAAAATGTCCGGGATTTTTGCTTAGTTGATCAATAAGAAAACTTCTAAGTTCAGTACATAGAGACTCAAGCTCCTCGATGCTTAGATTTTTAAGGTCAGAGGGAGAGTTTATTGTCTGTAATACTGATATATTGTTGTTTTGTTCGTCCATAAAAATTCTATTGGAATGAAGAAAAATCTTTATTACTATTGTAATAAACAAGCAAATATATAAAACAAAAGCTATTTAGAATAAGATATTCTCTTAAAAATAAGACAGGATTAGACCTAGTTATAATAATATAAACAAAAGAGATTGATTAATGTTCTTTGTAAATAGAATGTAAACAAGCATGTAGTCCGTATTTGTTACTATTTATTATGAGGATATGTAAAGTTAAAATGTTTCGATTTTTTTGATTAAAATTTGATCTTGGGACTTTCTCGAGAAATGAATCATTATTAATTCTCCAACTTTTTCTTTATAAGATTTATTTTTCCGCTGATGAAGTTTATATCGGTTTTATTTTTGGTGCAATTCAGCGACAACTCATAATTATGAATGGTCAAATTCCATTCTTCCATTTTTGCATAAAAGTGAGCCTTGGTGCTGAGATAGATAAACTCTGTTTCTTCGTTCATCATGTTTTCCATAGTAACTAGCTCAGGTAGCAGATCGTGCAGACTCTTAAAGTTACTTTCAGCAATAATTCTGTTTAGCTTTACTGAAATCGAATATGGTTCCATTTTTTCGAGTTGTTTATATAGATAAGCAATCGTTTTCCAGTCTGTTTTTTCATACGATTCGGAAGTGCAATGCATGGATGAAATCAAAGCTTCTAAATAATATTTATCTAAAGTTTGCTGGTGCTTCTTTGCTATTTCCAAGTAATAGAAACCTTCTTTTATTAAATCATTATTCCAAAGGGTTCTGTTCTGATTCTCCAACGATATCCACGTATCGTTCTCGGTTCGTGCAGGAAATCTTGAGGAGTTGAAAAACATACCTGCCAGCAGAGAATTGATTTCAGGGTTTTCGGGATGATACTGGTGTAATAATTTTCCTAGCCTGATGGCTTCAAAGCACAAGTCTAAATTTATGGTTCCGGCTCTTTGCGAACTTTTATATCCTTCATTGTAGAGCAGGTATATAATCTTAAGTAGATGGCTTAATTCCTCAATGGTCTGAATCTGAAAATCATCGTAAATTTCTGAAAATTCTTTGATCGTTTCTTTGCTCCTTAAAACAACTTTCTTGACGGTTTCTGTTTTAATGATCAGCGCATTGGCAATTTCCGAATAGTTGAATCCACAAAGGAAATAAAGTGAAATAATTAGCTTATTCCTTTCAGAGAAAGACGCTTTTGAAAAGAAAATCAATAATTTAAGTAAGCTGTCCTCTACTTCCTTTTCGGAGTATTCGTCATTGTCTTTTTCTGTGGATGCAAGGTAGTTGAGGTGCGTTTGTGCAATGTTTGATTGCCGGATTTTGTTCAGTAACTTGTTGTTTGCAACCCTATAAAGCCACGCAAAGGGATTCTCGGGAACTTCTCCAAACCTCCATGTATTTAGAGCTGTTTCGAAAGATTCTTGAACTGCGTCTAGTATATCCTCAATCTTATGATAGCCATACTTTTGAGATAAATAGGAAACCATCTTTCCATAATGTTCTCTGAAAAGATGGCTCGTAAGTGTTTTTATATTTTCGTCAGTGTTGTTCTTCATCAGTGTTGATGATTCTACGGATTTCTAGGGTTGCTCCACGTTTCAAATCGGGACAGCCTTTTGCCAGTTCTTTTGCTTCGTCTAAAGAGTTGGCAAGGAGGAAATAATAGCCGCTCACACACTCTTTGGTTTCAACATAAGGACCGTCTGTAGCAATACCATCTTTCAAGGTAACACCAGCAGAATCGAGGGGATTTCCATCTTTAAAGTTCCCGTTCTCGACTAGCGTTTCTACCCATTTGATGTGTTCCTGAATGTCTGCTTGCATATCTTCTACGGACAGATCTCCATAATCTGCATTTTCCCGAATTAGTAATAAAAATTCTTTCATTATTTTTTATTCTAAGTTAATAATTCTGTTATGTACTTATAAGACAATCGGGTGTTTAATTTCGGGACAAAGTATTTAGATTTTTTTCTGAGATTCCCTTTTTTATTATCTATTGTTACCGGTAGGTGTAAATATAGAATGTTTTTTAATAAAAAAAGCACCGAATTTTAAAATTCGGTGCTTTTCGTATAAATGGATATTTAAGAATATTTTGGTTTTCGTCCACTCCGTCCTTTATTCTTATCAGAGTGTTTTGGTGAATTATAATCAGAGCTTTTTCGTGTTCCGATATCTGAGCGAGTGCTGAAGTTTTTACGGCCTCTATCTCCGCCACGGTCTTTAGCGTTTCCGCCTCCTCCGCCCTGAGCTACCTCTACAGAAATACGTCGTCCGTTCTGTTCTTGTTTGCTCATGGATTTTATAACTTTTTGCGCATCTTTTTCAGGCACTTCGAAGAAAGAGAAGTTTTGCATTATGTCAATACGTCCGATATTTACCTTTTCCGGAACATAGTCGTTAACAAGTCCCATCAGCGTTGCTGGATTTACATTGTCGGTACGTCCTACATTAATAAACAAACGAGAGTACCCTCTTTCGGCAGAGCGTCCGCCGGATGAACGATCCGAGCGGTCTGAGCGATCGGAACGATCTCTGTCTTTACGTTTAGGGAATGACTTATCATCGCGAGACGAACGTTCGGATGGTGATTCTATTTCTTGTGCATCGCGGTAGTAATCGATAAGACGATTGAACTCAAGTGCTACTACACGTTTAATGATATCTTCTTTTTCGAGCCAATCGAGTTTTCTGTAAACAGAAGGAAGTATGTTTGAGATTTCATCTTCATTTACTTTTACTTTCTCTATTCTGTCTACCAGACTGAACAACTGTTTTTCGCAAATAGCTTCGCCCGAAGGTATAGCTCCCTGCTCAAACTTTTTGTTGATTATTTTTTCAATCTCTCTTACTTTTCCTTTTTCTTTTACGTGGATAATTGCGATAGAAGTACCTGTTTTTCCGGCACGACCGGTACGTCCACTTCTATGAGTATATGACTCTATATCATCCGGCAAACCATAATTGATAACGTGTGTCAAGCTATCTACATCCAGTCCTCTTGCTGCTACGTCTGTAGCTACAAGCAACTGTATGTTTTTTATGCGGAATTTTTGCATCACATAGTCACGCTGAGCTTGAGACAGATCACCGTGCAGAGAGTCTGCATTATAACCATCTTGTATCAGCTTGTCGGCAATTTCTTGTGTCTCGCGACGGGTACGGCAAAATATAATTCCGTATATATTCGGATAGTAGTCTGCTATGCGTTTTAATGCCAGATATTTATCTTTAGCATGAACAAGATAGTATACATGCTTCACGCTGTTCGAACCTTCGTTCTTTCTTCCGATAGTAATTTCTTTCGGGTTCTGCATGTATTTTTTTGTGATCTTAGCTATTTCTTTAGGCATAGTAGCCGAGAATAACAGCATCAATCTCTCATCCGGCACTTTAGATAATATCTCGTCGATACTTTCCATGAATCCCATGTTAAGCATTTCGTCCGACTCATCGAGTACTACATATTTTACATTCGATAACTCTACTGTTCTACGGTTGATAAGGTCAATCAGTCGTCCCGGAGTAGCAACAATAATCTGTACGCCTCTCTTTAGTGATTTTATCTGACTCTCGATACTTGATCCTCCATATACGGGAAGGACTCTTAGGTTATCTATATATTTTGAATAATCGGATAAGTCTCCTGCTATTTGCAGACATAGTTCACGTGTAGGACAAAGGATAAGTGCCTGAGGAACGTTCTGGTTTGTATCTATTTTTTGTAATATAGGAAGACCAAAAGCTGCGGTCTTTCCTGTTCCGGTTTGCGCGAGCGCAATTACATCATTCGTTTCGCCAAGCAAATATGGAATCACTTCTTCTTGCACAGGCATTGGGTTCTCATAACCCATTTCTTCGATTGCTTTGCGAATATTCGCGGCAACCCCTAACTCTTCAAATGTTTTCATTAAAAATTTTCAAATATCTTTTGTGGTAAAAAGCCCTTCATTTTTTTTGACTTACTCCCACCCCAAAATTATTCGACATAAGAGAGCCTGTCAAAAGGACGCGCAAAGGTAGTAATTAGTTTTCAAGTTTTTACAATAATTGGGTAATAACTTTGTTTTAACTGTCTTATAAAGGCTAGATAGTGATATAAATAGAAGGTCTAAATTCGATGTAATTTTGTAGTATAGCTCTCTTTTTGTTCGTTCGGATACGCTTGTGCATAAATATTTAACAAAACTAAAGCTGTTGTCAAATTAAAGAATAAAATGCTATTTTTGTAGCTTGATGTAAAAAACACATTTTCAGAAACTATAAAATCGCATATCTATTAAATTTGAAATAATATGAAGAAATTTTTACTTTTCTCTTTTGCTTCTTGTGTCATGCTAAGTCCAATGGCTTTGTCGGCACAGAAAAAAACTTCGGCACAAAAGCAGCCTCTAAAAGCAGGTGTTGCAGCGGCCAAACCTGTTCTTAAGACAGAGATGGACTCATTGTCTTATATGTTTGGCGCCAGTCTTTACGAGCAAGGATTGTCTATGTATCTACGCCAACTTGGTGTGGTTGCCGATACTACAGGAGTGGAGTCTGCAATGAAGCGTGATTCTATTTTGAACGCTAATAAGAGTAACAGATCTGAGTTTATTGCAGGGTTAAAAGCAGGATTGGATGCTCCTGAGGCAAAAAATGCATACAACACAGGTCTTTCGGTAGGGGGGCAAATCCTGAAACAAATGATGCCGGGGCTTTTGCAGCAGATGTATGGTGAAGGGTATACAGAAAAGTTTAACAATGAGGCTTTTGTGTCAGCGATGTATACTGCTATGAGTGGCGGTACTTTTGATATAGAGAATCCGGCAGAAGCATTCAACGAAAAAATGCAGGATGCTCAAGCTAAGATGCAGGCAAAACAAGAAGAGGCACAGAAAGCTCAGTATGCCGATCAGATAGCTGAGGGCGATAAGTTTATGGAAGAAAATAAGGCGAAGGATGGGGTTGTGACTTTACCTAGCGGCTTGCAATATAAGGTTATCACAAATGGTACAGGAGAAAAACCAACAGCTACTGATCGTGTGAAAGTTCATTATCACGGTACATTGATGGATGGTACTGTGTTCGATAGTAGTGTGGAACGTGGAGAGCCTACTGTTTTCGGCGTTGGTCAGGTGATAAAAGGATGGACAGAGGCTCTGGAATTGATGCCGGTTGGTTCGAAATGGATTCTGTATATCCCTTACGATCTTGCTTACGGAGGAAGAGATGCAGGCAAAATCAAACCATTCTCTAATCTTATATTTGAAGTGGAGCTTCTTGAAATAGAAAAATAATTTCTGAGAAATTAAGATATAGAAGGTCGCTTTGTTTAGAAGGCGACCTTTTTACATCCTATTCTTTTTGATGTATTTAAAGAACTCTCAGACTCAAAATATTGTTTAATCTATTATAAGTATTAATGATAATAACGAAACAAAACTATTAAAGATGAAAAAACTGATTTCGTTTTTGATTATATCTGTTGTATTCATCTCTTGTGGGATGTTTAAGACTCTTGATTTAAGTAAATTGAGAACGGGTATGACAAAAGAGCAGGTGGTGCAAGCTGTTGGTGACCCTAGCCGCATATTAGCTGTGAATAATACGCAGAATGGATATCAGGAGGTTTTGGAATACAGAACCCCAAGAAATGAGGTTTATGCTTTGGAATTTATTGATGACTATCTTGTAGGGTATGAATTCTTATACGAGGATGTGGAATATATAGCTCCGGCTCCTCCGATGATATTACCGGACTATGGCAGACCTATCTATATCGATCGTCCTAGTCGTCCAAGCAGACCTAGTCGCCCTAGCCGTCCTGAAACAGATCGTCCCGGAAACTCAAGCTCCGGTCGTCCTAGTCGTCCGGGAGAAGCAACTCGTCCCGGAAATTCCAGTTCGGGTAGACCTACTACGCCTAATGAGCCAACAAGGCCTGAGCGTCCATCAAACGAACGTCCATCCAATGAGCGTCCGGCAGCAAGACCAAACGAAAGTACTCGTCCATCTACATCTACTAGCGGAAGACCAGCTAACACAAACGATAAGAGTAGTGGAAGAAGTGCAGAGAAAAAAACAGAAGAAAGTAGTTCTTCAAGCGCAACAAGAGAAAGATAATCTAAAGATTTCGGATACAAATAAAAAGAGACTGATTCCTATACAGAATCAGTCTCTTTTTATTTAGTGATGTTTATATTATCTTTTCTTCTTTGTGCTGTTCGATTTGTTTCTCTCGTTCAGCTGTTGCTGTTGTATACGTTGAGCCTCTGCCAGACGTGCCATAAAGCCAGATTTCTTTTTCGGCTTAGCTTTATTTGCTTCCAACTTAGCTAAAACTTTTTCTTCGTTGATAATGTAACGGAAAGCAATAGTAAGCAATATTGTAATCAATAGTGAAAGGAAGTAATAGTATGTAAGTCCTGACGGATAGTCATTCAACATAAACAAGAATATAAGCGGCATCAGATACATCATCCATTTCATACCCGGCATTTGTTGTTGTCCGGTATTGGTCATCTCCATATTGAACTTTGTATAGATGATATTCGTAATGGTCATCAGAATACAGAATAGACTGATATGAGTTCCAATCAATGGGATATGATTTTTCCATTCAAAGATGGCATCATAAGTTGATAAATCGGTAGCCCACAAGAAGCTTTGCTGACGCAATTCTATCGCATTAGGGAAGAACGAGAACAAGGCGATCAATATCGGCATCTGAAGCAACATCGGTACACAGCCACTCATCGGATTGACCCCCGCCTTGCTATAGAGAGCCATTGTAGCCTGTTGTTTTTCCATTGCTTGTTCCTGCTTCGGATACTTCTCGTTTATTTCTTCTACCTGAGGGCGTAGAACACGCATTTTGGCAGAAGACATAAATGACTTGTATGTCAGAGGGGAAATTACTAATTTAACAATGATTGTTAGTAGTAAGATTACAATACCCATAGATAGTCCGGTATTGCTCAATAAATTAAATATAGGAACTATAAAGTATTGATTAACCCAACGGAATAAAGTCCAACCCAGTGGAACCAGTTTGTCTAAATCCAGTTCTTTGTTTGCGTCTTTAACATTACTGTCATAGTTCTTCAACAAAGAGTAAGACATTGGTCCTAGGTAGTAAGAGAATCCTGCTGTGATGCTCTCTGGTGCTGCTCCCGGTTTTGCAGGTACATATAGTGTTGCTTCAAAGCTTTTCAGATACTCGCTATTTTCGTCCGTTTGCAAAACTTTCGAGTTAAGGAGAGCCGTCTCTATTTTGTCATCAGCAATTAGGATTGGAGCAAAGAATTGATTTTTGAAGGCGATCCATTTTGCAGGCTCTTTAACTTCTATTTCTTCATTTTTATCACTGCTCATTTCCTTTACATCGCCACCCACATATTTGTAAGTGAGATGAGAATAACGCTGTTCGTTCTTCACGCTTTTCTCTTGTCTGCGCATTCTCTGTGACCACTTCATCTCGAATACATCGTTATAGGTACGGGCTAGCATCGGCTGCATGCCTACCATATTGATGTCGTATTTCATCATGTAGTCGTCATCAGCCAGTTTGTACACAAAATCGATATACTGGCTGTCTGAGTATGCATAGCGCATGATCAGCGAGTTGTCACCTTCTTTTTGTATAGGAGTAAATATCAATTTGCCTGTACTCAAAACCTTCTGTTGCTTGTTGGTCAGCAATAAGGTAAAGTCGGCATCATTGTTGAATAGGTAAAGAGAGTCGGTATTCTTCTTGTCGTCTCTGTTGTAGCTCATGTAGTCCTTGAGCTGAACACGAACCATTCGTCCTCCTTTGGTAGAAAATGTAGCTTTTAGTTTGCTGTTTTCAAGGGTTATGAATTGTTCCGTTTTTTGTTCTGCTGATGGAAGCGAGTCGGTAACTGCTACAGTAGAGTCGCTTTGCTGAGCGGAAGCACTGAAGAAATCGTCAATCTTCTCGGTCTTTTTTTCAACTACAGAGGTGTCTATTTTATTTTCTTGCTCACGTTGTAGAGTTTGAGCATATTCGATAGAATCTTTTATGCGCTGTTGCTTCTGGCGTTCGATGTCTTCCGACGAAGGCCTACTCAATAATGTGAATCCAATAATTACGGCTGCGATCAGGATAAACCCGGTAATCGTATTCTTGTCCATTTATAATTATATGTTTTATTCCTTTCTTATTTTTTTTCTTTATTATCTACAACGGCTTTTATAAAGCTTAAAAACAATGGATTGGGTGAAACAACTGTGCTATTATATTCCGGATGGAATTGTACGCCTAAGTACCATTTTTTTCCGGGAATTTCTACCACTTCCACAAGATCCATTTCCGGATTGATTCCTGTGCACTTCATTCCATTCTTTTCAAAGTCTTCTCTGAAATCGTTATTGAATTCAAAGCGATGGCGATGACGTTCTTCTATCATCTTTTTGCCATAAGCTTTGTATACAAGAGAACCTTTTTCCAATTCGCATTTATATGCTCCAAGACGCATTGTGCCTCCCATATTGGTGATATTCTTTTGCTCTTCCATCAGGTCTATCACCTTAAATGGAGTATGATTGTTCATCTCGGTAGAATTGGCTTCTTCAAGTCCTAATACATTACGAGCGAATTCAACAACCATACATTGCATACCCAGACAAACTCCAAATGTAGGAACGTCATGTTCGCGGGCATATTTTAATGCATGGATTTTACCCTCCATTCCTCTTTGTCCAAATCCCGGAGCAATAAGTATGCCATCCATTGATGACAGTGTTTTCTCTATATTCTCTTCGGTCAGTTTGTCAGATAGTATAAAGTGGAGGTCGAGCTTATGTTCGTTATATGTTGCCGCTTGCAGCAACGATTCGTTGATAGATTTGTATGCATCGGGTAGCTCAACATACTTACCTACTAGTCCTATTTTAATTGTACTTTTGGCATGTTTTTTCTTGCTTAAGAAGTCACGCCAAGGTTGCATTTCAGGTTTTTCTCCTATTGGCATTCCTAATTTACGAAGAACTATTTCGTCCATATTCTGTTCCTGCATCTTGAGAGGAACTTCATAAATAGTAGATACATCGACAGACTGTACCACAGCGTCTACTTCTACATTACAAAATAGAGCAACCTTACGCAATATATCTTTATTCAACGGATGTTCGGTACGCAGAACAAGCATGTCAGGCTGTACCCCTTCCGATTGTAATTGTTTTACGGAGTGCTGTGTTGGTTTTGTTTTTACCTCTTTTGCCGCTGCAATATAAGGAACATAAGTAAGGTGTACACACAGGCAGTTTTTGCCTAATTCCCAACGCAACTGGCGTACGCTTTCGATAAAAGGAAGTGACTCTATGTCACCTACTGTACCTCCAATTTCGGTGATAACAAAATCATAGTTGTATTTTGTACCCAACATTTTGATGTTGCGCTTAATCTCATCTGTGATATGAGGTACGATCTGAACAGTTTTACCCAGATAATCACCTTTCCTTTCTTTGTTGATCACATTCTGATAGATGCGTCCTGTGGTGATGTTGTTATCTTTATGTGTAGGCTGATTCAGAAATCTTTCATAGTGTCCCAAATCGAGATCGGCTTCATGTCCGTCAACGGTTACATAGCATTCGCCATGCTCGTAAGGGTTTAGTGTACCGGGGTCGATGTTGATGTAGGGGTCTAATTTCTGGATAGTTACTTTATAACCTCTGGCTTGTAGTAGTTTACCTAGTGAGGATGCTATAATACCTTTACCTAAGGAAGATATGACTCCTCCTGTAACAAATATATACTTCGTATTAGCCACGACTTTACGTTTTATTTTTTTAGACTCTAAAAAGAAAGGACAAAAGTAAGAAAAATATTTGGATACTCATTGCAAAATAAGAGTAGTCGAATCCTTAAAATGAAAATAATTATTAAAGAATTTATCTCTTTGGTTTTGACTTGCAGTCTATTAGGAGAGATGAAAAATGCCTAAAGTATAAACAGGTAATATTGAATAGCTTTTTTGAGGGTATGGTTGGAATGTAAAATATCATTATTCCATACATTCCTTGTATATTTGTATAGAGTAAAAAAATGAAGAGCATGAGCCAAAAAGTATATGATTGTATCGTTGTAGGAGGGGGCATAAGTGGGGTTACTTTTGCACACTATCTGAAAAAAGAAGGTAAAACCGTATTGGTCTTGGAGAAAAATAAGAATACCGGAGGGCAATTGCAAACAGGACATCTCTCTGCTCAACCCGACTTCTGGTACGAGCTTGGGTCTCATACCTGCTACAATTCATATACCAGCCTGTTGTCTATCGTGAAAGAAATACGAAGAACAGATATAATATTACCTCTCGGAAAATTCAGTTATGTGCTCCATGCTTCGGGTAAGATAAAAAGTATTATGTCGGAAGTATCCAAGCTATCATGTCTACTTCACTTTCCGAAGTATTTCTTTTCAGATAAAGCCGGGAAAACCACCCGCGAATATTTTCGTCCTATAGTAGGGGCTTCTAATTATGACAGGTTATTTACGAATGCTTTCAAAGCTGTGATCTGTCAACCGGCGGATGATTATCCTGCGGAAATATTTCTTAAAAAGAGAGACAAAAGAGAAAAGGATATTTCCCGACGCTTTACATTCAAAGGTGGCTTATCGTCCTTTATCAATGCAGTAATAGAAAGCGGAGATCTTGAAGTTAATACTTTAAGTGAAGTGATTGATATAAAGAAAGAAGGTGATGTCTTTTTACTTTCAACAGCAAACGGGCAAATCTTTTATGCACGAAATATTGCTATGGCGGCAAATCCGAAAGTGAGCTCTAGTCTGCTGAAGGATATAGAACCGGAGTTAGCCGGATTGTTATCCTCCATCCCGATATTTGCTTCCGAATCTTTGAACATTACCATAAAGAAAGATAAAATAGAGCTGAAAGAAATAGCAGGAATTATTCCTTTGTCAGACGATTTCCTTTCGGCAGTATCGAGAGATCTGATAGAGAATGGCGAGTATAGAAGCTTTACTTTTCACTTTGAGAAAGGCAAAAAATTAGAGAAAGAAAAGCTGGAGCTAATATGTAGCGTGTTGAATATTCAACAATCTGATATAATAGAGACTTCATTCATAGAACATAGTTTGCCTGCAATGCGATTGGAGCATTTGCATATGGATAAGAAAGTACAGGCTATGCGAAAGAACGATCGTGTTTATCTACTGGGCAATTACTACTACGGTTTGTCTTTGGAAGATTGTGTGAACAGGTCTAAGAATGAATTTGAGAGATTTAAGAGCAACTTGTAATTCTTTATAAATCTAAAGGGAGTGAAGAAGGATATTCTTCACTCCCTTAGGATGATATTGTATCTTATTTACTTGGTTTCAGTATGTAGGTAATTTCTTTAGCTCCTGTCAACGCATCATGAGATAGAGCATATCCATTCAATGTTTTGCCGTCAACTCTCACTTCTTTTATATAATTTGCCGCTACATCCTGAGGTTTAATCACATTGATAACAACCTTATCCGACTTATAGTACTTAGGATCAAGCTTTATTGTTATTTTGCTGAATGTAGGAGTTGTCAGTGTATAGTCTGGTTTTCCCGGACATTCGGGATACATGCCCATCATGCTGAATACAGCCCAACCCGATATAGTACCTGTGTCATCATTGCCTGGAAGTCCTCCCGGTGTATTCGTGAAATGCTTGGCTAGTATCTCTGTAACAAGCTTTTGTGTCCGCCATTCTTCTCCTTTGATCTGGCTAAACAGGTACGGATAGTGTATGTCAGGCTCATTTGTTACGTCGAAATAACCGTTGTCGAATACTGCTTGTAGCTTATCTACAAAGCTTTTCTTGCCTCCCATCAACTTGATAAGTCCTGGGATATCGTGCGGAACAGCAAATGTATAATTCCATGCATTCCCTTCGTGGAAACCCGGATTAGGTTCAAAATTCGCACCTTGTAACGGGCTGAAAGGAGTTAAGAATTCTCCGTTAGGCAAGATTGGTCTGAATGTACCATATTCTTTGCTGTAGTAATGCTTATAGCCTAGCGAACGTTTATAAAACCTCTCTGCATCTTCTTTTTTGCCCAAAGAGTTTGCCAATTCGGCTAATGTCCAGTCTGCCATATAATACTCTAAGGCATGAGAAACAGAGTTGTCATATTTTTCTCTTAATGGCACATAGCCCAGTTTCATATAATCATCATTATCGGGACGGAGTAAGTTTTGAGGTCCCGGAGTTGTTGCAGACTTTATAAAAGCCTCGTATGCTGTATTGATATCAAAATCTCTTAATCCTTTCATCCATGTGTCTGTAATTACAGGGATGGCAGGGTCGCCTTCCATCGTTAGCGATTCGCGAGAATATAATTCCCATTTTGGCATCCAGCCCGACTCTTTATACATATCTATCATGGTGCGTACCATCTGCAACTGACGATCGGGATACAAGAGGGTCATCATCTGGTGCAGGTTGCGGTATGTATCCCACAATGAATATACGGTATAGCGGTTTTCTTTTGTTGTTTTTATCTCCGAGCTTTCCATTGCCGGATATTGTCCGTTTACATCTTGTAAAATATTCGGGTGGATAAGCATGTGGTAAAGCCCTGTATAGAATACTACCTTTTGGTCTTCTGTGCCTCCTTCTACAAGGATGCGTGAGAGGTCGTCGTTCCACATTTTGCGTGCTGCAAGTCGGATAGCATTGAAGTCTGGTTTTGGTTGTTCTTTCTCGAGATTCTGGCGTGCATTCTCCATGCTAACAAAAGAAACTCCCATTTGCACTTCTACTGTTTCTCCTTCTGCGCAGTCGAAAGTGAAATAAGCACCTACATCATCGCCGGCTATTTCTTTTTCGTATTTTGTATAAATCTTATATGTTCCTGCATCTTTGTTCCAGTCTTTTTCCCAGTCTCCTCCGGGGCGTTGGAATTTCCAGTAACCCGATTTTTGTGGAGCTTTGCTTACACGCATCACAAAGTAAATAGGGAATACAGCCTGATTCTGAGTATAACAGAATGTTCCGAGTAGTTTCGTCCCTTCTATTTCCGTGTCGCTAACTTTGCGAACCATCGCACCTGTTTCGTTTGTAAGACCCTCTCCTAAATTGAGCAAAATATGATTCTGCCCTTTAGGAAATGTGAAACGGGCTATACCTACCCGTGGTGTTGCACTAACTTCAGTTTTGATATTGTACTTGGTCAAGAAATTAGTATAATATCCCGGAGTTGCTTTTTCATCTTTGTACTTACTCCCGTATTTTTTATAATCTACTTCCAGTTCGCCACTTATAGGCATCAAGAGTAGGCTGCTCATATCGGGACATCCCACACCACTGAGGTTGACATGCGCATAACCGGTAAATACGCTATTGTCGTACGAATAGGGAGTAGACCACCATCCGGTGTCTTTGTCTCTTTTGTTTTCGGGAGAGCCCATTACATTGAATGGTGTTACCGACATAAATCCTTGAGGACACATCGCTCCGGGGTTCGTTGTTCCGTAGTTTGTTGTTCCTATAAATGGATTTACATAGTCGACAGGATCTGTTTGAGCAGACAGGCTGGCTGTTGCTAGTGCTATGCTTATTGTTAATAGTATTCTTTTCATTTGTTTATTTTTTGTCACACTGGGTGACAGGGTATTATCTAAAAAAGGTGACAAAAGTAACAGGTTTTCACTCATTCTTATTTGTCACCTTTTGTGTTACATTTATTATCTAATACTAGATAAATTACTATTTACTTTTTGTATTGTAACCTTCAGCTACGATGTTGTAGTTGGCGATACTTTTAGGTATATCCAATTCTACTAATCTTTTTTCTCCGCCAAGCAAGTTAATATATCCATCAGAGAAGTAAGCAGGGAGTAATATCTCTTTAGAGTTTTTGTTCACTACATTTAGTTTTACCGCAACTGCTAATGTTTTCGATGGATTTGATACCTCTACCCATGTTTTACCTTTGCTGCTGATCGTTTTAATAATTACTGTTGTTGACGGTAACGTATTTATGGCTTCGTATGATTTTTTATCTCCATTTGTCATCCAGTAATCATTGATTGATAGCACTTTCCCTTTTGCATCTTTTAGCTCAAGGCGTGCCAGATACAACTGAGGTAAGTTATTTCCTTTTTCGGGAACAAAACATTTCGTTGCTGAGTTTGCTTTTGCGTCTAATTTTATATTCTTCTTATATAATTCTTTTCCTTGAAGATCGATGAAGCGCAGACCGGCAGTTACAGACTTGTAATCATTCAATGTTGTATTAATAATCATAACATCATTTTCTGGCAAATTCATTTGTATGTGAATAGGCTCGCATGCTTTTTTTGCACCGAAATAAGATCCCGGTGTTTCGTAATCGTAAGTATATGTTTGCCATATCATACTTGGCCATGCCGGGTGGCTCATCCAAAGGATAAGTCCTGTGGTATTGTTCCACATTTTGCTGTTCCATGCTTCGAGCATATTGCGCCACGCATCGTAAGTTACAAATTGCGATTTGCGTGAAAAATCTTCCATGCTTTCTGCTTTTCCATAGCGGTCTACAGCATTGATAAAGTCTCCGAAATTCTGAGTCGTATGGTGCAGATCATGATAAGCCCATACGTCATTGATAGGCCACTGGTCTTCCCGTGCAATAAATTTACGGATTGTATTTGCCGTAGGGATTGCATAGCTTCCCATTTCGGTATTGAATCCTTTCGCATTCTCGGTATAATATTTGGATGGGTCTTTGAAGTATCCCCAAGGGCCGCTGGTTCCCATATTCAAGAAGCGAGATTGTCCGTGATAGTGGCGTGTAGGGTCTTCTTTAGCCATCATTGCAGAGATGCTCTCTTCTAATTGTTTAGGAGCAAATCCTTCGTTGCGAGGACACCAAACTGCTATAGATGGGTGGTTGCGGAAGCGACGAACTGCATCTGTCGCATTTTTCACAAATAGAGGAAAATCGCTAGGTTCTACCGTATCGTCCGTTGTAATCCAGAAGTCATTCCATACAAGCATGCCGTATTCGTCGCATAATGCGTAGAAATCCTCTTCGGTTGTTTCTCCTGTCCAGTTGCGAATAATGTTGAAGTTTGCATCTTTGTGCAGTCTGATATATGGTTCAAGACGTTCTCTTGATACACGTTTCATGCCATCGTCCATACCCCAGTTGCCACCACGGCAGAAAATTCTTACTCCGTTTACTCTTATCGCAAAAAATGGACCTACAGGATCATCGCTCGATAGAGGTTGTAACCCGGAGGTGTCTGCATCCTTAGCAATGGTAGGGAGGTTGTTGTCTTTGGTGAATGCAACACGATTAATATAGTCGAATACTGGTTTTCCTTTGTTTACTGTTTCATTTGGAGTATAAAGAACACGCTTGTTTTGGCTGTTGTCGTTTACCATCAGTTCGTACGACATTTCTCTTATCCCAAATTTCAGGGATTTTGTGTCCGATACCTTATTGTTTGCTTGTACGGTTAATTCCAGATTATATAACTCAGGCCTCCCGTAACCGTTTGGCCACCACAAACGTGGGTTTTTTATATTCAGTTCTTTAAACTGCTCCGGAGTAAATGTTATCTCTTTTTCTTCGTTCGCAGCCAACGTAAAAGGTAGCGATATGTTTATATTTTCAATTTTAGCCGTTAGCGTACCATTGACAGTTTTAGAGGTAATATTTCTTACAATATTTTTTATTGATATTTTGGCTTGTGTGGTATCGGGAAGTAAAATATCTGTGGTTACAAGAGGATCACCGATAATGATATCGCCCCCGACTTTTAGTCTTACATCTTGCCAGATGCCCGTGTTACGGTCACGTATTCCGGGAATCCAGTCCCATCCTATCGAAGAGATAAATGTAGGTCCATCTGTACTGAGTACTCCTCCGTTTAGTCCCTGTCCGGCAATCATAGATTGTTCGTGAGGGATACCCGGATTGTGTGGAGGAAAAACATGAACAGCAAGGATGTTTTCTCCATTTTTATTTACAAGATCTGTTATATTAAACTCACCCCGGATAAAAGCACCTTTCATATCTCCCAGGCTTTTTCCGTTGAGGTATATATCCGCTTTGTAGTTGATGCCATTGAAAAGTAAGCGCAGTTGGTTGCCTTCAATATCTTTTGGCACTGTAAACTTACATCTGTACCACCAGTCGGTGCGACTTAGTGATTCAGGTATATTCATATTATTCAACCCGAAATAAGGGTCGGCGTACACTCCTTGATTGACAAGAGTGGTAAGCACTGTACCCGGAACAGTTGCATTATACCATGCAGAAGTGCTATATTGAGGGTCGAAAATAGATTTGTTCGACGCCATTGCTGTTTTTCCGTCTGTCATTTCCCATCCGTCCGAGATAATCCATTCTCCGCTTTGTACAGGGACAAGGGCTGTTGGTATATTCCTTTTTGCGACTCTTTCTGATGTTTGAAAGGGGGCTTTTCCTTTAGGTAATTCAGATTGGGGTTGTGGTTGCTTCAAGCCTGTCCAGAGTTGACCCGGAATAAAATCTTGAGCGTTGATTTGTACCAATGACATTAGCATTAATATCATCAAACTTACATAGAATTTCGAATGTCTTTTATTGAACATAAGTAAGGTATTAATAGGTTATAAATTATATTTCATCATTATTTTAGAGAATAAGATCTCTCAATAAAGCAATGCAATATTTCTAGTGTGTCGGAATAATGCTATTCTAAATAATAACAATTAGAAGTGCTCTTGCCCTAGTGGACAAAGGTAATATTTTTTGGTGATGTGTAGATCAGTCATTTATATAATAATGGTAAAATGGACGGTGAGTGAAACAAAAAAGGGAGTAATTCATATTACTCCCTTGTCGAAATTATGCAATTAAGCGATTTTTATTTCTTTTCGTTTCCGTACCGTTTTTTTGTTTTTTCTTTTCACAAAAAAGATGTAGTAACCTGTCAGTGGAAGGCTTGCCCCGATAAGGGCGAATATACAGGTGAATATTTTTGACCATATCCCCCAATAGTTTCCTACATGGAGAGAATACACCCAAGCCCATATTTTGGTAGTGCCTTCCTGATCCTTAAATAAGGTTGTAGCTGTGATCTCTCCTGTTTTTTTGTCAAACTTGTATTGGTCTGTAGCTCGTGATGTAACAGATGATTTCAGGTGAACCGCTGCAGAACCGTCTTGCACCCGTATATACTCATAATCAGGATTTGATGTCTGTAAAGAATTGAATACCGTTTGCCAATTAGCTACATTCAATTCTTTCTTTTCTTCCTGTTGTCCGCCACGTGCACCTCTTCCGCCTCCGTGTCCTCCGGATTCGGCGACTTCCACTCCAAAGAGCCTGAACAATCCATTTCGATACCATTCGAACGACCAAACCATGCCTGTAAGTGCGCAGATAAGTAATACTAAACAAGCATATACTCCGAGTACATTGTGCATATCGTAAAAGAGGCGTTTGCGTCCTTTTCTGAATTGAATTTTGAAGCGGCTTCTATTCCATCTTTTTGGCATCCAGACAATAACCCCCGAAATAAGAATGAATACGAAAATAAGCGTAGAGATTCCTACCGTATATTTACCCCATGTGCGGCTGCCATCCATCAGCCAGCGATGTAGTACCATGATGGTATAGAAGGTGCTTTCCTGAAATTTATACATTCCCGTCACTTCTCCGGTATACTGGTTGACAAATGCGGTGATCCTGAATCCTTCGGCTAAGGTCATGCGGTAAGTGCGCTTGGGGTCGTCTGATATCTGTACACTTGCTACAGAATTACTATCTAATTGAGCGTTTACTTTTGGGATGAGCTCTTCCAACGGCATAGGCTTTTCCTTTACCACATCTACAAAGTAGTGAGAGGGATTGGATAGCTCTAATATCTCGTCCTGAAAAACAAGAATCGCTCCTGTAAGGCAAACAATTGTAATTATAATTCCTACAGGAAGGGAAAGCCATTTATGGAGTTTTTTTAAGAATGGTCTCATATACTATTATTAAGCGTTTATAAAGAAAAATTCCGGTGAGTTAGCACTGCTAAGACACCGGAATCAAACTATCATCAAAGTTAAGTAATTCTTTAAACTATCATCATTACAAAGGTCGGTGTTTTAATACTATCCTACAATCACAATAAATGATGATATTTGTGTCGTTCAATCACAATAAATAGTGATTAAAAGCGATAAGATACTACTCCGGCAAAGTTGCGAGGGTCGATCTGGTTGATGTAGCCTCCACGGAAATATGAATTGTATCCAAGCTCGTCAAATATATTATTGAAGAACACGCGTGCCGTCACTTTCTTGTATGTATATGCTACCTGTGCATTTACTGTTGTATAGGCAGGCATATCAAATGGTTTTACACCAATCGGAGAGCCATGTCCATCAGGAGCAAGACTGTACTCATTAACAGGGCGTTTTCCTACATAGTATGTACCTACTCCGATGGATAAGCCTTTAACTGCACCCCTGTCAACTGTATAGTATATCCATCCGTTAGCTGTATGCTTTGGTGCATTCATCGGAGCTGAGCCGTTTACATACGAAGGGCTGTCTGCATATCTGGCATTCAGGTAAGCATATCCTAGCATTACTTGCAGGTTGTTTAAGATTCGTCCGTTTAGTTCCACTTCTATACCCTCTCTTTTCAATGTTCCTGCTTTATAGTAATAGTTGGTTGGGGTATTCGTACCTTCTATATATGCAGCATTGGTCAGGTTTTCTGTTTTGATGTTGAAATATGTAAAATTGAAGCGCAGCCTGTTGTCTAGCCAATCCGATTTGAATCCTACTTCCCATTGTTTTGTTGTCGATGGGCCGGCCTGCGTTACGCTGTCGGTTAGGATTTGCGCTGCAGATCTCAGGCTGGTGCTGGTGGTATAAGATCCGAATATATTTACATTCTTGATAGGGGTAACCATCAAACCTAACATCGGATTCCATGCGTCGCCTATTGTTGTTCCTGCAGTAGCGTTGATCGTAGAGATAGAACTGTAACGAAGACCAAGTATAACTTTGAGGTATTCATTTATTGTCATCACCTCCTGCGCCATGATTCCGTACGTTGTATATTTAGCCTGTACGGGATCACCGGCTCCTTTCAATGCCAATTTTGAAGGAACATCATTTGGAATTTTATTAGCTAATATGTCAATCGTATCTACGACCATTGAGCCCAGGTTTGTTGTGGTAGCATCCGCAATTCTGTAGTCGAAGCCGACCTGGAATGTATGTTTTATCGAACCTGTGTATACATCCTTTCCAACGAAATCTAATTGGAATGTTGAGTTTTTATCATCACGCAAATTACGTGAAATAGCGCGTTGTTTGATATTGTAATCTGTAGGGCGGCTTTTAAGGGCGCTTAATCCGGTGGATGTGTTATCCACATTATAAGACGAATTGAAATAAGCAGCTCTTAAACTGATTTTATCAGCTAGTTGACGAGTGATACGCGCAGCATAACTTAAAGTTTTGCTGTTGGTATTATCTTCTCTAAATCCTAAAAACTTACTGTAAGGCATGTCATACAGAGCTTCTTTGTCGGCTCCTGCGAGATTTACTGTACTTGTTACCGGAGTTCTGTTTTCATTCATATAATCCAGTTCCAATGTTACAGTTGTTTTGTCATCCGGCCGCCATTCTAACGATGGATTAATATATACCTTATTTGAAGATACTATTGCTCTGTAATTATCAGCACGCTCATAAGCTCCGTTCAGACGGAAAGCGATTGTGTTTTTATTATCTAGAACAGTTTGTACATCGAATGTCGGACGAACCTGTCCCCAGCTGCCTACACGTACTCCAACTTCACCACCATTTACAAATTTAGGCGTTTTAGTAACTACGTTTATTACACCTCCGGCATTACCTAAGTCAGTTATAACTCCTTGAGTGATAGCTGCAGACCCTTTTATCACTTGTATGCTCTCCACACCCATCATGTCAGTCTGTATCGAAGCCGTTTGGAACTGAGAGTCTGTTCTTACACCGTTCTTCAGGACCGGAATTCCGCGAAACCCGCGAAGTGACATACTTTCTTTTACGCCACCGTAAGAACCAAACAGTGTTACACCCGGCACATTTCTTACTGCATCTGTAATAGTAAGGGCTCCTTGTTCAGCAATTACCTTATCGGAAATTACAGATATACTTTGTATCTGTTCGCTAGGGCGTAATGGCATACGTGTGATAGCATCCAGCTTTTCGGGTTGCTTGTATCGTTCGCCGAATACTTCAATCTCGCTTAGGTTTGCATTCGAAATCATATCAAACTGGATATGAAATTCTTCATTATTTTTTAGGTCTACTTTCTTTTCATTGTTATTGTATCCTACAAAGCTTACTACCAGAGTAAGTTCCCTTTTAGGGAGGTTTGTAAATCTAAATTTTCCTGATTCGTCAGTAGATACGCCTTTTTGTAATTCTTTGATCGCTACAGTAGCAGATGCTATAGGATCTCCATTTTCGTCGAGTACCCTTCCTTTTATAACTTGAGCACTAACAATTGTAATGCCTATGATTAGAAAAAGAAATAGAGTAATGATCTTCTTCATAGTTGATATATATATAGTTTATACGTTAATAGATAAAATTATTCGACGGCAAAGGTCTTTATAATTGTACTCTCGCACAATCACAATATATAATGAAATTTTAACCTGTATATAGCAATAAATAGGGATTGGAGGCTTCGGGGCTAGTTAGCGGTGCCTACGCTGTAGATACTTATTTTACTATTTGTGCATTTCAAGATCTCTTTAGCACATGATTCTAGGGTAGAGCCTGTTGTAATAATATCATCCACTAATAGGATGTGTTTGTTGGCGAAGGTTTCCGGGATTACCACGTGGAAGATGTCTTCTACATTCTTCCAGCGGTCGAAGCGGGCATTCTTTGTTTGTGAAGGATTATTTACTTTTCGTAGCAGGGTATCAATATTAATAGGTATTCCGGTTATGTGTGAAATTCCTTTGCATATTTCAAGCGACTGGTTGTATACTCTTTCTTTTTGGCGCTTAGGATGAAGTGGAACAGGTACCAGCATATCTATAGAAGAAATAAAATCGCTGTTTTTTATATTTTCTCCACATAGTTCACCAATGAATGTGCCGATGTGAGGGTTTCGATTGTATTTCAATTCATGAATAATATGCTGTATGCTGCCTCCTTTTACAAAATAGGCAAAAGCGGCAATATGTTGGAAGGGAAAGCGTCCGGCGAAAAACTGTTCCAGACGGTTGTCGGGTTGCAGGTGGAAATTCGTTTTGGGTATGAGCAGCAGGCAGTCGGTACAGATGTGCAGCTCTCCTTCGCTCAATCGTTTTTTGCAGACAACACAGAGGCTCGGGAAAAAAAGATCGAGAAAATTATGAAAAATTGTCTTCATAAGTACCGCCTAATATTTTATCTACACATTTAATACACAAATCCATTGAGAAGCCTCGCCCCAAAGCAAAGCGTATTAGCTTGGTTTTCTTATCATAGTCATTCTTTGCCTTTACTGATTTTTCTTTTACGGATAATATATGCATTAGTTGTTTTTCGAATTCATCTCCTGCAAGGTCTTCCAAGATCGGGTTGTAAATTGATTCGGAAATATTAAGTTTTCTGAGTTCGAAAACGATTTTGGTCTTACCCCATTTGTTGAACTTTAATTTATCGTTGATAAAGCTTCTTGTAAAACGTGTGTTGTCAAGGTATTTCTCTTTCCTTAGCCTGTCTATAATTCGTTCTATAGCATCGGGGGATAATTCCCATGCAAGTAGTTTTTTGCGTACGGAAAATTCAGATCGTTCGGCTCTGGAACAATAGGCTGCGACACGGTTGAGTGCTTGTGGTTCGGATAACTTCAATTTTTCTTGTTTTTAGAATAACACTCAAAAGTAGGAAAAATATTATCCTGAACGTAGTAAAGTTTTTTGTTTTGGTAGAATCTAGTACATTATCTGTCTACCTCTGCTCTCACCATCCTGTCGTTTTTGTTTAAGTCCTGAAATAGTGAAACGTTTATAAATCCTTTGCTTTTGACTAATTCTACTGTAGACTCTCCTTTCGCTTGATTTATTTCGAAGTATAATTTGCCGTTTGGCTCGAGTAGATCTAAGGCAATATCGGCAATCCGGTCATAAAACAAAAGTCCGTTATTGTCGGGTACGAACAGTGCAGTGTGTGGTTCATAGTCTAGGACATTCTGATCCATCCCGGATTTTTCTTTTTCCAAGATATAAGGAGGATTGCTGACTATAATATCAAATTTGGTGTCTGTAGGATAATTTTTTAGAACATCCACATTTCTGAAGTTTACATCCACAGCATTTGATTCTGCGTTGAGGGTTGCGATCTTTAATGCCTCTTCTGATATATCCCATGCTTCGATGTATCCTTCTTCTAAATGTTTTGCTAATGCTATTGCAATAGCTCCGCTACCGGTACCGATATCGAGTACTTTTAGTCCTGATTTTTTGTTTTCGTTCAAAATCAGTTCCACAAGCTCTTCCGTTTCGGGGCGAGGTATGAGTACATCCTTCGTCACATGAAAAGGAAGTCCGAAGAATTCGGTTTCACCAATAATATACTGTATTGGTTCAGACATTTTTAAACGATATAGTATAGAATGCAGTAAGTCGGTTTGTTCTTCCGTCAACATTGTGTCTGATATCACAGCCTGAGGATACGAACGCTTGGTTATATGTTCTATTATAATACGTATAAATCCCGAAATTTCACTTTCGGGATAATACGCTTTTAGATATTCTTTTATATAAGAAATTGTTTTTTGCATCAGGCTGTACTATTTTCTTTTCTTCCTTATTCCATTTCTTCGTCGTACTTCTGAAAGAGGAAATCGTTGTAAGGGTAGCGTTCTATATGGATCGCTTTTATTCTCTCATACAACTTCTGTTTCAACTCCTCGATATTCAATTTCTCTGTAGCCGAAATAAAAATACAATCGTTGTGCATTTTGTTCATCCACGAATTTTTGAGTTCCTCCAAAGAAATGTTTTCCTTTGTTTTAGGAGTCAAGTCATCTTCATCTTTGGGTTTATAAGAAAAAGAGTCCACTTTATTAAAAATCAATATAGTTGGTTTTTCCTCTTTGTCTATCTCTAGTAATGTTTTGTTTACTACCTCTATTTGTTCTTCGAAGTTAGGATGAGAAATATCCACTACATGTAATAACAGGTCAGCCTCTCTTACTTCGTCTAATGTAGACTTAAATGATTCGACAAGATGAGTAGGCAATTTGCGGATAAAACCTACAGTGTCGGATAACAGAAATGGGAGGTTGTCGATGATAACCTTTCTTACTGTCGTATCCAGTGTTGCAAAAAGTTTGTTTTCCGCAAAAACTTCCGATTTGCTTAGCAGCGTCATAAGGGTTGATTTTCCCACATTGGTATATCCGACTAAGGCAGCACGTACCATTTTTCCTCTGTTTTTTCTCTGAGAAGCCATTTGTTTGTCAATACCTTTCAGC
Source organism: Dysgonomonas mossii (assembly GCF_004569505.1). Taxonomy (NCBI): domain Bacteria; kingdom Pseudomonadati; phylum Bacteroidota; class Bacteroidia; order Bacteroidales; family Dysgonomonadaceae; genus Dysgonomonas; species Dysgonomonas mossii. Next base: position 255,605 of record NZ_SPPK01000005.1, read on the forward strand.
TCTTCTTTTAGGAATGCTATCTTGGTAAGAATGATACGGCGGTCGGTCTCCAACTGAGTTTCCCCCACACCACGCATCATTACACCTCCCCCTCGCTGACGGTCTAAGTGAGTCCATAAACGGGTCAAACGTGGAAGCAGATATTGATATTGTGCCAGTTCTACCTGTGTCTTGGCATAAGCAGTTTGGGCACGCATGGCAAATATATCGAGGATGAGGCTTGTACGGTCAAGAATTTTCACTTGCAATTCCTTCTCTATATTCCTTATCTGCTTGGGAGAAAGTTCATCATCGAAAATGACTAGACCGATCTCATTATCTTCCATATATTGCTTTATTTCCTGTAATTTTCCTGTACCTACGAAGGTAACGGGATTTGCCTTTTCAAGCTTTTGTGTGAATTTTTTTACAGGAACGATACTCGCCGTTTCGGCAAGGAATGCAAGCTCATCGAGGTACTCTTTTACCTGTTCTTCTGTTTGGTATTGAGTGATAAGCCCTACTAGAACTGCTTGTTCGTTTTTTGATTCTGATATAATAAAGTCTTTCATATAATCTTTTAATCTCTAAAGATTTTAAATCCTATTTGTACTCTAACTCCAAAGTTCCACCTTTGAGAATGTCATTGTGGTTTATTCTGAAGTCGGAGATAATTTTTCCGTTATACTTCACCTGTCTGATTATAGCATCGGGTGATTTACGGTTCTTCGTTGTAATGTTTAATTTTTTTCCGTTATCCAACTGTATGGTAATATTATCATAAAGCGGAGAAACGATCTCGTACCACGGTTCGCCTACTACCAGAGGATATAGTCCTATTGTAGAGAATACATACCATGCACTCATTGTGCCATCGTCTTCGTCCATTTCAGGCATGTATCCTTTCGGTTCTGTCTTAAAAGGCTTGCCATAATAAGGTGTCGGATATTCGGCATTCCCTCCATACAGGTGGTTCAAATCTTCTTTTATGATGCGTCTTACATTCGCCTGTGCTTTCTCGTATTGTTGCAAGCGATTAAAAATATACGGAGCATGTATTCCCGGTTCGTTTCCTTGATTAAACAGATTGTTGTCAAAGAAATAGGTGAGTTGCTTCGCTAAGATGTCTTGTCCTCCTGCACTGTCAGTCATTTCGTTCAGGTATTGAGGCAAAGCCCAGCGATATTGCCAGCGTGTACCTTGATAAAGTCCGCTACCTCGCATCTTTGTAAAAGAATCGTCAATGTTATTAAAATCTGTATTCCATGTTTTTATAAATGTGCTTTTTGCTTTGTCGCTATAGTAATTAGCGTCATCCGTTTTGTTTAATATCTCCGCTATCTGAGCCATAGCCCACCAGTCGATACAGCTCTCCAGTGTCTGATCGGGACGATTGGTAGGGAGATTATCCATTTCTTTTTTTATTCCATTGTAAGCTTCAGCTAAATTGATATTGGTGATCCCTTTCTTGTACGCATCCAGTAACACAACTTGTGAATGCTCGGTACGTACTGTGGGGGTTGATTCGAAGTCTGTAGCCCAATCTTTTTTGCCATATATATACAGATTACATAAAGAGTTTGCAATATCTCTCATCGATTTCGAATCGAGTAGGGTGATTAACGGAAACTTGGTGCGATATGTATCCCACATAGACCAGCAACTATAATATGTATAATCCTTTTTTTGCTGTACTTCTCCATTTGTAGCCAAATACTTTCCGTCGATCGAGGTCGTATTTGCCGGACTAAGAAATACTCTGTACAGAGAGGTGTAGAATAGTTTCTTTTCATCTTCGCCAGCTCCTTTTATTTCTATTCGCGATAGGATGTTTTCCCATGCATTACTGGCTTGTGATTTTATTTGTTCAAAAGTAAGGTCTTTTATCCCTTCGTTTTCTAAACGAGCTATTTCTGTGCTAATCGGAGAAAGTGCAACTCTTACTTCTATCGGTTGATTATCAGTTCCCTCAAACGCCAGCTCTACATCTTGCTCATGCTTTACATTTACTGTAAAAGGCTTGCTTATACTTATGTTGAAGTACAGTTTGTAAGCACCATGATCGCATGTATTGCCTGCATGTATATATCCTTGTATTTCCCTGTCTGAAATAATCTCATAATCACAGTCCAGTACTCTGGTGAAAGATGAAGCGAAGTTTATCGACATCTTTTGCGCTTCCCCTTTTGGGTAGTGATAACGTTCTATAGCTACATTGTGAGTTGCTGTCAATTCTGCTTTTATTCCATTGGTAAGAGTGGTGGTATAGTAACCCGGAGTAGCAGACTCTAGTTCTTTATTCATACTCATGCTAACGTCTTTCGCTACAGGTTTGATGCTTAAATTGCCTCCTGCGCCACTACAGCCGATACCAGATATACGATTGACCGAGAACCCGGAAATCTTACTTACATCATAATCGTATCCGACATGAGTTCTGGGATCAGAATCGGGACAAACCCTCGCCATACCGTATGGAACACATGCGGCAGGATCTACCTGTCCGTTATCTCCGGCTGTACCCATAAAGAGATAAACATATTCGTTCTTTGTCTTTCCTTGTTGAGCAAAGAGATCATTTGTATTTATTAGTATCGAGCAGAATAGAATAATCAGAATGAGCGATGGTTTATAGAATCTCATAATTAAAGTTTTTCGCACAGAATTTGGTATAATGGGCTAAAGGTAAGAATAATCTGTAAGAGGTAGCAGTCCATAGATATTAAAAAAGAGCCTGCATTGTAGGCAGACTCTTCTGTATCTTTTTCGTACTTTGTTGTAGGATAAGAATTAAGCTTTGTTAGATACAACTCTTTTTTCTTTGATTCTAGCTTTCTTACCTGTAAGACTACGAAGGTAATACAATTTAGCACGACGAACTTTACCCACTTTGTTTACAGTGATACTGTCAATAAATGGTGATTCGATAGGGAAAATTCTTTCTACACCGATGTTGTCAGACATTTTACGAACAGTGAAACGTTTTTTTGTTCCGTGTCCTGCAATTTTAATAACCACACCGCGGTACTGCTGAACACGTTCCTTGTTACCTTCTTTGATACGGTAAGCAATTGTCACTGTGTCACCACTTTTGAATTTAGGAAACTCTTTTCCTGTAGCAAATGCTTCTTCTGCAACTTTAATTAAGTCCATGATTATATATGGTTTTGTTGTTAATATACGCAATATACACGAGCACCTCCCGTCAGAGATTACGCAAAGCGGATGCAAAGATAACGATATTTCCGAAAATTGCAATACCTTAACCTCTATTTTTGAAACTATTAGGATGGGCGTCAGAAGGTGTATTCCATTCCTATTCCGTAAGAGTTATCTCCTATATTTGGAGCTATTGCCAGAGTATGTTTCGAATTTAAGTGGTTCGGGTATAAAATTTTATTGATTGTTGGCAATAAAAGATAACTGGCTTCGACACTGAATATGCCTATACCGGCTCCCATTAAAACATCACTTACCCAATGCCTTTTGTTAAGTACACGCAATGCACCTGTTGCAGAAGAGGCTATATATCCGCTAAAAGCTATGTAGGGTGATTTGCCTATATACTCACGGAACAGTATGTGTGCACCGACAAAACTCGTAGCTGTATGACCCGACGGAAATGAATTGCGTGTCGACCCGTCAGGTCTAAGTACTCCGGTACTGTTTTTTAGAATGTTGACAGTTCCCGCCATCAGAAGGTGAGACGTAGCCATTATGATCGTTACATCTTTCAGATCGTGATTACCTTTAATTCCCGCAAGATTTAGTGCATATACAGAAACGGCAGGAGCAAACTGTAGATAATCATCATATATCATCTTATTCTTAAAGTGCTCGCCTACCTCATTGTTTGTGCTTTTGTCCAGATCTTTAAGCATATGATTCTCGTGTGCCATGATGCCGTAAGCGATAAATAGAGTAGGCGCTATTAATCTGGGATACGTTGAGTTAAAGCTTATTTGTTCAATATTTAATTCTGGAATTTTGTTTTCCCATTTGTCGGAGTCGATATTTAAAGGAGCCTGAGGTAATGCAGATAAATCTATTTTAGGAAATAATGTCTTGTCGGGCAAAGAGCTGCTTTGTAATAATTTCGGTTTGGATGTAATTAACGGCTTATATTCTTGGGCATACAAATATATAATGCCTGTCTGCGTGAATAGTATAATGATAAAAAGACTTACTTTTCTAAGCGCATTCATATATGTCAAATTTGATAGTTTATTGATGATAAATATATAACGAAGAAGTTTTTATTTCGTTATTTGTTGGATATGTTTTAAGGTTAAATAATCATAACACAAGGTATTATATCTTTGTTAATCTATGTTTAATTAAAGCTTCTTATTGGTTTTATAAGGCTTATTCGTTATACTTTTGTATGTATACAGGAGAAAAAGCCTTTTAATTTATTATCAAACATAAGATGAAAATAAAATATATAGCAGCTGCAACTGCATTCTTTGCAACGATATGCCTCAATGTTGCTGCTTTAGGAAGTAAAACAACGACTCTCTACGATACGGTCGATAAAGAAAAAATGGGACATTGGGTCGACTCGGTTTATAATCAAATGTCGCTAGATGAGCGTATCGGGCAGCTTTTTATGCCTATTGTAAGCGGAGATAATACGGAGTCGAATAAAAACACAATAAAAAGCCTGATAACAAACCAGTATGTCGGCGGGCTTTTGTTCTCTAAAGGCTCTCCTCAAAATCAAGCAGAACTCACCAATTATGCGCAACAGGTGGCTAGAACTCCTTTGATGATCTCGCTTGATGGGGAGTGGGGTTTATCCATGAGGTTGGATAATACAACACAGTTTCCTCGCAATATGATGCTGGGTGCAATTCAAAATGATTCCCTGTTATATTATTATGGTCTCGAAGTTGCCCGACAGTGCCGACAGATAGGTGTGCAGGTAAATTTTGCTCCGGCACTCGATGTTAATAGCAATCCTAATAATCCTGTGATAGGGAACCGTTCGTTCGGTGAAGACCCTGACCGTGTAGCCCAACTTGGTGTTATGTATTCGAAAGGCTTGGAAGCAGGCGGGGTGATGGCCGTAGCGAAACATTTTCCGGGACATGGCGATACATCCACTGACTCTCATAAAACTTTGCCTACCATTACGCATGACAAAGACAGGCTTGATGATTTTGAGATAAAACCTTTCAGAAAATACATTGATGCAGGTTTGTCGGGAATGATGATCGGGCATTTAAATATTCCTGCTCTCGATCCTAAAAGGCAACCCAGCTCTCTGTCTGAACCTATCACTACGAAGCTGTTGCAAAACGATCTTGGCTTTTCGGGATTGATCTTTACAGATGGTTTACAGATGAAAGGGGTTTCGGGAGAAGATAACTATTGTGTGAGGGCTTTGTTAGCAGGCAATGATATTCTTCTCGGACCGGTAAATACAGCAAAAGAATTCAATGCGGTAAAGAAAGCGATAGTAGATACCTTACTCACGGAATCGCAAATAGAGGTTAAGTGTAAGAAGGTATTGGCATATAAATATATCCTGGGTTTGAATCATGTCACGACTATAGAAGCTTCGGGTCTTATTCAAAATCTGAATAATGCGAATGCCGAGTGGATAAACCGAAACCTGCATCGGGATGCGATGACATTGATAAAAGATGATGATAAAATCGTCCCGCTAAAGGAGCTTGATAAGAGAAAAATTGCAGCGATATCGATAGGCGCTTCGGTGGACAATACATTTCATAATATATTGAAAATGTATGGAGATGTTACCTGCTTCAATGTCTCGGATAGTGATGCCCTTTTACAACTCAAAAAAGTACTTGAGCCATATAATACAATTATAGTGTCGGTGCACACTACAAGAACAAATTTTAGTACTGCTATACAAAATGTGATGCAAGGAAAAGAAACTGTACTAGCCTTTTTCCTTAATCCTTATCGGGTAGCGGTTTATGCATCAGCTGTCAAAAATGCCGATGGGGTTTTACTGGCTTATGAAGATACCGATCTGGCTCAGAATTATGCAGCTCAAGCTATATTTGGTGGCAATGCTATTACAGGAAAAGCTCCTGTGACAGTAAAAGGAGTGTTTAAAGAGGGAAAAGGCATTAATACTAAAAAGATAAGACTAAGTTATACTGTACCCGAAAATGTAGGCATAGCAACAAGCCGATTGGATGGTATAGAGACTATTGTACAGGAAGGTATAAAAGCACAGGCTTTTCCCGGATGTCAGATATTGATAGCCAAAGATGGAGAAGTTATTTATAATAAATCATTCGGCTCATTCGAATATGATGGTAAGCAAAAGGTAACGAATACCGATTTGTACGATCTTGCCTCCATGACGAAAGCTACAGCTACCGTTCCTGCTGTGATGAAGTTGTATGACGATGCTAAATTGAAACTCAATACACCTATTAGCAACTATGTATCGGTGCTGAAAGGTACGGACAAATCGGATATAACAGTTAGGGATGCTCTCTTGCATGAAAGCCGACTTCCGGCCTTTATCCCTTACTATATGAATGCGATAGACGAAGATAGCTATGAAGGTAAATTGTTCAATCGTACGCAGACTTCTCTTTATTCTGCTCAGTTTGATGCGAATACATGGGCTCGTACAGATTATAAATTTAAACCTTCGATTGTGTCTCAAACCCCTAAAGCGGGTTTCTTGCCTTTGGCCGAGGGACTTTACATCAACGAAACTTATTCAGATACTATTATCTCTGAAATTGCGAAGTCGAAATTGTCTAAAAGGAAACAATATGTGTATAGTTGTCTCAATTTCATGCTACTGAAAGAAGTTGTGGAAAAAATATCGAAAGAGGATTTGAATACATTTGTACAGGAAAACTTTTTCAGTAAGCTGGGAGCTACAACAACGACTTACAATCCGTTGACAAAATTCGATAAGCAAAGGATTGTCCCTACCGAGAAAGATGACTTTCTACGCAAACAACTCTTGCAAGGCTATGTACATGACGAAGGTGCAGCTTTTATGGGTGGAATATCGGGTAATGCAGGCTTATTTTCGGATGCGAATGATATTGCCAAACTGTATCAAATGTGGCTGAATATGGGTACGTATGGCGGTGAGGAGTATTTGTCGCCAAAAACATGTCAACTGTTTCTTCAAGCAAAGAGCGGAATTTCACGCCGTGGGCTGGGATTTGATAAGCCGGAAACAACCACAGGTAAATCGAGTCCGACAGCATTAAGCGCCCCTGCTGGTACATACGGGCATACCGGTTTTACAGGAACTTGCTTCTGGGTCGATCCCGATAATAATTTAATTTATATATTTTTGTCGAACAGAGTGAACGATAAGCGAACTCATAATGCGATATCTACTTTAAATATACGTACACGTATTCAGGAGGAGATATATTCGGCGATGAAAAAAGGAACTTTATCACAAGAATCAAATATAACTAATACTAATACCAATGACAAACAAAAGACTGACGCTGAATGACGAATTGAAACCATTTTTTAGTACCGAAAACCAGCTAATATGGGATTTGATAATAGAAAACAAAACCGAAGAATTGCAACCGGTATTATCGGAAGAAGATGAGTTTATAAATAAAATACTTGCCGAACTTTTTACAGAGGGTAAGAGCGATACACTAGATGCATACGATTTTGTAACGATCAAAGAGCCCAATAGCAGTTTATTCAGAGATTTGGTTCGTTTCATTTTTGCATCAGATATCAATGGAAATTATGATGAAATAAAAGAATCGATCTTGAATAAGATTTTCGATTTTACACCCGATATGATTGAGCAGTTGCAAAAGGAGACTCAAGGATATCCTATGAGGCCTGTTTCCGAAGTTGTGATCAAAGAAGCTTCATCGATTCGCATGTCATTGAATACATTGGCTTATTATTTTCGCGAAAAGGAAGATGTTGAAGGTCTGCACTTCGCTACGGTTATGAGAACCAAGCTTACGTTGTCTATCATGAGTAACTACAAAAATATAGTGGGGCATGATATGATAGAAGCTGCCAAAATAAAGGAACGGGTGGGAGAGACGGAAGCCGCTCTTGTTTTTTATAATGCTGCCCGTGAGAACCTGAAAAATGAACTGCATTGGTTTGTTGAAAGTCCGGAGATGGGAGCCAGCGAAGATGATGTGATTATGCTACAATCTCTTAAAGAAGCATATCAGTCTATCGACAGATTAAAGAATACAGAGGAGTTTGTGCAAACATGTCAAATTATCGACGAAATATTGAGCAGAGAATATGTTGAGTATGACTTCGATGAAGAGGATGAGGAAGATTAAAAAATATATATTTCTATATTGCTGTCTTTTGTTGTTGCCTTGTGTTTTATTTGCTCAGCAGCAAAAGATAGCATCTATTAGTCTCGAAGAATATCTGCAAACGCAGGAGCTGGTAAATGTCAATGCTCTGGATAGCAGTATTCGTGTAGATTTGAAGTATGCAACAACAGATAACTTTACAAAAACAATTCTTTACAATTCGTTGACAAATATATATCTGCATCCTTTGGCTGCAAAAAAGTTGCTAGCAGCACAAAAATATTTGAAGACTCTCCATCCTGATTATAGTTTATTGGTTTATGATGCCGTACGTCCTTTAAGTGTGCAGCGTAAGATGTATCGGGTGGTACAGAATACCAAATATGCGGCTTATGTCGCAAACCCTTCACGTACAGGTCTTCATAATTATGGAATGGCAGTAGATCTTACGATTTGTAACAAAAAAGGTGTACCTTTGGATATGGGTACTCCCTTCGATTTTTTTGGTGGTGCTGCCGGTATCAATAAGGAGGCTGAATTGGTGCAACGAGGGGTTCTTACAAAACAGCAGGTCGCAAATCGTGAATTATTGCGCAAAGTGATGAGGTATGCCGGTTTTTTGACTATACGTGGCGAATGGTGGCACTTCAATGCTCTACATCTTACAGAAGCTCGCAAGTTGTATAAGGTTATTGAATAACGACTTTTCTTTTTCTTTCGAAGGATATTTTGTAACTCTAAAATAATAAGCACATGAAAAGGATTTACACAGTTTTACTTGTATCATTTGTTTTGAGTATGTGCGCACAGAACGTTAACGCACAATTTGTGGTAGCGCAAGACACCGTTCGCGGACGAATTGACTTTTGTCCTCGTCTTGGAGATTTGCATAACGCTGTAGAGATTCCCAACGATTCTGTTTTTTATATGCTGCCTATAGATCAGAGTACGGATCCGTGGCGTCAGGTCTATCGTTATATGCCTGATAGAAGTGTAAGTGGCGGATATATTCATGGTAGGAAACTGATGCGGGTGGATGATTATGATATAGTAGAAGTAGAGCGTCTGTCGGCTCATGGTAGCATATCTTTCAAGAATGCAGATGTACGAGTCGTTGTTTCCGTTGCGCCGATTAGTTCCAAAGATACATCAGTGAAAAAAGGTGCTGACGGTACGTTCATGGTAAACGGTAAAAAGGCTTACGGTGTCTCAAAGTGGTCATCTCCTCAGTTGCATTATAAATCTATTACAGTATCTATAAAAGGTCGGAATATTCCTGTTTCTCAGAAGATATTCGAGCATTTGCTCGAACCCGATATTGAAGATATGGTTGTGTATTATAATCCTCGCAAACAAATCGTTTATATGCAAGTCAACAATGGTGGCACATCGGCTTCTTATACCGCATTACTTACTGTTTCGATTCGGGGAGCTCTAAGTCCGTATATATTTTATCCATCTATGAATAGGTAAGAGCAGATTGATAGTCTTTTTATCCTTCTCTCCAATTTGAAAGATTTGAGTATACAGATAATTTCTTTTTTAAGAATTTATCTTATAACAAAAAGTTTTTGAAATGATTGTATGTCGATTTTGTAGTGTGCGGCAAAAAGTGACACAGCAAAAGAGTCCGAAACCTGTTACTTTTGTTACTTTTTAACAATTAAACAAAAGGGTAATTGGATTGAGGGTGCTGATTGAGAAGGAATTTACTTCTTTAATATTCCTGTTTGTTGAAAGATAGATAAGGTGATATATAGCAATATTCCTGCTGCTATTCCTAGTACTCCGATTGTTATTGTAGCTACGATAATGAATGCTGCAAGAAAATAACGGTACTCGTTTCCTTTAAACTTGATGTTTTTTATCTTCAACGAGAACATTGGAATTTCCGATACCATGAGTAATGAGAATACTACAATGGCAACCAGAAAAGTATATATCAATGATGGAGTAATCATCGGAACTTTGTATGCAAGACCATAACAGAAGCTAACCCAAAACATAGCATTAGCCGGAGTGTTTAACCCGATAAAAGACTCGCTCTGTCTTTCATCTACATTGAACTTTGCTAAGCGCAAAGCTGAAAAAATAGCGAGTAAGAATGCTATATATGGCAGATATTCTACTATGATCGGATTCTGAGATATGCGTATTGTGTTGTCTGACAGGAAGCGGAAGGCGGCAATGCTGGGGGCTAATCCAAAACTAACCATGTCGGCCAAAGAGTCGAGCTCTTTACCTATTGGGGAATAGGCCTTCAGCAAGCGAGCGGCAAACCCATCGGAGAAATCGAACAGGGCTGCGATGATAACCCATACTACTACCCATGTATATTCTCCCTGAAATGCCATAACGGTGGCTATCGATCCTGAAAACAGATTGAGAGAAGTGAGTGTGTTTGGGATATGCTTTTTCATCTCTTTATGCTCGGAACTTTGCTATTACAGTCTGGTTTCCGGTTACCTTTTGATCCATTTCTACAAGTATCTCAGTGCCTAACGGTAGATATACATCAACCCTTGATCCAAGTTTGATGAAGCCGAGGTGTTCGTCTATGCTGCCTGTTTCTCCAACTTGCGCATAGGTTACAATCCGTCGGGCCATAGCTCCTGCTACCTGACGCAGCAATATTTGGTTTTTACCGTCTTCTGTTTCCATGACTACAGTTGATCTCTCGTTCTCTGTGCTCGATTTCGGCAGATACGCCGCCATGAAACGTCCATCATGATGCTTAGACATTAGCACTTTTCCGTTGATAGGATACCAGTTTGCATGAACATTGAATGGAGACATGAATATAGATACGATAATGCGTTTATCTTTAAAGTATTCGCCTTCGTACACTTCTTCTATTGCTACTATCTTTCCATCGGCAGACGCTACCACAACACCGTTGCTATCGCCTTTGAATTGCCTATAAGGGCTCCGATAAAAGTTGAGCACTATTCCGAAAAAGACAAGTGATGCTCCACCTGCAAGATAGGATAGAAATGTGTGACGGAAGAAATACCAAAGTACCCCGTTTAATACAAACAGGATTATAAAATATGTTGTTAAAACGCCTCGTCCTTCGTGATGAACCTTCATTATTTTGTGATGAACATATTTAATGTAAGGTGCAAAAGTATCTTTATTTGGCGATATATACAAATTTGGAATCTGAATTTTAGTACAAAAGAAAAGAGAGATGAACGAATCACCTCTCTGATGTATGTATTTTATATCTGTTTTATATTTACAGGATATACAGTGAACTGATAGATTCGTTGCTTAATACCCTGCGGATAGCATTTGCAAACACATCAGCCACAGATAAGATAACTACCTTTTCGCACTTCTTAGAATAAGGGATGCTGTCTGTAAATACCATTTCGGTAAGTCCCGATTGGGTTACTCTTTCCGATGCAGGGTCAGACATCACCGCATGACTTGCTATAGCTCTCACCGATCTGGCTCCGCTGGCTTTCATTATGTCGGCAGCTTTTGTTATTGTACCTGCTGTATCTACAATATCATCTACCAGCAGCACGTCCATTCCTGTAACGTCCCCAATGATTTGCATTTCGGATATTTCGTTTGCTTTCTTGCGAAGTTTATAGCATATAACCATTGGCAAACCAAAGTATTTGGCGTACGAGCTTGCACGTTTTGTACCACCCACATCCGGTGTTGCTATTACTAGATTATCGGTATCTAATGTCTTAATATAGTCTACAAATATGGCAGACGCATATAAGTGGTCTACCGGAACATTGAAGAATCCTTGTATCTGGTCGGCATGCAAGTCCATAGTTATTAGTCGGTTGATGCCTGCTGCACTAAGCATGTCCGCAATAAGTTTAGCACCGATAGAAACACGAGGCTTATCTTTGCGGTCTTGGCGAGCCCAACCGAAGTATGGTATTACAGCTATTATAGATGAGGCAGACGCTCTTTTTGCAGCATCGATCATCAATAGAAGTTCCATAAGATTATCTGAAGAAGGGAATGTGGACTGTATTAAAAAAACCTGACACCCCCTGATTGACTCTTCGTATGAAACAGAGAATTCTCCATCAGCGAAGCGTTCAATTTTCATTTTACCCAAAGGGCATCCAAGGCTAGTACATATTTTTTCAGCTAAGTAACGAGAATTAGTTCCCGAGAAAATTTTGAAAGGTAGATTATTGTCCATCTCTTCTTTAATTTTTTAATCTTTATGGAAAGTTTTTTAATAGATTTATATGAGACTGTAAAATTAGGAAAAACAACACAATTAGCTCATAGAAAATTTAATTATTTTCCCAGAATATTCTTCTATGTTTAAAAACAGGTTCCGATCCCATTGTGGGCTTAATGTGAAATTCTTTTTAGAAAGCAGTTCTTTCGCCTTTTTTATTTCGTGCGGTTTTATTTCCATGTATTCGAAAGCATGAAAAGGGATGTGAACAGAAATATCTACAGGTTTTGAATCAAAATTAGTAACTACAACCAAGAACTCATCTTTGCCAGACCTCAAAAAAGCGTATTGCTTTGTAGAATCGAAGGCCATGTTGCTATAATTAGCATACATCAGATCAAAGAACTTACCTGTTCTGATTGACTCTTCTTCTTTTGCTATTTTTAGAAGCTGGATATAAAACTTCCGAAGTTTGATCTGTTCCTCATTTAGTCCGCTTTCTGTGAATGTTCCTTTATTCCTCCAGCTTCTTATAGAGTCGACCGACCAATAATCAAAGATGGTTGTACGTCCATCTAGTCCGCTAAAACCTTCTTTATCCATTCCGCGTTCACCCAGTTCTTGTCCGAAGTAAATCATTACAGGATTGGTATTCATTGTTGCGGCTACAATCATTCCCGGAATAGCTTTGAATGGATTGCCTGCAAAGAAATCAGATGCTATACGCTGTTCGTCATGGTTTTCTAGAAAGTTTAGCATTTTGGTTTGTAGTCCGTCAATGCTTTGCCAAGAAAAGGTAATGTCCGACGAAGGTTGTTGGTGATTGATTACATTGCGTAGTGTGTCATACAGTCCAACTTTGTCGTACAGATAATCAAACAGTCCCCAATCTACATATTTGTGATACAAGTCGGGGTTATATACCTCTGCAATGAAGATGAGTATTTTGTTTTTTGCTTTTATCCTTGGTATTATCCAGTTCCAAAATTCAACAGGAACCATTTCTGCCATATCACATCTAAATCCGTCTACTCCTTTGGCAGCCCAAAAAAGAAGGATATCTTTCATCTTGAGCCATGTGTCTGGTGTTGGGATAAAGCAGCTTGTTCTGTTATTGGTATAGTCTATTCCATAATTAAGCTTAACCGTTTCGTACCAATCTGTTACCGATGGCTTATTACTGAAGCAATCGTTGCCGGTTGCTTTGGCCGGATATTCTATATATGCATTTTCTCCTTGTTGAGTAGGAAATTGCAGTTCTAGTTTCTGATTGGGTATATAATAGAAATTGTTATCCGGGTCGAACGCTACATCTTTATTATCATCTGCTCCCAAGTCTTTTATTTTCTTCGGTTTTGCATCAGAGTGATATTGTCGTGCAACATGATTGGGTACAAAATCAATAATTACTTTCATCCCATTTTTGTGCGTACGTTCTATCAGGTCTTCAAATTCCTGCATTCTATTGTCTACATCTTCAGCCAGATCGGGAGAAACGTCATAATAATCGCGGATGGCATAAGGCGAGCCTGCTTTTCCTTTTATTACATCGGGGTGATCTTTGGCTATTCCATTTGCTGTGTAGTCGGTCGTAGAGGCATGCTCAAGTATTCCGGTATACCAAATATGGGTAAATCCCATTTTTTTTATTTCTTTCAGCGCCTTATTGTCGAAGGCTGAGAACTTGCCTACTCCATTTTCCTCTATGGTCCCGCTTTCCTTATTCGTGCTGTTGTCGTTGCCGAATAATCGGGGAAGTACTTGGTATATAAAAATCTTTTCTGCCATAGCTGCTAATTTTATTATTGTGCATGTGTTATGCATGTAAGGTTGATATGTGGAAAATCTTTTGTTAAGGCTTCTTTTTTATCTTCAAAAAAATTTGTCGTTAGGTTATATCCTGCCCGATATATTTCTTCTACATGTTCCAAATCAAACATTGAATACTGAGACAAAGATGTCGACTCTATCAGGTAGTCGCATAAGTTTCGGTCTAATAAAGTGTTGGAGCCGGACATGTAGTGGAAAGACCTTTCTGCTATATATTTAATGGAGCTCCTGAATTCTGCTTTTATAATCGGGCTAACATTGACTCCTATAATTTTAACGCAATCTTTGCGTATCGTAGAAACAGGGAAGTTCTTAAATAAACCTCCGTCAACATAATAATGTTGGTTGATTTCCACAGGGCGGAAAATGATAGGTACCGAACATGATGCTATAACGGCCGGTATTAAAGCTCCTGTAGAAAAGACCTTTGTTTCGCCATATTCTATATCAGTAGCGACAGTCCGCAGGGGTATTTTCAAATCCTCAAAGGTTTTAGCTCGGAGGTGCTTTTTTAGAAATGAACGAAACCCATCGCTTTTGAAAAAGCCTCCATGTGGTATCGTAAATTCAGCAAACTCTCTGAATACCTTCTTTTTGAAGAATGATAGTATTTCCTCAGGGGTATACCCATCCGCATATAATACTCCGGCAAAAGCTCCTGCGCTGGTTCCGGATATAATTTGAGGATAAAGACCAATTTCATTTAGTGCTTGCAATACGCCTAAATGAGCAAAACCTTTGGCACCACCTCCGCTAAGGGAGAGACCTAGTTGATAAATGTTTTTTTCCGGACTCATGCGTTTTGTATCAATATACAAATTTAAGGATATTCTTCTTATTTGCTAATTTGTAGGTATAATAATAGTTACGACGGTGTATGTGAATAATAAAAAAAAGAGCTGTTTTTAATTATTAAAAACAGCTCTTTTTTTATATTTTGAGTAATTATTACTTTACTTCAAAATCTTGTTTCATATCAATTTCTTCTCCATTTTCATCCATAAAATGATATTCCAGGAATGCCAGATTCTGGTTTGGGATTATCTTCACTCCCATGCCATAACGCCATTTCCATTGCCACTTTAATGAAGGAAAACCTTTATTGATAAATGCTGCTACATACGGATGTATATAGAGTTTGAAATTCTTTACTTTTAGATCTTTTACCAGATAGCTTATTTTCATGCGCAGGGTATCTGTAAACAGTATGGATGGTCTTATTTCTCCTTTTCCAAAACATGTAGGACATGCTTCGGTGGTTGATATCTCCATCTCTGGACGTACACGCTGACGTGTGATCTGCATTAGCCCGAATTTGCTCAGTGGGAGTATATTATGCTTTGCTCGATCATTCGCCATCAGCTCCTGCATTTTGGCCATTAGTTGTGCTTTGTGCTCACCTTCCGTCATATCTATGAAGTCGATTACGATGATTCCCCCCATGTCTCGTAATCTCAATTGACGTGCTATTTCTTCTGCTGCTGCGGAATTCACTTCCCATGCATTATTCTCTTGTCCTGCTTCAGGATTCTTCGACCTGTTGCCGCTATTCACATCTACAACGTGAAGGGCTTCGGTATGTTCCAAGATGAGGTATGCGCCATTACGGAATGTAACTGTTTTTCCAAACAAGGCTTTTACTTGTTTCGTTACATTGAAATTATCAAAGATAGGTAACCCGCCATCATAACTTTTTACAATGTTTTTTTTGTCGGGTGCTATAAATGATATATAGTCCTTAATCTGGTTGCAGGTATCTAAATCATTGACATGGATTTCCTGAAAGGTAGGATTGAAGATGTCTCTCAGTAAGGCCACAATACGGCCTGTTTCTTCAAAAACGAGGGTTGGAAGTTTATTTTTCTGAATCTTAGGAAGATTGTCCTCCCAACGTTTTACCAATGTTTTCAGTTCTGTATCCAGATCGGCTACCTTTTTTCCTTCAGCTACGGTTCTTACTATTACTCCGAAGTTTTTTGGTTTTATGCTTTGTATAAGTTGTCTTAGACGAGCACGCTCCTCTTTCGATTTAATTTTTTGAGAGACAGATACTTTGTCGTTGAATGGAATGACAACTAAAAAACGGCCGGCCAGTGAAAGCTCGGCTGTGAGGCGGGGGCCTTTTGTTGATATAGGTTCTTTGGCTATTTGTACCAGTATTTCTTGTCCTGGTTTTAGAACGTCACTGATAGACCCATTTTTGTCTATGTCTGCTTCCATTTTCATCTTCGAGATGTTAGGAAACTTTTTCTTATCAGCTAAAGCCTGTTTGTAAAACTTATCAACGGATTTGAATTGAGCACCTAGATCTAAATAGTGAAGAAAAGCGTCCTTTTTGTATCCTATGTCTACAAAAGCAGCATTTAATCCGGGCATCAGTTTTTTAACTTTGCCGGCATAGATGTTTCCTACCGCGTATGAAGCGTCTCTTCCTTCTTTTTGCAGTTCGACAAGTTTCTTGTCTTCCAAGACTGCTATTGAGACTTCATTGGGCTGAACATCGACTATTAGTTCGCTATTCATAACTATGTTTTAGAATTAAAAATAAGATTTAAATTCCCTATTTAAATCTGATAGTAGAGTTTACTTCTTTATGTGTCAAGAAGCTTTTTCATTAAATACACAAAGAACAAACTTAGAAATTCAACAATTTGTAAGTTTGTTCTCGTATATTTCATTAAATAAAAGAATTACAGATTATTTTTTCTTTTTGTGTCTGTTCTTTCTTAATCTTTTTTTGCGCTTGTGCGTAGACATTTTATGTCTTTTTCTTTTTTTTCCGCTTGGCATGTTATTTATATTTAGAAATTAATTTAATAAAAAGGCGAAATTACTTTCTCACTTGAGTTATGAATGTCTTGGCAGGTTTGAATGCCGGAATTGAGTGAGCAGGTATGATGATAGTCGTGTTTTTAGAGATGTTACGAGCTGTTTTTTGTGCTCTTGTCTTCACTATGAAACTACCGAAACCTCTTAAATAAACGTTTTCATTCTTGCTTAATGAGTCTTTTACAACATCCATGAATGATTCAACTGTTTTTAATACAGTGGCTTTGTCTATTCCTGTATTTTTCGCAATTTCGTTAACGATGTCAGCTTTTGTCATTTTCTTATCTTTTTAAATTCGAAACAATTAATTTTTTGGACTGCAAATATATAGCTTTTTATTTACCTTTGAAACAAATAATTATCATTTTTTCTCCTAGATAAAGAAATTAACGTTCAACTATAGCTTGTTTTGAGCGGATATTAATGTGTTCTAAAATGAATATGGAAAAAGATTTAAGATTAAGCTCTATATTAATAAGGTGGTATGATGCAAATAAGAGGGATTTGCCATGGCGTAATACGTCCGATCCGTATGCAATATGGCTTTCAGAGGTTATCTTGCAGCAGACACGTGTAGATCAAGGTTACTCCTATTATAATAAGTTTATACAAAAATATCCGAAAGTGGGTATGTTGGCAATGGCTGACGAAGATGAAGTATTGAAGCTTTGGCAGGGGCTTGGTTATTATAGCAGGGCGCGAAACCTTCAGGCGGCAGCGAAATCGATAGAGAAGGATTATAATGGTGCTTTCCCCCGCGAACATAAAGATGTGTTGAAGTTGAAGGGGGTAGGCGATTATACTGCGGCAGCTATAGTTTCCATTTCTTATAACCAGCCTTATGCAGTGGTAGATGGTAATGTGTATAGAGTGTTGTCACGTATTTTTGCTATTGACGAACCCATCGATAGTGGCAAAGGTAAAAAAGTATTTGCAGAATTGGCTCAAGAGTTGCTCGATGATGCTAATGCAGGCTTGCATAATCAGGCAATAATGGAATTTGGGGCATTGCAGTGCGTGCCTGTTTCTCCTCGTTGTGATATTTGTCCTGCTTCGTCAATATGTTTGGCGTATGCTCAAAACAAAGTAGCACAATATCCTAAAAAGGCGGGTAAGCAAAAAGTGCGAAACCGTTATTTTAATTATTTTGATGTCCGACACGGCGAATCTATGTACTTGCGCAAACGAAGCGATAAAGATATCTGGCAAAATTTATACGAATTGCCGCTTGTGGAGACGGAAAAAGAACTGGCGATTGAGGAATTGCAAAAAGATGAAAAATTTAAAGTGTTGTTTGAGGCTACTTTGAATGTTAAGATTCAATACATCAGGCAAATAAAGCATGTTCTGTCGCATCAAATTATTTATGCAATATTTTATAAAGTAGAAGTGTTGGAAATTCGATTGGATAAAGATTATCTCAAGATCGCAGCAGTCGATGTTGACGATTATCCGGTTTCGCGATTGGTGCATAAATATCTGGAACAGTTATGACTTATATATTCTAGGGCTTGTGTAAGATCGAAAAAAAATTAACTTTGTAATCAAATAATAGAGCGATATGGATAAAATATCATTGATTGTCCCTTGCTACAATGAAGAACAAGCCCTTCCGTATTTGTATAAAGAAGTAGTGAAACTTGCGGAAGAAATGCCTGATCAGGAATTCGAATTTATTTTTATAAATGATGGCTCAAGGGACAAAACCTTAACAGTAATTAAAGAACTAAGAGAGTCGGACGAAAGAGTCCATTTTGTGTCTTTTTCCCGCAATTTCGGTAAAGAAGCCGGTATATATGCCGGCTTGCAAGCAGCTACCGGAAATTATGTATCGTTAATTGATGCAGACTTACAAGACCCGCCGTCCTTGATAAAGGAGATGTATGAAACCTTGAAAGCAGAAGACTACGACTGTGTGGCTACCCGCCGGGTAGACCGAAAAGGGGAACCGCCTATCCGTTCGTTTTTTGCCAAGCAGTTTTATAAGCTAATAAATAAAATATCAGATACTGAAGTTGTAGACGGGGCTCGTGATTTTCGTCTTATGACGCGGCAGATGGTTGATTCTATATTGGAAATGGGCGAATACAACCGTTTTTCGAAAGGTATTTTCGGTTGGGTCGGATTCAAAACAAAATGGATTGCCTTTGAGAATGTGGAACGTGTGGCCGGAGAAACAAAGTGGTCATTTATCGGATTGTTTTTGTATTCTCTGGAGGGTATAATTGCTTTCTCTACCCGCCCGTTGATTATTGCATCCGTTTTTGGTATCCTTTTTTGTATAATAGCATTCATTATGATATGCTTTATTATCTTCAAAAAGATATTGTTCGGTGATCCGGTGCAAGGTTATGCATCTACTTTGTGTATCATTTTCTTTATAGGAGGAATCCAGTTGTTTTGTCTTGGTATTTTGGGGCAATATTTATCAAAAACATATATGGAAGCAAAAAAACGACCTATTTATATCGTAAGAGAGCGGGCTTAATTCGCTATTTTGCAATCTATAGTTGCCAAATTTGCATAATTTGGCGTTTTATTTTTTGCGTTTCTGAAATAAAAGATTAATTTTGCGCCGATTGTCAGGAGGGCTCTAACCGAGTCTGTGTCTCATGCCTGTAGCAAAACGCTATGAATATTATCAAAAACTAAAGACAATCGATAGAAAAGTCTTAATTTTAATATAAAAATATGAGTTCTTCCGCTCTTTTTTTAGTAGTTTTCTTAACTGGAATCACACTCGTTTGTGCCGGATTAGGCATGGCCTTACTGTTATCACCAAAATCTTTCAATCCTCAGAAAGGAGAACCATACGAATGTGGTATCCCTACGCATGGAACTTCCTGGATGCAGTTTAAGGTAGGTTATTACCTGTATGCAATTCTTTACTTAATGTTCGACGTTGAGGCTATATTCCTTTTTCCTTGGGCTACAGTCGTAAGGCAATTGGGTGTACCCGGTCTGTATTGTATATTGTTTTTCGTAATAATATTGGGTCTGGGCTTAGCTTATGCCTGGAAGAAAGGAGCATTAAAATGGAAATAAAGAAAATATATATAAAAGGTATTCCTAACGAGGAGTTTAAGGACAATGAATACCTTGAGGATTATGTCAAAGAGCTCAACGAAGGTGGGGTTCCTGTTGTAGTAGGTAAGCTTGATGACCTGATCAACTGGGGACGCTCAAATTCAGTGTGGCCATTAGCTTTTGCTACAAGTTGTTGTGGTATTGAGTTTATGGCTTCGGCAGCAGCTCGTTACGATTTGGCACGCTTTGGGATGGAGGTAACTCGCAACAGTCCGCGTCAGGCCGATACAATGGTGGTGGCCGGTACGATTGTGCATAAGATGGCTCCGCTTTTGAAACGTGTATATGATCAGATGGCAGAACCAAAATATGTAGTTGCAATGGGTAGTTGCGCTATTTCGGGAGGTCCATTTGTAGATTCATACCATGTTGTGAAGGGTATTGATGAAATAATTCCTGTAGATGTATATGTGCCGGGATGCCCTCCGCGTCCGGAAGCTTTATTTTATGGTTTGATGCAATTGCAACGTAAGATAAAAGTAGAGCGTTTTATGTTCCGTAAAGGACACAAGAACATCAAACGGGATAAATAAGAATAATATAGAACTGAGATCCCTTACTTTTCCCCAAAAGACTAAGAAACAAAGAGACAATGGAAAATATCAAGAAGGTAATACTCGAAGCTGTACCTGAAGCGGTTATTGAAGATAAAACACCTTTAACTGTAACTGTAGAACCTAACAAACTACGTCATTTAGTAAAAGCACTTCGCAACTATGCTGAAATGCCTTTCGATTACTTGGCAATGTTAACAGGGACTGATGAAGGAGAGATGCTGATGGTAACTTATTTGCTGTGTCCTTCAACAGATTTGTCGAAAGAAATAGCAGTAAAAACAGGAACAGCAGATCGCGTAAATCCATTATTGTATACAGTTACCGATATCTGGGAAACTGCACACTATAATGAGCGTGAAGTTTTTGCCATGCTGGGTATTCGCTTTATCAACAACCCTGATATGCGCCGTTTCTTTCTCAACTCAGACTGGGTTGGTTTTCCATTGAGGAAAGACTATGATGCGAGTCCTGTAAAGAATCCCGTATCGATAGAAAGTAAGGATATTATAGATACTGCTCCACGTATTGTAGAAACACCTGACGGAAAACTAAAAGAGGAGCGGGTAGATATTTTCGAAAAAGACGATTATATAATAAATATAGGACCACAGCACCCATCCACACACGGAGTAATGCATTTTCGTGTAGCATTGGAAGGTGAGATCGTTAAGAAGATCGATGTGCATAGTGGTTACATTCATCGCGGAATAGAGAAGCTGAGTGAGAAACTCACTTACCCGCAAATACTACACTTTACAGACCGCCTTGATTATCTTTCTGCCAACATAAACCGTCATGGATTGTGTATGTGTGTAGAAAAGGCTGCTCAGATAGAAGTTCCCGAAAGAGCTCAATATATACGTACTATCATGGATGAGTTGAATCGTATTGATTCTCACTTGGTTGCATGGGGTACGATGTGTATGGACTTAGGTTCTACCACAGCCTTTATATACGGTATGCGCGAAAGGGAAGATATCCTTAAGATATTTGAGAAAAACACAGGAGGTCGTCTGATTATTAACTACAATGTCCTTGGTGGAGTGATGTTTGATATACAACCTGATTTCCAGTCGGATGTAAAAGCATTTATACCAGTAATGCGTAAGGCTTTGGTTGAATATGATAAACTATTCACCGGAAACGTGATCGCAGTAGGCCGTATGAAAGGATTGGGACTTCTGTCGAAAGAAGAGGCCATTTCGTATGCTGTTACAGGACCTGCAGGACGTGCATCGGGATTCTCTTGCGATATACGTAAGCATATACCTTATGCGTTGTACGATAAGGTTGAATTTAATGAAGTTATCCGCGAAAATGGAGACTCTTTCGACCGATATTTGAATCGCCTTGACGAAATAGAAGAATCTTTAAAAATCATAGAACAACTAATCGATAATATACCTGACGGAGACTATCTGGCAAAAACAAAAGCGATAATAAAACTACCTGAAGGTGAGTATTATCAGCGAGTAGAAGCCGGACGTGGAGAGTTTGGTGTATATATAGAAAGCCGTGGAGATAAAACTCCTTATCGTCTCAAGTTCCGTTCCCCTTCTATGGCTGCTGTTTCGGCTATGCCATTGATATGTGCGGATGAGAAGATATCAGACTTTATCGGTATCGGTGGATCTATGGACTATGTGATTCCGGATATTGACCGTTGATCAAGAGCGTTTTAGGGTAGCGATAGAATAAGCACGGTTTATACTGCTTTTGCCAGGTCACACCCGACGACTAATTAATTGAATATTTATTTCATCAATATAAGAAGATATATGTTGTTATTTGATTCTCAAGTAGTAGAAGTATCATATTGGCTTAGCCAGTTCGATGTATTTCTGACTAAGAATTTACCTACATGGGCGGTCTTGGCTATAGAGTTTGTATTGGTTGCTGTCGCATTGCTGACTTTATACGCAGTATTAGCCTTGATCCTGATATATGTAGAACGTAAAATCACAGCTTTCTTTCAGGCTCGTTTGGGTCCTAATCGTGTCGGTAAATATGGATTAGTTCAGAGTGTTGCCGATATGGTCAAAATCCTTATCAAGGAAATTATCCATGTAAGACAGTCGGACAGATTCCTGTTTTTTACAGCACCTTTCTTCATGATCATAGCATCTATGCTTACATTCGGAGCATTGCCTTTCGGTAAAGGATTACAAGCTGTAGATTTTAATATTGGAGTGTTTTATGTTGTGGCTGTATCTTCACTTGGTATTATTGGGGTTTTGCTGGCCGGATGGTCTAGTAACAACAAGTACTCGATGATCGGTGCTATGCGAAGCGGTGCGCAATTTATAAGTTATGAATTGTCGGCAGGTTTTGCTTTGATGACCATGGTAGTGTTGTCGGGAACAATGAGCTTTTCTAAAATAATAGAAGGACAAACATATCTTCATCAATGGAATATAATTGCAGGGCACGTTCCGGCACTTATAGCATTCATCATCTATCTGATTTCGGGACATGCTGAAACAAACCGTGGACCATTCGACTTGCCCGAAGCAGAATCGGAATTGACAGCCGGATATCACACCGAATATTCGGGACTACAGTTTGGTTTCTTCTATTTGGCAGAATATCTGAATATGTTTATCGTAGCCGGTATTGCCACTACTGTATTTTTTGGCGGATGGATGCCTATTCAGATCCAAGGATGGGATGCCTTCAATGAGGTTATGAATTACATACCATCATTCTTGTGGTTCTTCGGAAAAGCCGGATTTCTTATCTTCCTTAGTTTGTGGGTAAGATGGACATTCCCTCGTTTGCGTATCGACCAGTTGTTGAATCTGGAATGGAAATATTTGCTACCTATCAATCTCTTCAATATTTTATTGATGGTAGTTCTTGTCGTATTTGGTTTGACTCTGAAATAATAAATTATAGTATAAGAAAATGAGTTCAGTTTCAGAATATTTTTCAGGATTATTTGGAGGTATTAAATCTCTTCTCACAGGGATGAGAATTACATGGGGCGAGCTGTGGACTAAGAAGATCACAGAGCAGTACCCTGAGAATAGGGCAACCCTTGTTATTCCCGATCGCTTTCGTGGAGAGTTGACTATGCCTCACGATGAAAACAATGAGCATGCTTGTACTGCTTGTGGTATTTGCCAGATGAATTGTCCCAATGGAACACTACAGGTAATATCGAGATCGATAGAAACAGAGGATGGCAAGAAAAAGAAAGTTCTTGACAAGTATATATACGACCTGGGATTATGTACATTTTGTAACCTGTGTGTGATTACTTGTCCGTCTGATGCTATCAAGTTTGCGAATACGTTCGAAAACTCACTGTTTACACGTAGCAAGCTGATAGAACAATTGAATAGGGATGGATCTAAACTTCGTGAAAAGAAGAAAGAACCAAAACCGGTAGTGGATAAGCCTGTGGCTAAAGCGGAAGTTGCTGTTGACAGTGCTGCTCCTGCTCCTGCACCATCAGCACCTGTTCAAGAGGTAAAAGAAGACAAAGAATAAACAATATACGATAATCAATAGATTATGGCAGAACAAATTATATTTTACATTTTAGCAACAATCATTGTGTTTTCTACTATTATGGCAGTAACAACACAAAAGATTATTCGCTCGGCTACATTCCTGTTGTTTGTACTTCTTGGTACTGCAGGCTTGTACTTATTGTTGGATTATCATTTTCTGATGGCTGTGCAGATTGCTGTATATGGCGGAGGGGTGATGGTACTATTTATATTCGCTATTTTGCTGACTCACGAGCCGGGAGTAGATGTTAAGTTCGAGAAGCCGGGCAGGATATTTATTTCTGCTTTAGCTGCGTTGGCAGGTTTGGCTATTTGCGGACACATTATATTTTACAATGTCAACAAGTTTTATACCTACATCACGCAGAAAGAATTGAACATGCAGGATATAGGTATGGGAATGATGGGAACAGACAAATATCAATATCTGCTACCATTTGAAGCAATAAGTATATTGCTCCTTGCTTGTATCATTGGAGGAATCATGATTGCTAGAAAAAGATAAGAAAAAGAAAGATATAAGTTATGGGTGAGTTTATAACAAATTTTCTGTCCGGGCCTGTGCCAATCGAAGCATATCTGGTTGTGAGCACCATCATGTTTTTTGCAGGAGTATATGGTTTCCTGTCTCGTAAAAATATGTTGATGGTACTGATATCCGTTGAGTTGATGCTGAATGCTACCGATCTAAACTTTGTGGTGTTTAACCGCTATTTATATCCGGGACAGCTTGAGGGATTCTTCTTCACATTGTTTGCAATAGGTATTGCTGCGGCAGAAACAGCTATTGCTATAGCTATTATCATCAATATATACCGTAATGTGAAAAGTATATATGTGGATGAGAATATAACTAAAATGAAAAACTAAGCAGGGAAATAGTAATAAAATATGGAACATTTTGATTTTACATATTCGATACTGATAGTTGCTTTGCCGGCTATTATGTTTCTTATACTCGGACTGGGTGGAAAATATATGAAACCTGTTGTTGCCGGAATACTGGGGACAACTTCTCTGAGTGTAATGACAATACTATCCTACTTGACGGCATATCAATATTTCTTTGTTGTGGGTAAGGTAGACGGAGCCTATCAGGCGATTCATACAGCGGTGAGATGGCTTACATTTACCGACAAACTGCATATTGATTTGGGTGTTTATCTTGACCCTATTTCGGTAATGATGCTTGTTGTAATCACTACAGTATCATTGATGGTGCATGTATACAGTTTAGGTTATATGAAAGGAGAAAAAGGCTTTCAGCGTTATTATGCCTTCCTTTCACTGTTTAGTTTTGCCATGTTAGGATTGGTTGTTGCAACCAATATTTTCCAAATGTATATTTTCTGGGAGCTTGTGGGGGTATCATCCTTCTTGCTTATCAGTTTCTATTATATCAAACCGTCTGCAGTAGCAGCATCGAAGAAGGCATTCATTGTGACTCGTTTTGCCGACTTCTTTTTTCTTGTAGGAATTTTATTGCTATCATATTTCTCAGGCTCATTCGATTTTACAGATATAACAGCTCAGGGTGCACCGTTTATTGCTACCATGCAAGGTTCATCATTCTTAGGCTTGTCGATTATATCGTGGGCGATGCTACTGATATTTATGGGTGGAGCCGGAAAATCAGCAATGATGCCATTCCACATTTGGTTGCCGGATGCCATGGAAGGTCCTACGCCTGCTTCGGCGTTGATCCACGCCGCAACGATGGTTGTAGCCGGCGTGTTCCTTGTTGCACGTTTATTCCCTGTGTATGCGTTCGGAGCACCTGATATATTGCATTTTATTGGTTATGTAGGTGCGATAACCGCATTGTTTGCCGCTATTGTAGCTTGTACTCAGACCGATATAAAACGTGTATTGGCATTCTCTACTATATCTCAAATCGCATTTATGTTAACCTCTCTTGGAGTTTCCGAATATGGAGGACACGAAGGTTTAGGATATATGGCCGGTATGTTCCATTTGTTTACTCATGCATTCTTCAAAGCATTATTGTTCTTGTGTGCGGGTGCTATTATACATGCAGTTCATAGCAACGAGATGGACGACATGGGAGGATTGTGGAAAAAATTACCAATTACAGGTATTGCCTTTGCTGTAGCTTTATTTGCGATAGCAGGTATTCCGTTCTTCTCCGGATTTTATAGTAAAGATGAAATATTAGCTGCGGCATACGAACACAATAAGGTTATATACTTTATACTATCTTTCGCTGCCGGTCTTACAGCATTCTATATGACTCGCTTGTTCCTTCGTATATTCTTCTACGAAAAGAAACACTATCATCACGAACCGCATGAGGCTGGTCCTGCAATGGCTATCCCGTTGATCATACTAGCTATATTTGCGTTCGGAGCCGGATATGTACCTTTCAGCCATTTTGTGACTTCAGACAGAATGCCATACGATGCGCATATTAATATGCAGGTGGCTATAACAAGTGTTGTGATCTCACTGATAGGAATGGGCATAGCATTTAAACTATACTATAAGAAAAATGAAATACCGGATAAGATTGCAACAAGTATCAGTACGTTGTATACATGGGCTTTGCATAAGTTCTATTTCGACGAACTGTGGTTGTTTGTAACCCGTAGCATTATATTCAAGCGTATATCTAAGCCTATTGCATGGTTTGACCGTAATGTTGTAGATGCTTTTATGGACTCTTTGGCATATGTGACTCAGGCTGCTGCCCGTTCTATCAAAGGACTACAATCGGGCTATATTCAGCAGTACGCATTGGCATACTTGTTGGGAGCATTGATTTTGGTTGTGGGTTTTGCCGGATGGCTGATATGTTTTATTTGTAAGTAAGATATAGATTAAAATATAAAACAATGAATATTCTTTCATTATTTGTTCTTGTACCTGTCTTGATGTTGTTAGCATTTATACCATGCCGCAACATTAAACAAATCCGTACCGTAGCGGTAATCGGTGCAGCCATTGAAATAGTATTGGCTGTTGCTTTACTCTTTATGTTCTATGCAGAACGCAGTGCCGGCAACACAGCCGAAATGTTGTTTACTTATGATAAGGTTTGGTTTGCGGCGTTGAATATCCATTACGCTATCGGTGTTGATGGTATTTCGGTCTTGATGCTTTTGCTTACCTCTGTTATTATATTCACCGGAACATTTGCGTCATGGAATATGAATCCGCTGCCTAAAGATTTCTTTATGTGGCTGACCTTACTTTCGGTGGGGGTATATGGATTCTTTATCTCATTGGATATGTTCACGATGTTCTTCTTCTATGAGATTGCTTTGATTCCGATGTATCTGCTTATCGGACTATGGGGAACAGGACGAAAAGAATATTCGGCGATGAAACTTACCCTGATGCTGATGGGAGGCTCTGCTTTCCTTGCAGTTGGTATATTCGGTATCTATTTCAACTCTTCAACAACGGGAGATTATACATTTAATATGCTGGAGGTAGCTGCAAACAATGCAATACCTGTAGCTGCTCAATATTGGATATTTCCACTTACGTTCTTAGGTTTTGGTGTATTGGGAGCTCTTTTCCCATTCCACACATGGTCACCTGATGGTCACGCATCAGCGCCTACAGCAGTGTCTATGCTTCATGCCGGAGTATTGATGAAACTGGGGGGATACGGATGTTTCCGTATAGCAATGCGCCTGATGCCGGAAGTTGCTCACGAACTTTCATGGATATTCATTATCCTAACAGGTATAAGCGTTATCTACGGAGCATTGGGAGCTATTTCTCAGACTGACTTGAAATATATCAATGCATACTCTTCGGTGAGTC
Source organism: Dysgonomonas mossii (assembly GCF_004569505.1). Classification (NCBI taxonomy): domain Bacteria; kingdom Pseudomonadati; phylum Bacteroidota; class Bacteroidia; order Bacteroidales; family Dysgonomonadaceae; genus Dysgonomonas; species Dysgonomonas mossii. The sequence continues at coordinate 283,629 of NZ_SPPK01000005.1, forward strand.
ACTGCGGACTGGTATTGTTTGCAATATTGATGATGAATCAGACTGCAATGACAGGAGCTGTGATGCAGATGCTTTCACACGGATTGATGACAGCCCTATTCTTTGCTCTGATAGGAATGATATATGGACGTACTCATACACGTGATATTCGACAGATGGGAGGGCTCATGAAAATTATGCCATTCCTTAGCGTGTGTTATGTTATTGCCGGTATGGCTTCTTTGGGGCTTCCGGGATTGAGTGGATTCGTAGCAGAGATGACAATCTTTGTAGGTTCATTCCAGCATAGTGATCTGTTCCACCGTATATTCACGATTGTTGCCGTATCTTCAATTGTTGCGACAGCAGTTTATATATTGAAAGTAGTTGGCAAAATTTTATATGGACCGGTACAAGATCCGCACCATTTGGAGCTGACAGATGCCGTATGGCATGAAAAAGTGGCTACAGTAGGGCTGATTGTTTGTGTTGCCGGAATGGGATTGTTTCCGAGTTGGATTTCCGATCTTATCAGTGCGAGTTTGGCATATATAAAATAAGTAAGGATAAATAGTAAACATTGTAATTTTAAGATATAAAGATGGATTTAAGTAATTATTTGTTGATGAAGCATGAGCTATCACTGATTGTGGTATTTCTCTTACTTATTTGTTATGATTTGTTTGCTTCAGACAACGCTAAGAAATATTATTTTCCGGTAGCTTGTGGCATATTCCTTATACATACAGTTTTTTGTTTCTTTATCAAAGACGACGGAAGCTCTTTTGCCGGAATGTATGTTACAGGCCCTGCTTATCTTACGATAAAGAATATTCTTAATATAGGCGTCTTCCTTATTTTCTTGCAAGCAAACTCATGGCTTAAAAAGCCTGATTCGATATTGAAACGGGGAGAGTTTTTTATGCTGACAACCCTTACTCTGATTGGGATGTACTTGATGATATCTTCAGGAAACTTCTTGTTATTCTATATCGGGCTCGAAACAGCATCTTTACCTATCGCAGCTTTAGTTGCTTTTAATAAATACAAAAAAGAATCGGCCGAAGCCGGAGCAAAATATATCTTTAATGCTATATTCTCTTCAGCAATCATGACATTCGGATTGTCTTTCCTATACGGAGCTTGCGGAACTCTTTACTATACAGATATAGCTGCAAATATCTATTCTACACCACTTGTGGTTATGGCAATGGTGTTTGTTATGAGTGGATTGTTCTTTAAGATATCCTTGGTTCCTTTCCATCTTTGGGCACCGGACACATATCAGGGAGCACCTACTAATGTGACTTTGTATTTATCTACCATATCGAAAGGAGCGGCTGTATTTGCTCTTATGACTATCTTGTTTAAGGTATTCCCTGCATTACAGGATGTATGGCAAAATATAATCTGGATTGTAATCCTTGTTACCATTACTGTTGGTAACTTGTTTGCTCTTCGTCAGAAAAATATGAAACGCTTCCTTGCCTTCTCTTCTATTTCGCAGGCAGGATATATTATGCTGAGTGTATTTACCGGAACATCGGCAGGTATGGCGGCAACTATATTTTATGTATTTGTTTATATCTTTTCCAATCTTGCAGCCTTTGGCGTTATCTCAGCAGTGGAAGATAAAACAGGTAAAGTGAATATGGACGACTATAACGGATTGTATTATTCAAATCCGAAATTAGCGTTGGCAATGATGATCGCCATGTTCTCTCTTGGAGGAATTCCATTTGCCGCAGGATTTTTCAGTAAGCTGTTTGTCTTTATGGCAGCTATGGAACAAGGACACACTTTGTTGGTTTTCTTAGCGTTCCTCAACACTGTTATATCACTGTTCTATTATCTGTTAGTAGTGAAGGCAATGTTTATAAAAAAGGCAGATTCTCCTATCGAATCGCTAGATACAGATAAGTATATGAAAGCTTCTTTAGTAATATCAATGATCGGTATTTTTGCCGTAGGTGTAGTAAGTTACTTCTATGAGTATATAGCACACGTTAGCTTTGGTATATATTAAAGAATATTAAAGAATAAAAATAATTCGACAGAAGGCCTTATCTTTGGGACTTCTGTCGAATTTTATGTAATAATAAGGAATCAATATATATGAATTTATTCATTTTACTACAAGCAGCAAACCCGGTGATCGAAATGGCAGATCAAGCTGCACAGACTGCACCTGAAGAAACATATTTTAGTCTTGTACTGAAAGGGGGATGGGTACTTCTACCTATATTTCTTCTGTCGTTACTCTCCATTTATGTTATTATAAACAAGTGGCTTGTAATAAGTCGTCTGGGAAAGAAAGACTCTATTTGGCTGTCTCGCGTTATTGAGTTGGTGAATGAAGGGAAAATCGATAAGGCCTTGAAATTTTGTATAGAACGTCCTTATGCTTCGGCGAAAGTTATTGCCGCCGGATTGAAAGAATTTGAATTGAGTGAAAAAGAGATAGAAGAAGCAATGGAGGTTGAAGCACGCCAACAGGTAAATATCCTTGAAAACCAAATGAACTGGTTGGGAATTACCGCTTCTATTGCACCTATGCTTGGATTTTTAGGAACAATATTTGGAGTTATAAAGATATTTTATGATATTGCACGTACAAATGATCTCGCTATCGATACTATTTCTACCGGATTGTATCAGAAAATGATATGTTCGGCAGCCGGTTTGTTGGTAGGTATTGTTGCATATTCAGGTTACTACATACTCAATGGACGTATTGATAAAGTAGTTGTAAACATAGACAAAGACTCGAACGAAGTGCTTAAAGCTATACGTGCATCTAAGAAGGGAACAATAGTAGCATAATATTTGTTTTGAGTAAAGACATTGAATTAAAATGAAGATAGAACGAAGAAAAACAAGAACAGCCGAGGTATATACTGCATCATTGAATGATATAATGTTCTTTTTATTATTATTCTTTCTTATTATATCCACGATGGTGACACCAGCTGCCATCAGAGTGCTACTTCCCAATGCCGCAACCTCGGAAAAGGTAGTGACAAAGAAAAATATAAACGTAATCATAACAAAAGATTTACGATATTACATTGATGACAAAGAACTACAAAAAAGTGAATTAGAGTCTGCATTGGGCGCTGTCCTGGCAAAGGAGAAGGCTGATAACCCAAATGTAGAAATGAACGTTTTGCTACAAGCCGATAAGTCGTTGAGCTTACAGGATGTTGTAGATGTTATAGATATAGGAAATAAACTTCAGGTGAAGATGGTTCTTTTCACTCAAAAACCTGAATGATTTATACTCAATAATCTTTATATTATAAAGTTTTAAAAAGAGGTGATATAATTTTTTATCACTGACAGATGCAACACTTCCACAAAAAATGCATCTTTAAAGTGAGGCTTAGCCAATATGAATGAACTGCAAATGATAGCAGGCTGTAAAGAACAAAAGCGAGACGCACAAAAAATGCTCTACGAAACTTATGCTCGTAAGATGTATAGCATATGTCTCCGTTATAGTTCGGATCAGGATGCTGCGCAGGATCTTTTACAGGATGGCTTCATGAAAGTTTTTTCAAATATCGGTTCATATCAGGAAAGAGGTTCTTTTGAAGGATGGATGAAACGCGTATTTATAAACCTTGCTTTAGAAAACTTAAGAAAGAAAAAGTCAATATTTCATTCTTCTGAGGATATCCAAAATCTCCCGGAGGTCGTTGATGAATCAACAGAAGACGATCAGATGTACAGGATATCGGAAACGGAACTATTGAAAATGGTACAAGAATTACCGAAAGGTTACTCTACTGTTTTTAATTTGTATGCTATAGAAGATTACTCCCATAAAGAAATTGCTGATATGCTTGGTATAAGTGAAGGAACTTCTCGCTCACAGTATGTGAGGGCCAGGCAAATATTGCAGGATAGGGTAAAAAAATATGTAAACGAGAGAGTGTAAAGATGATAGAAGATAAAGACAAAATAAAGGATCTATTCTCCTCAAAGTTGAAAGACTTTGAGCCGGAAGTGCCTGCATCCCTATGGGGTGGGTTAGATCAGCTTTTGTCTCAGCAGGCAGCACCTGCTGACCCATCTTCTGCGTCCAGCTCCACCTCTTCTTCTTCGGGTTCTTCTGTTGCAACAGCCTCTAAGGTCTCTCTAATAAAGACTGCATTGATAACAGTAGGTGTTGCTGCGGCAGTTGTTACCGGTGTACTACTTATTCCGAAAGGCAGTAATTTGGTTGTACCCGAAGAACCAAAAGTAGCTACAATAGAAGAAGCTATTCAGGATACAATCAAGCTTGATGATACAACGATCGTGATTTCTCCACGACCTGCGATAAGACCTATTATAGCAAGAGCCGAGCTGCAGGAGAAGAAAGCAGTTGTTGATGTGCAGGTTTCAACTCCTTCACAAGATCTGGAGAAAGAATCGATTAAACCGGAAAAGAAAGAAGAAGTAAAAGAGAAATCCTTGCGCAGTAGTGACGATCATAGGACGGTGCAACTCTTGCCGAAAAAGAAATCGGGTTCAGGTCTTTCTGTAGGGTTTTCTGCTAATTCAGCTTTATTTGGGCAAGATATCAGTCAAAGTGGTGGACGTTTATTATTCTCTTATCCTACCAGAGGCAGATCTTTCAATGATGCCCTTGCTAAAGAAAATAAAGAATTTAAGTTGCAACATAGTTTGCCGATTTCATTTGGATTGAAGGTTTCTAAAAGCATTACTCCTAATTTATCTTTAGAAACAGGTATTGTTTACACTTATCTTTCTTCTAAGATAACGTCAAATAGTGCCTTTAATATTCGAGAAAATCAATACTTCCATTATTTGGGGGTACCATTAACGTTGAATTATAAATTCTATGAATTGGGCAAGGCTAAGTTTTATTTCTCTGCCGGAGGGATGGTGCAAAAAGATATTAAGGGACAATATGAAAGTAAGATAGCGTATACAGAATCTACCCTTATTGTTATGGGGCTCCCTCGAGATCTCTATTATTCAGAGCCATACTATATGAAAGAATCAATAAAACAGGCTAATCCTCAATTTTCTGCAAATGTAGGGATAGGAGGTGCATATCCTATTTATAAAAAATTGTATCTTTACGGAACGATTGGAGGTGCTTATTATTTTGATGCCGGAAATAAGTACTCCACAATATACTCAGATCGAAAAATTCAATTGGATTTTAATCTGGGTGTTAAGTTCGATTTTTAATATTTACGAATAATTAATTTAAAACATGAAAACATCAATACTAAAATTGATCTGTGGGGTATTTGCTGTAGGGCTTTTATTTTCTTCTTGCCTTGGAGACAGCGATAATAAGATAAATATTAACAATGACTATGTTTTTGTAACCACCAAGAACAGCATGAAAGTAGCCGCTGTAGCAAGTTACAGAACATGGATCGTTACAGATCAGGTAAGCGCCTCGAATACTATAGAAGGACAGTATTATACGATGGGTTATTCTATAAATACTTCTCAATCATTGGGTAATGGGGTTTATCAAGGAACCGATTATGGCCAACCCTTGGTTAGAATAGAACAAACCAGTGTAGCCGTTAAAGCTCCGGATAGAGTAGATGACTTTAACCCAACGACATTCACATCTCCATTTCCTTATCCGATAAAAGATTTTTTTGGAGACGGATGGGTTTTTGGAGCTCAGGCACAATTGAAGGAAGGAACTGTTACAGATATGTATTTTTATTATGATGCTTCTAATCAAAAAGAAGAAGTCAATGGTGTAGTTCAAGAAATAGGGAATAATAAGATAATTATCGATGTTAGATTTGGAAAAAGACTTGAAGGTAATGGAGCTCTAGGTAGTAGAGCTATATTATATGTAGCGAAAATGACGCAATTAAGATCGTATTTCCAATATCAGAGTGGAAAATTCAGCTTCAATAATGAAAAAAGCGTTGCTATCCCTATAAAATTCCGTTATAACAAGACCGTTACAGAAAATGGTCAGGATGTTGTAAAAGAAACATTAGATGGAAATTGGAACACCGACTCATCTGCCAAATATCTCCTATACTTTGAGTCAGCATCTTAATAGTATATGATGAAATATATGAGAAGGCACAACAATCAAAAGTTGTGCTTTTTTGTTATAAATAAGTTTTATATTAATATTAAAAAAGACGATAAGGAATGATTGAAGTTGTAGAAGAGTATTTACCTCAGATTATAGCGTCAGTTTTTATTATATTACTAACGCCACTATCTAAATATGTATCAAGAAAGATAATAATAAAATATGGGCAACTAACCTTAAAGGCTGAAGCCCGAATATTTCAAATAATACAGGTAATCAATATACTGATTAATTTTGTTTGTGTTGTTGCGCTTGCAATTATATGGGGAGTACAACCACAGAATATGTTGGTTGCAGTTTCTTCTATATTTGCTGTTATTGGGGTTGCTTTGTTTGCGCAATGGTCTATCCTGAGCAATATTACGGCTGGCATTATAATTTTCTTTTCGATGCCGTTCAGAATAGGGGACAAAATACATATTCTTGATAAGGATACGCCGATAGAGGCTACAATAGAAAATGTGCTTACTTTTCATACATACCTCAGAACAATGGATGGAGAACAGATTATAATACCTAATTCTTTATTTCTTCAAAAAATAGTATCGGTTGGCAAACCGAAAGAAGAATAATGAAATAACAACAAGCGATTTTTTTTCTATATTTGTGTACTATAGTTAAAAAATATTTCAGGATATGTCGATAAATAAAGTAATACTGGTAGGAAATGTAGGGAAAGACCCCGATGTAAAATATTTTGATAACGGAAGCGTTGTTGCTAACTTTACGTTGGCTACTACCGAAAGAGGCTACACAGCTGCAAACGGAACTCAGATACCTGACCGTACAGAGTGGCATAATATTGTTTGCTGGCGTGGCTTGGCTAAAGTCGCAGAACAATTTGTGAGAAAAGGTACTCAGGTATATGTTGAAGGGAAAATCCGTTCGCGTACTTACGATGATGCCAATGGAGTGAAGCGTTACGTTAATGAGATATATGCAGACAATCTTGAACTATTGGGAAGTCGTAAACGTGAAGGCGGAGACTCTCCTGCCGGCTATGGTTCACCTACGGGGTATGGTTCGGATAATACACCGACAGAGAATACAGGATATCAAGCTCCTCCGATGATGGGAGAGGAGGATGACCTGCCATTCTGATTTAGATACTGAAAGATATGTATAATGCTTCCTTAGAGGAAGAGTATGGAATAAAATATAAAACTGAACAGATTAAGTAAAATAGTAACCACTGTTTGATTAATCTGTTCTTTGTATTGTTACGATGAAAATATTAAGTATTCTTTTTTTTGTTTTTACATTTACTTTAAGTTCCTGTAGCGAATATACCCCTAAGCCTATTGGATATGCTCGTATAGAAAAGGTGGCGGCTGACACTGTTAGGTTACAAGGTTCAGGCTTCTCTTTTCTATACTCCTCTCTCGCAAAAATAGAATACTTGAATCCCGAAGTTAAAAATGAGGTTTGGTTCAATATTTATTATCCGACATACAAAGCAAAAATTTATTGTACCTATATTCCAACCAATAATAAAGAATTATCCAAGATGCTTGACGATAGTCATCAATTGGCATATAGCCATGCGGTGAGGGCGGAGAGCATATCACAAACTCAATTTTCTGATTCGCTAAAACATTTATCAGGCTTGATATATGATATAAAAGGCTCTGTTGCATCTCCTATCCAATTTTACGTGACCAATAATTCTTCAAAATTTATGAGAGGTGCACTATATTTTGACGATGCTGTAAAATCAGACTCAATCGTTCCTGTCGTTGCTTTTTTGCGTGACGATATTGTTCGCATCATGAAGTCGCTGCAATGGTAGTACGGTAATGGAAGTTGGAAATAAAAACCGAAAAGTTTCTTCTGTTTATATCTTGCTTTTTGCGATAGGGATTAGCCTGTTTACTTACCTCGACTTTGCCGACTTGGCTATACCTTATGATGATGCATACTCCGTTTTTATGGTGAAATCGTCATACTCCGATATCGTAAAGATTACCGCAAAAGATGTTCATCCACCCCTCTATTATTGGGGACTCAAAGCATTCAGTGCGATCTTCGGAGACACAATCTTTTCATTAAGGCTCTTTTCCGCGTTGGGCATATTTGCTACATTCTTGCTTGGGTACTTTCCTATAAGAAAGCAGTTTGGAGACAGAGTAGCACTTATGTTTATCTCCCTTCTCATCATGTTCCCCGTTACGCAATACTTGGCAACAGATATACGGATGTACTCTTGGACTATGTTTTTTGTATTGGCTTGTGCTATTTGTGGCTATAAAGTATACTTGGAGGGGCGTTTCCGCAATTGGAGGTTGTTTCTGATAACCGGACTTTGTGCTGCTTATTTGCATAACTATGGACTGCTGAGTGTTGTGGGCATTTATATTTTCCTGCTTGTATTTTTAGTACAGAAAAAGAAGGAATGGAAACGCTTGGTATACTGCGGAATAGTATTCTCCACTTTATATGTCCCTTGGCTTTTACAACTGTTATGGCAGTTTTCAGATGTAGCTAACGAGTATTGGATAAAACCGCTGACATTAAACGATCTGTTCTTGCACATCTATTATTTTTATTCTCCTAAAGAAGTTTGGAGGCCATTTACCGACTTTACTAAAATACAGATGATGATAGGACTCATTATTGTGATGGGTATTCAACTGCTAATAACACTTAAGGTGTTGCGCTCAGGGATTAAAAACAGAGATGAAAAGACTTATCTGGCGATCATTTCTTTTTTTGTATTCCTTTTTCCTATTTTAATAGCGGCTCTGATTTCAATATCATATGTGCCAATATTGGCGAGCCGTTATATGACATGCTCTTTCGGACTTTTTGTTTTAAGTATGGCCTTTGTTTTTGACAAGGCATACGAGTATCCGATTTCCAGGTGGTTGACGAATGTGTTTTTTGTATTATTGATTTTTGTAGGAGGGGTTCGTGTATATTCAGGAGTGAAATATTACAATGAAACAGAATCCTTATACCATAATATTCGTGAGTTTGCTACCAATGATGGAGAAAAGCAAATTTTTGTCGCAGCCGATTCATCTTACTCCATAATGCCACGATTACAATTGATTGTTCCCGATCATTATTTCTGTATCTTAAAAACAGCAGCTGATAATGATTTTAGCCCTTTTGTTTTTCAAAAAATAGACTCTATACCTCTTTGCGATTTTATATTGGTTCACCATGAACCTAAAGAAATTAGTGCAGACTTTAGGAAATATCAACATCAGCTATCAAAACGCTATATTTTTTCAGATAGCATAAAGGCTCTTGATTCTTATCTTTATAAGCTAAAATTGAGATAGATTTTAATAGTCATCATAGTATGTCGTTTTCTCTGGTTCGCCATACATGACACCAACCACTATTAGTCCGGCTCCGCCTATAATTCCCAATGTTGCATACAAGGCATCATTATTGGCTGGTTTTTCTACATAGAATAGATCTCCACGGTCTAATAATTGATTAAACATTTCAGATGGTTTTGCTTCTGTTCTTATCAGGCTCGACAAATAGAAGTCTTGCTCAAAAACCATCGGTTTGTCGGGTTGCGAATAGATGGTCAAATAACTTTTAAAAGCTAATGGAGTATTGGTTTGGTCAAAGTCTCGTCTTCTAATTTTTAAAGCTACATCACCTTGCCCTCCCATTGTTGCATTCTTATAGCTTTTCTTATTTATATGATCAAATTTGGGGCTTAAGATTAAAGGTATCTCACTTACCATAGTTTGTGGAGGAACAAAACTTACACTCTTAGGGAGCGATGCAGCTCCACTAAAGCTGCCCCATGAAGATGAGTTGCTGTTGATAGTACTATCCCAATCTCCTGAGTAATTAATTTCTTCTCCCGAATATGTTGTCGCTACATTATCTATGATAAGGGCAGATTTGCCCCAGTCTACATATAGTGGCTTGTCAGATTTATTGAATACCGTGATTTGTACCGGACCATCCTGTCCCTTAAAACAATAAGCAATCCACAGACTATCCGTTTCTAAAAGAAAATCTCCATTATCTACTTTTTCGACATACTCGTTAGGCGTATTTAAGGTAGAGTAGAAAAATGTAGAACTACATGATGAGAAGATTAAAATAATAGATAATGTAAAAAACAAATATTTCATCTAAGTCTATTTTTTGTATTCATTATTCGGTATCAAAAGGCTATTAGAGAATGGCTGCTCTCTTTGAGATAAAGGTACAAAAGATATTAACACAAGCAATATGTTTGAAAAAATATTAGCAGTTACTTTTTCTTTCTTTTTATAAAAAAGAGGTTGCAGCTATTTACTGCAACCCCATACTAATATATTATATATATGTGTAAGGAAGAATTATTCAGGTCTGTCGGCCATGGCGGTTAATTTACCCTTTGTTTTCAGGTTTTCCATCAGTACTTTATCGCCATCTTCAAGATCTACAATTGTGTATTTCCCAACTCCGCATATTTGCATTTCATCGAGAGCGTCTACCAGATTTTTATAATTGGATTTTTCTGTTGGCTTTATCAAAACAATAAGCCCGTCCTTTGATTTTTTTACATTGCTAGACATCTCTTTAAATTCCTTTTCAGTGATTTGCTTTTTATAACGTTTTTGTCTCAACTCTTTTATCTTAGACATGTTTGCGTTGTTTCGGGTTAGCAACATATTGCGTAAACCAAGAGTGTTTGTTTCTTTCAATGATGTATAATCTTCATAATTTGCTAAGCCTTCATAATAGTAAACCTTATCATTTTCTCCCAAAATCACTGTTACAGATTTTGAGTCGGGCACAGCTTGCGCTCCCTTATCTGTTGGCATAGCTACATCCATTATTTGAGGAATGCTTAATGTTGTGCAAAACATGAAGAATGTAATCAGTAAAAGATTCATGTCTACCATCGGAGTAAAGTCTACTCTTAATATCTTGCGTTCAGGTCTGCCTTTTTTAGTTTCGCTCTTACCTGTAGTATCTATGTTAGCCATAATATTTATTTTTTAAGAGGTTAAACATCTATTTTTACTTAATAGAGATAACAGATGTTGAATTTCCATAAATTACTATGACTTTTTTTTTAGATAAATTATCTTTGTGCCTCATCCAATCTTTTAGATCCAAATGAAGCAAAGAATAATCCTCTATTTGACTGTATTTTTCTATTTCGTTCTTTTATTCCTTATCGGCAAAATTCTGTTTGCTTTTATTCATGCCTCTTTAGGAGGGGGCGTTTCGGCAAAAGATATACTTGATATACTGTATAATGGTTTGCCTCTCGATTTGTCGATGAGCGGATACCTCACAGTGCTTCCGGCTCTTGTACTCATCGCGTCTATTTGGGTCAAACCTCAAATTATAGCGCGAACATACAATATTTACTTTGGGATTATATTATTGTTGATAGCAATAATTACGGTTGTAGACTTGGTTGTATATCCATATTGGGGATTTCACTTCGACTCTACAGTTTTTCTTTATCTAAAAAAGCCAAAAGAAACTTTTGCAAGTGCCTCTATTCTCGACTTCGTATTTGGTATACTGGGTATGGCTATATATTTTGTAGTATCTTACCTAGGATATATGTATATTATAAGAAAGCAAGTACTTAATTTTACGGTTCCAAAGAGTATCGCTAAATCTTGTATTGTGCTGGTCGTTCTGCTGGCGGCACTCTTTCTTCCTATCAGGGGTGGAATTACTGTATCTACTATGAATATTGGTCAGGTGTACTATAGCGACAATATGTTCTTTAATCATGCGGCTATCAACCCCGAATTCAATCTGATGTCGTCGTTCTTTAAGTCTGATAATTTTGCTTCGCAATATCAATTTTATGATAAAAAAGAGGCTGAAAAGGTGTTTGCTCAACTAAACTTTCAGCCTAAAAGTGATAGTGTTCCTAATTTATTGAAAACAGATAGACCTAATATCATATTGTTTATTCTCGAGAGTTTTTCTGCTAATGTCGCTTTAGACTTTGTGGTGGCACCTAATATGAGTCGCTATGCGAAGGAAGGCGTGTTTTTCAAAAACTTTTATGCAAACAGCTTCCGTACCGACCGGGGACTTGTTTCTATTCTGAGCGGTTATCCTGCACACCCTACTGTAGCTATAATGAAGTATCCGCAAAAGACAGGAACGTTAGCTACTATCCCCAAAGCATTGAAAGATGCAGGCTATAATAATCTCTCTTTTTATTATGGTGGTGATGCTGATTTCGCTAATATGCGTTCTTATTTTGTGGGTGCATGCGGGATAAAAGATATTGTCTCTGATAAAAAATTCCCTTTGAGCGAGCGTCTTACAAAATGGGGTGTTCCTGATAAGTTTTTGATTAACAGACTGCACGAAGATCTACTCTCTAAAGAGCAAAGTGAACCTTACGTCAAAGTTGTGCTTACTCTTAGTAGCCATGAGCCATTCGATGTGCCCCGAGCTGGATTCAAAGAACCGTTTCTTGATGCAGTACATTATACCGATGAATGTCTGGGAAATTTCGTAGAACAATTGAAAAAAACAAAACAGTGGGATAACACCTTGATTCTCTTCGTTGCCGATCATGCAATGCAGTCGTATCCCAAAGGTTTGAGCAATAGTGATCCGGAGCGTTTTCGTATTCCTCTTATATGGATAGGAGGCGCTATAAAACAGCCGGTAACAGTTCCATCTTATGCTTCGCAAAATGACATAGCTGCAACTTTGCTGTCTCAGCTAAACTTAAAGCATGATGACTTTAAGTTCAGTAAAAATATCCTAAGCTCCGAAGGTAATAAATTTGCATTCTATTCTTATGTCAATGGCTTTAGCATGACAGACTCTACGGGAATGGTAACTTACGATAATGATAAGCAAAGCATTATTCATCATAAAGGCGATGTCACTGATTTGGAGAAAAAAGCTAAATCATTCTTTCAGATGATGTATCTTGATTTGGGCAATAGATAAGAGTTCTTGTTTTTTAGTTTGTTTATACTGAAATGTTTAAACAATGTTTTATGTCCAAGCGTTATTTATTATAAAACAAAATGGAGGGCTTTAACATGAGAACAATACTTGTACTGACCGCTATCGTTATTCTAGGATTTAGTTGTAAAGCGGGAGACAGCCTGACAAAGCAGGAGGTTATTACTAAGCTGACAGAAAAAATAGAATCAGCAAATTATACTTTTGTCCCTCAAACGGCTTTACCGATGAGTGGGAAATCAATAAGTCTGGATTATTCTTATTCACTCAAAGTATCAAAGGATACTATAAATTCTTATTTGCCATATTTCGGTAGAGCATATACTGCTCCCATTTCTCCAACAGATGGAGGAATAAAATTTACAAGTAAAGATTTTGACTATTCTGTTACAAAGAATAAAAAAGGGATGTGGGATGTTTCTATAACCACAAAAGATACTCCACGCAAATACTCTCTCAGCCTTTCTATCGGAGACACCGGATATGCTACTTTAGTAGTGAATGAAAATAATAGACAACCAATCTCTTTTTACGGAAAGATAGAATAATTAATAATATTTCGCTTTGATCAGCCGTTTTTTTAGCATAAAAGTAATATATTTGGAAAATTATTAGTTATTTCGCACCCTTAATAAGGGGTGCCAAATATTTTTTAGTCTATTTTTATGCAAATATCCTTCACTGCAAAGCAGATTGCTACAGTCTTAAATGGAACTATTGAAGGGGATTCTTCAGTTGAAGTGAATAATTTTTCACGTATAGAAGACGGTAAACCCGGGACATTGACATTTTTAGCAAATCCCAAATATACCCATTACATATATACAACAGACGCCAGTATCGTATTGGTGAATAATGATTTTGTAGCAGAACGTCCGATAAAGGCAACGCTGGTGCGTTGTTTCAATGCCTATGCAGCTCTTGCCATATTATTGGATATGGTAGAGAAAATGAAACCTCAGAAGAAAGGAATAGAAGCAATGTCTTTTGTTGCAGATACTGCTAAGCTCGGCGAAAATGTATATGTGGGAGCATTCTCATATATTGCAGAAGGTGCAGTAGTGGGCAATAATTCGAAGATATATCCACAATCTTATATTGGAGACAATGTTACAATCGGGGATAATACAATCATCTATCCCGGAGTGAAAATATATCAAGGATGTATTATCGGTAATAATTGTATCATACACAGTGGTGCGGTTATCGGAAGCGATGGCTTTGGTTTTGCACCCGAAGGTGAGATATATAAAAAGATTCCTCAGATGGGTATTGTACGCATTGAGGATGATGTCGAAATAGGAGCAAATACAACAATTGATCGCGCCGTGATGGATGCGACTGTTATACATAAAGGGGTTAAGTTAGATAACTTGATTCAGATTGCACATAATGTTGAAGTCGGAGAAAATACAGTAATGGCGGCTCAGGTCGGTATATCCGGCTCTACTAAAGTCGGCAAACACTGTATGTTTGGCGGACAGGTCGGATTGGGCGGACATATTACCATTGGTGATAATGCGAATATAGGTGCTCAGTCTGGTATAATAAGCAATATCGAACCCGATGCAAAAATACTTGGGTCCCCGGCAGTACCAGTGAAAGATTTCTTCAGATCAAGTATCATATTTCCTAAATTGCCTGAAATGTACAGGCAGTTAGCACAGTTGCAAAAGGAAATTGATGCATTGAAAGCAAATAAACATGAATAATATATTTTAAAAAAATGAGCAAACAGCACACTCTGAAAGGCAGTTTTACATTGCAAGGAAAAGGGCTGCATACAGGATTACCTATAACCATAACATTTAATCCTGCCCCGGACAATCACGGATATAAAATAAAAAGAGTAGACCTGGAAGGTCAGCCTATAATTGATGCAGTTGCCGAAAATGTAGGAAATACGCAGCGTGGTACTGTTCTTATAAAGGATAATGTGCAGGTGAGTACTATAGAGCATGCTATGGCTGCTTTGTATGCTCTTAAGATAGATAACTGTCTTATTGAAGTGAATGCTCCTGAGTTTCCGATATTGGATGGGAGTTCGATACAATATGTACAGGGAATATTTGCAGTAGGAACCGAAGAGCAAACAGAGGAAAGAGACTATTTTGTTGTTCGCAGCAAGATGGAAGTCGTGGACGAGGAAACCGGGTCTAAACTAACTCTATTGCCTGATGATCGTTTTTGCATCAATTCGTTTATTGAATTCGAATCTAAATATATTCCGAATCAATCGGCTACTCTCGAAAATCTAGCTGATTTTCCTAAAGAAATAGCCAATGCGAGAACTTTTGTTTTTGTACGTGAAATACAAAAACTGCTTGAAGCCGGATTGATAAAAGGTGGAGACCTCGATAATGCAATCGTTATCTATGAGCGTCAAATATCTCAGCAAGACCTTGACAGTTTAGCTGATTTGCTTGGTGTACCATATAAAGATGCTACAGAGCTTGGATATCTGAATAACAAGCAAATAATGTACCCGAATGAGCCCGCTCGCCATAAACTATTGGATATAATAGGAGATATGGCATTGATAGGGAAACCTATCAGAGGTAGAATTATTGCTACCCGTCCGGGACATAAGATCAATAATAAGCTGGCACGTTTAGTTCGCAAGCAGATTAAGCTGAATGAAGTTCAGCCGCCTGTATATGAGCCTAATAAACCGGCAGTGTTTGATATAAACAGAATTAAGGAGCTATTGCCTCACAGGTATCCGTTTTTGATGGTGGATAAAGTGATTGAGGTAGGGCAAAAACATATTGTAGGTATAAAAAATATTACAACAAACGAACCTTACTTTCAAGGCCACTTTCCTCAAGAACCGGTTATGCCGGGAGTATTGCAGGTAGAAGCAATGGCACAGGTGGGAGGATTGTTGGTTCTTTCTCAGATTGATGAGCCGGAAAGATATTCGACCTACTTTTTGAAAATAGATAACGTAAAATTCAGAACCAAAGTAGTGCCGGGAGATACGCTGATTTTCAGACTGAATATGATGTCTGAGATTCGTCGTGGAATTGCCAACATGAAAGGGTTTACTTTTATTGGTGACAGGCTGGTTTCTGAAGCTGAGTTTACCGCGCAAATTGTAAAAAATAAATAATTAAAGTATTATGTCAAACATATCGAATCAGGCTTATGTGCACCCGGAAGCTAAATTGGGTGAAAATGTAACAATTGAACCTTTTGCCTTTATTGACAAAAATACAGAAGTTGGCGATGGTACTATCGTAATGTCGGGTGCTAATGTAAGAAATGGAGCCCGAGTAGGAAGTAATTGCCGCATATTTCCCGGAGCTGTAGTAGGCGGAATACCTCAGGATTTGAAATTCAGAGGAGAGGAAAGCCTTGCAATAGTAGGAAATAATACTACAATAAGAGAGTGTGTTACCATAAACAGAGGTACAGCTTCGAAAGGATATACTAAAGTAGGTAATAGCTGCTTGTTGATGGCATATAGCCATGTCGCACATGACTGCGTGCTGAATGATAACATCATACTTGGTAATGCTACTCAGTTGGCAGGAGAAGTAGAGGTAGAGCACCATGCAATATTGAGTGGCGGAACACTTGTACATCAATTTACTCGTATCGGGGCACATGCAATGATACAGGGTGGAACCCGCCTAGGAAAAGATATTCCTCCGTATATTATTGCAGGACGCGAACCTGTTTGCTTTTCCGGAGTAAATCTTGTCGGATTGCGCAGACATGCTTATAGCAATGAAAAGATAAATGAAATACAAGAAATATACCGTGTAATCTATCAGTCGGGATTCAATTTTTCTGATGCAATCAATAAGATTGAGAGTGAATTTGAAGAAACTCCTGAGATGAGACTGATTGTTGATTTTGTTAAAGGTTCGCCACGAGGCATTGTCAGAGGTTATTTGGGGTAAGTATTGTAAAAAGAATAAATTGTGATCCATTTAGATGTTCTAAATGGATTATTTTTTTATAAAAATATTGTACCTTTGCACCCTCAATTTATATATATGCAAAATATTAGAAATATTGCGATTATCGCACACGTCGATCATGGTAAGACTACTCTTGTTGATAAGATGCTTCTTGCCGGACAATTGTTCAGAGACAATCAATCTACAGGCGAATTAATACTTGACAATAATGATTTGGAGCGTGAGCGAGGGATTACCATCCTTTCCAAAAATGTTTCGATTAATTATAAAGGAACTAAAATCAATATAATAGATACACCCGGACACGCCGACTTTGGTGGCGAGGTTGAACGTGTATTGAATATGGCTGATGGTTGTTTGCTGTTGGTCGATGCATTTGAAGGCCCGATGCCTCAAACCCGTTTTGTGTTGCAGAAAGCTATTCAGATGGGATTGAAGCCAATTGTGGTTATTAATAAAGTGGATAAACCCAACTGTCGTCCTGATGAAGTGCACGAGATGGTTTTCGACTTGATGTTCAGCCTCGACGCATCCGAGGAACAGTTGGATTTCCCTACCATCTATGGATCTGCGAAACAAGCGTGGATGTCGGATGATTGGAGCAAACCAACAGAAGATATAACTCCATTGCTGGACGCTATTGTAAAATATATTCCGGCTCCCGAATATTTGGAAGGAACACCGCAAATGTTGATTACATCATTAGACTATTCTAAATATGTAGGACGTATTGCTATCGGGCGTGTACATCGTGGAGAACTCAAAGAGAATATGGATGTCTCTTTGTGCAAGCGTGATGGAAGTTTTGTAAAAACGAGAATAAAAGAAATAAATATATTCGAAGGACTGGGACGTATAAAAGTACCGAAAGTTCAGTGTGGGGATATTTGTGCCCTGATAGGAATCGAAGGTTTTGAAATTGGCGACTCGATTGCCGACCTGGAAAATCCGGAAGCGTTACCGACAATCGATATCGATGAACCTACTATGTCGATGTTGTTTACCATCAATGATTCTCCTTTCTTTGGGAAAGATGGTAAATTTGTGACATCAAGGCATATTCACGACCGCTTGATGAGGGAGCTCGACCGCAACTTGGCGCTACGTGTTGAAACAACGGACAACTCCGATTCGTGGATTGTTTATGGACGTGGTATTCTGCACTTGTCAATCCTTATCGAGACTATGCGTCGCGAAGGGTATGAGCTGCAAGTTGGTCAGCCAAAGGTTATCATAAAAGATATTGACGGACAAAAATATGAACCGGTAGAGCAATTGACTATCAATTTGCCGGAAGAATATTCAAGTAAAATTATAGACCTTGTGACACGTCGTCGTGGAGAATTGACGATGATGGGTAACAAGAAAGATCGTATCTATCTCGAATTCAATATTCCTTCACGTGGTATTATCGGGTTAAACAATGCTGCACTTACGCTCTCGGCGGGAGAAGCTGTTGTTGCACACCGATTCTTAGAATTCCAACCATGGAAGGGAGATATCGAAAAACGCATGAATGGATCTATTATCGCTAGCGAATCTGGTAATGCGTATGCATATGCTATTGATAAATTGCAAGATAGAGGTAAGTTCTTCCTTGAGCCGCAGACAGATATCTATATGGGGCAAATTGTAGGAGAACATAGCAAAGAAGGAGATCTGGTTGTAAATCTTACAAAATCGAAGAAGTTGACCAATGTGCGTGCTTCGGGGACAGATGATAAGGTGAAGCTTGCTCCTCCTGTTATTTTCAGTCTTGAAGATGCCTTGGAATATATAAAAGGAGATGAGTACGTAGAGGTAACGCCGCATGCGATACGTTTACGTAAAATCTATCTGGACGAAAATGATCGTAAGCGAATGGCAAAAAAGTGATAAAATGTTCATAATAGATTGGGGGTTATCAGATTATTCTGATAGCCCCTTTTCGTTTTTTATACTAGAATTATCTTATAAAGAAGGGTTCTTGTTTTAAGCTGGAGGCTGAAAAGTGACAGTGAAAAAGTGCGTAAAAGGTGTCACTTTTGTCACCTTTTCACTAAAAAGGTTTTTTTACAGCTTGTTATCATAGAAGCTTTAGAGCATTAAAACTTATAAAAAGTGAAGACACCTTATTATTGACAACTTCTGAATCTTATGATTAAACAATTTTTCATACCTTTGCTTCCTTAAAAATAGAGATATCCACATGGCCGATACCAAACAGCAATTTGAACATGTAATAGCGATATGCCGTACTCTTTTTGCCAAAAAGTTGAAAGATTATGGTGCTTCATGGCGTATACTCCGCCCACAATCGGTTACTGACCAGATACTGATAAAAGCAAAACGTATAAGAAGTATCGAAGAAAAGGGCGTGAGCCTTATTGATGAAGGTATTGTTCCCGAGTTTATCGGAATCGTGAATTATGGTATCATTGGCTTGATGCAATTGGAATTGGGTTTTTCGGATAGTATAGATATTACCGAAGAGCAGGCTCTCGCATTGTATGATAAACATATGACTGAAACCAAAGAATTGATGTATGCCAAAAATCATGATTATGATGAGGCATGGCGCTCTATGCGGATTAGTTCATATACAGATCTTATTCTTACAAAGATATATCGGACAAAGCAGATAGAAGAAAACAAAGGCAAGACTATTGTTTCGGAAGGAGTAGATGCCAACTATATGGATATGGTAAACTATTCTCTCTTTGGTTTGATAAAGTTAGAATTTCCTGAAGAGGGATAATTAAATAAATGGGCAAAAAGAAGGATGTAATTATAAAGATTTTAGTAGAAATATCCAGAATTATACTGGGTGTGACCTTTATTTTCTCCGGCTTTGTAAAGGCGGTTGACCCTTTTGGTACGGCTTATAAAATCGAAGATTACTTTGCTGCATTCAATCTTACTTCGCTTTCTTTTTTGTCTATGACAGGTTCTGTTTTGCAAAGTGTTGTAGAATTTGCAATGGGGGCATGTATGCTTTTCGGCTTGTATCGTAAGTGGAATTCACGACTGATGTTGCTGGTTATGGTCTTTATGACGGGGCTTACTTTGTATCTGGCTATAACAGATCCGGTAGAAGATTGCGGATGCTTTGGCGATGCTTTGATAATTACCAATTGGCAGACATTCTATAAAAATATAGTACTGCTTATATGCTCTGTTATAGTATTCTTATATTGTGAGCGTATCAGTAATTGGTTTACAGGTAAAACATACTGGCTGGCATTCTTGTATATCTTTATTTTTATTGGTCTTTTCACATTCCGCAATTATTTATACGATCCTTTGTTCGACTTCCGACCTTATAAAATAGGAGCTAATCTTCCTAAACTGATGAGTGTAGAGAGTGGAAAAGGTAGAGAAGAGAAGACTGTGCTCGTTTATGCGAAGGACGGAGTAGAAAAAGAATTTACTGAAGATAATTATCCTTGGGAAGATAGTACATGGGTTTTTGTGCGAATGGATAATCATGTTATACAAGAAGGAGAAAAGCCTGTTATTAATGACTTTTCTATAAATAAACTTGTATTTAACTCCGATAGGACAGAGGTTGAAACACAATTAGATATTACGCAAGAGGTGTTGTCGGATTCAAATTATGTTTTCTTGATGATAACACCTTCGCTAATAAACATGAGTGATTCTTATCTCAGCCGATTCGAGGATATAGAAAACTATGCAAAAGATCATAATTATCATTTCTTTTGTGTGACCGCATCGCCTACAGATGAGATAATGAAATGGTCAAAAGAGAATACGATAAATTTTGATTTCTGTACAGCTGACGGACGTATGCTAAAAACTGTAATTCGTTCCAATCCCGGGCTTATTCTGTTAAAAGAAGGTATTGTAGTCAACAAATGGGCGGATATAGATGTTCCTGCAGAAGAGTATCTTACAAAACCTTTGACTGATTTGCCTTATGGACAGATGATAGATACGAAGGCCGAAGACAAAAAGAACTTGATAGCTGTGTGTGTTGCATTCTTTTTACCATTGTTGTTTCTGAAAGGATTGGATTTCCTGTTTTTCAGAAAGATGAAGAAAGAAGCTATTACAGAAGAAGAAAATGAAGAAGAAATTAAAGAATAATATATTAATCAATAAAAACAAATATTAAAATCATGAGAAAGAATATTGTTGCAGGAAACTGGAAAATGAACAAGAATCTACAAGAAGGTGTTGCGTTTGCTAAAGAATTAGAAGCTGCATTAGCCGGGAAAACATTAAAATGTGAAGTAATTGTAGGTACTCCATTCATTCATTTGGCAAGCGTAGCTTCATCTACTAAATTGGGTGTTGCTGCTCAAAACTGTGCTGATAAAGTTTCAGGCGCATATACAGGCGAAGTATCAGCTGCAATGGTAGCTTCTACAGGCGCAAAATATGTAATCCTCGGCCACTCTGAGCGTCGTACATACTACGGAGAAACAGATGCTATCTTGAAAGAAAAAGTGCTATTAGCTTTAGCTAACGGATTAAGCCCAATTTTCTGCATCGGTGAAACAAAAGAAGAAAGAGAAACAAATGTACATTTCGATGTTGTAAAAAGACAAACAGTAGATGCATTGTTTAATCTTTCTGCCGAAGACTTTTCTAAAATAGTTATTGCCTACGAACCGGTTTGGGCTATTGGTACAGGTCTTACTGCTACATCTGCTCAGGCTCAGGAAATGCACGCTTTCATCCGTCAGATAATCGCTGACAAATATGGTAAAGAAGTTGCAGATAACACTTCAATCCTATATGGTGGTAGCGCGAACGGAGGAAATGCAAAAGAACTTTTCTCATGTCCTGATATCGACGGCGGACTTATAGGTGGAGCTTCTCTCGATGTTGAGAAATTTATTCCTGTAATTGAAGGATTCTAAGAAGATCAACTAAAGTTTATATATAATGTTGCGGATGAACCCTGACCGAATATCCGCAACATTTTTAAATAACACACATATGAAAAAAAGTTTTTATATTTTCTTTTTATTAGGATTGTTTTCGGCTTCTGCGATTGCACAAAACAGTCAGAAAACAATCATTGATGAACTGAACTCATCTAAATGGGGGCAAGGGGATGTAAAAGTGATGCAAGATGATGTGTTGCAGGGTAAAATAGCGGTTCGGAGTACCGAGCCTATAGACTCTCTCGGAGAACCTGAGCCGTCTACATCTTCGAATGCGAATGTAGCTCCCGGAACCAGAGTGAGAGAGTACAAGATTCAAGTTTTTATGGGAAATAATCAGCAACAATCCAAAAGAGAAGCTGAATCGAAGCAGGCACAGATAAGGAATGCTTATCCCGAGCTGAGAACTTCGGTTTCATTTCAGTCTCCATTTTGGCGTCTACGGGTAGGTAACTTCCGTACAAAAGAAGAAGCTGAGCAAATGATGCATGATATGCGCAAAACATTCCCTTCATTCGGACGAGAGATGACCGTCGTGTCGGAGGTCGTTAAACGATAATATATAATCTTCATAATGCAAGAAGAAAACAAAATGAACCTCCTGGAGGAGCACTATAAGAATATAATTTCTTTGTTAGGTGAAGATCCGGAGCGTGAAGGCCTGCTAATGACACCTCACAGAGTTGCCAAGGCTATGCGATTTTTGACAAAGGGCTACAGTGAAAGCCCCGAAGCTATTTTAAATAAGGCTTTGTTTAAAGAAGATTACCGTCAAATGGTAATTGTAAAAGATATAGATTTTTATTCCTTGTGCGAGCATCACATGCTCCCATTTTGGGGTAAAGCTCATGTAGCATATATCCCTAACGGATATATAACGGGATTGAGTAAGATTGCCCGTGTGGTCGATGTGTTTGCACGTCGTTTGCAGGTGCAAGAGCGTATGACCTTACAGATAAAGGAATGTATACAGCAAACTCTTAATCCTTTGGGGGTAATGGTCGTGATAGAAGCTCAGCATATGTGTATGCAGATGCGAGGGGTGGAGAAACAGAATTCGACGACTACCACCTCCGATTTTACAGGAGTATTTAATCAGGCTAAAACTCGGGAAGAATTTATTAATCTTATAAGATAGAGATGTTATAACAATATAAAAAATAACGAGATTTTTTCTGCACAGAAGATAATCTCGTTTTTTCGTTTCGGACTATGTATTTATATAATATTCATACACATAAAGTAGATGACGCTTCATGCGAAGGGTATGAGGTGAAGTCTATTCTGAATACCTATCCGGAAGATTTTTATGAGAAAAGAAATCAGCATCCTGATTGTTGGTTTTCTTGTGGAGTGCATCCGTGGAATGCCGAAGATTCTGATTCGCAACTCCACCTTTTAGAAGAAATTATTGTCGAGCCCAATGTCGTAGCGATCGGTGAAGCCGGCCTAGACAAACTAAGGGGAGCCGAAATGTCTGTGCAGATAGATGTATTTCGCAAACAGATCGAATTGGCTATGGATGTAAATAAACCTCTTATTATACATTGCGTAAAAGCCTGGGACGAGCTAATCCGGTTGTATAAGGAATACGAAGGAAGTAACATCCCTTGGATTATTCATGGTTATAGAGGTAATCCCCAACAAACACAGCAATTGAGTCGAGTTGGCTTTAAATTTTCGATAGGGGAGAAGTTTAATGTAGATTCACTTAAAGAGATTCCGTTGACTGATATTTTTTGTGAAACAGATGAATCTGATTTGACTATTTGTAAGGTTTATGAAAATATTTCAAGTGAAATAGATGTAGATAAAAATCATTTTGCTATTTTAGTGGCCGATAATGTAGGTCGAGTATTTAAATAATTGACAAAAGTATATTAGGTTATTAATTCTTTTCAGGTAAACTATGATTGATGTTAATGCTCACATATTACTAATTTATACAGGAGGTACAATCGGGATGGTCGAAAATCCTGCTACGGGTTCTTTAGAGCCCTTCGACTTTGCTCATCTGAACAATCATATACCTGAACTTCAGCGTTTCAAGTTTCATGTAGATCATATTGTTTTCGATCCTGTTATAGATTCTTCGGAGATTACACCCGAACATTGGAAAAAGATGGTGCATATCATCGAAGATAATTATGACAATTACGATGGATTTGTTGTGCTGCATGGTACCGACACGATGGCATATACGGCCTCGGCTCTCAGCTTTATGCTCGAGAACTTGCATAAGCCTGTAGTCCTTACCGGAGCTCAGCTGCCTATCGGTAAATTAAGAACAGATGCAAAGGAGAATTTGATTACCGCCCTGGAGATCGCTGCCGATAAGAATCAGTTAGGCTACCCAATTGTTCCTGAAGTATGTGTTTTCTTTCAGAACGATTTGCTTCGAGGGAATAGGAGCACCAAAGTGAATGCAGACAATTTTAATGCATTCAAGTCTTACAATTATCCTAATTTAGGAAAATCTGGTATTCAGATAAGGTACGAGAGAAAGGCTATTCATACACCCGACTATGAGAAGAAAACGATCTTCCATTATCGATTAGATAATAGGATCGCTTCATTAAAGTTGTTTCCGGGAATTGACAAACAAACCGTAGAGGCAATCTTGACATTGAAGAATATAAGAGCTGTGATTCTTGAAACCTATGGCTCTGGAAATGCTCCTCTCTCACCTTGGTTTCTTGATCTTATCCGCGAAACGGTGAAGCGGGGGGTTATTATAGTCAATATATCTCAATGCGAAATCGGACTTGTAAATATGCAGCGTTACGAGACGGGGCGTGAACTTTTGCGTGCAGGTGTTATCAGTGGATTTGACGCTACATTCGAAGCCGCTTTAGCTAAGCTGATGTTTCTTATCGGGCATAAGTACGATAAAGAAGATATAAAGATACGAATGCGTGTGCCTCTAATAGGAGAAATTACAAGACCCGAAGACAGAGACAATGAAACAATATGAAAATTTGCAGGTATTAGCTGAGAAAGCGAAACCTTTGTTTCTTCAATATTATAAAAAGAATAAAAAGCGTCTAGGCAAAATGGATACCATTGTGCAGCAATTGCACGATGAGGTCTTCGAAAAGATTGATTGCTTGACGTGTGCCAATTGTTGCCGGAGTTTAGGGCCGGCTATCTACGATAAGGATATTGAGCGGATGGCAAAAGCACTTCGCATAAAACCATCGGAAGTTGTTTCTTCCTATTTGCGGATAGATGAAGATGGCGATTACGTATTCAAATCTATGCCTTGTCCTTTTCTTATGAACGATAATTATTGTTCGATATACGAATCTCGACCGAAAGCTTGCCGGGAATATCCTCATACGGATCGGAAAAACTTCGAGCAGATTTATAAATTAACTGTAAAAAATACGAGCACTTGTCCAATTGCATACGAGGTTCTTTGTAAATTAATGGACAAGTGATGTGCTTTTCTAAATTCAATCAATCGCTCCTTTTCCGCGTCCCTTCTTCATCACCCCCTCAATTTTCAAAAAAAGGTTTGAAAAAAAATATGTTTAACAACAGTTTGCATATAAGGGATATAGGTATTAATTTTGTAGTTCTGCCGAAAAATATTTTAAAATTAATTGGTAAAAGATTTGGAGTGTAAGGAAAAGGTTATTACTTTTGCACCCGCTTTACCGATAGAGCCGGCGGGTTTTCGAGAGCGAGTTTTGGCAACAGACAAGATTTAGAGCTAGGAACTCGGACGGTGAAAAAGGGACAAGCGAACAGATAACGATCTTTGAAATTTTGACAACATATGAGTGTAGTACAATAGCACTTCGGTGCTAGAAAATATTATACCGTCAATTTACTTAATAAGTGAATCGATAAGGACAGGATCACAAAA